>NZ_JBEYTS010000106.1:0-17256 GCF_040643155.1 Streptomyces sp. NPDC047453 | reverse complement strand
CGAGGGTCCAGGCAGGCCAGGCCGATCTCGTTGAACCGGTGGATCACGTCGCGGACGGTGTCCTCGTCGGCCTGCACCAGCTTCGCGATCACCGGGACGCGGTTCCCGCCGGCCGAGGCCAAAAGCATCATCGCGCGCCGGTAGCGCACCGAGCTGGTACTGCCCCGGCGCACGATCTGCTGCAGCTTCTGCCCCTCCTGGTCGGTCAACCTGCGCACACGGACAGGCTCGGCCACCACACCCCCAGCGGTTCGGATCGGACGTCACCACACATCCAACCGCCACGACCACCAACCCGGCGAACCTATGCGGTCACAGCACTAGAAGGGATCGTCGAGTCACAGTTCATCCGGCCGGTCATGCTCGGCGAGAGTGTGCTCCCCTATCGAGTCTTGCCGCCCCGCAAGGCTGTGCTGCCCCTGGAGGGTGCCACGCTCATGGACGGCGAGCACCCCCATCTCGATCGCTATCCGGATGTGGCCCAGTGGTGGCGCCAGGCAGAGCAGCGTTGGACGAAACACCGCAGTACCACGCTCGTGCAGCGCTTGAACTTCAGGAGAGGGCTCAGCCTCCAAGTTCCTGGAACACCGCTCCGCGTGGTCTACGGGGCATCCGGCATGCATGTGGTCGCAGCGCTGGTCGACGACCCAAGCATGATCATGGAGCACAAGCTGTACTGGGGCACGGTCGCCAGCCGGGAAGAGGGCATGTACCTGTGCGCGATTCTGAACACCCCAGTCACCACCGAGCTGGTCCGTCCCTTCATGTCCTACGGCAAGGATGAGCGGGACATCGATAAGAGCCTGTGGAACCTGCCCATCCCGCTGTACGACGCCGGTAACCCCAAGCACCGTCGACTCGCCGAACTTGGTGAGGCCGAGACCGCCCGTATCGCGGCCCTCGACCTCGACGAGAGCACCTACTTCGTCCGTCTGAGGCAGAGCGTGCGCCAGGCCCTGGCGCAGTCACCGCACGCCGAAGAACTCGACACCCTTGTCGGAGAACTCCTCGACCAGTAACCACGGCTACGGCCCCGACAACTCCGTCCGCGCCGCCGCCCTCACCGAAGGCGGCTGGCGGTACTGCAACTACGGCTGCGGCTACGCTGCCGCCCCGTCCAGCATCCGCAACCACGTCCGCAAGTACCACGAGCAGGAGAATGCGACCATGGCCGATGATTCCACTCAGAGCGGCAGCCTGGAGCACTCAATTCGCACGCTAGGCGGCCTGTGGGACACCACCCGTGGCGTGACCGTCTTGCGTGATGCCGGATATGCCCCGGACGAGAAATACGTGCGGGAAACCTACCGCCGCCTCGCCAAAGCCGGCCTGCTGGTCAAGGTGCAGGACCGGCCCGTTCAGTACCGCGTCATCGAGCCGTGAGGACCACGATCGTGACCGAACAGCGCTTCATCACCACCGGCCCGACTGCACCACGGGGTTCCACTCCAGGAGAGCGGTCAACGTGGAGGCGGGACGAACGATCCGCCCCATCCTCCACGTGACCAAGGCCGAGGCCCGCGCCGAGAACAAGAAGCCCTGCGGGCACTGCGTTGGACGGGCTTGACCACCACAGAAGGACGAAAGGCGCCCCCCGCTCATGCAAGGGCGTCTTGTGGGGAGGGGCCCCTTGGGAGCTCGAGGGGCGGACCGAGGGGGAGGGCTCTCGCCGGGTGTACGGGTCTGGGGGTCTCCGGCCTTCGCGCGGGGGCGGGGCGGAACCGGATGCGCGACTGCCCGCGCGCGCGTGCGTAGGACGGTCTCACGGGTTTCACCGATGTACCTATCCGCATGTCAGCGGGCCGGGTGCGGGTCTCACGGTGGGGTGGCCGGGCCTTCGCTGTGCGGGCGTTGGGCGGTTTCACGGCTCGGCTCGCCGTTGGGCGCCTACCATCCGTGAAACGGAGCCTCGAGGGGGACATGATGGGCGCCAGCGACAGCAACACCATGTCCGGGAAACCTGGATCGGCGAGAGCCGGTATGCCTTCTGTATCGGCATGGCACGCCACTTTGAGGCGGAGCAGCGCGAGGCCATCGAGCGTGGCGACAGCGAGGCTGCTGAACAGTACCGGCTGTGGGGCCTCGGCTTCCTCTTCGAGACCGAGAACTTCGACACCATGCAGCCCAAGCGGATCGTCCCCGATGCGGAAGCTGCACGGCTTCGAGCTGCCGAGGACGAGGAGAAGCAGGCCCAGGCGGACGCCGAGCATCTTGCCGCGCTGAAGAAGAAGCTCGGCATCACCCCGCGCGCCAACGGGCCTGCGTACCGCCCGTACCGTGGCGGGCTTCCGACCCTTGGCAAGGACCGGTAACACGGTTTCCCCTATCGGCCGGGTGTCGACGGCTCCCGTGCGCGCGCGTGGGGCGGTCCAGAAAGTCCAGAAACCTGGGGAACGGTGGAGGCCCGCGCGGTGCGGTGCCGGCGGGCCTCGGAGGCCGGGTGTGGTCAGAGGCCGGTGACGGGGTTGCGCTCCCAGCGGTCGCCCTCCTCCAGGTAGCCGAGCAGGGCGCGGGAGCCGTCAGCCCAGCCGCCGTGGCGGCCGAATGATCCGCGACGGCGATAAGGTCCGTCGCATGTCCGTGAACCCGAATGATCTCCTCACCGAGGGCGCTGCGATACGCCTGGCCGGCGACAACGTCATCGGCTGCGAGATCGATGGCGCCTCCGTCCTGCTCGGCGACTCCGCAACCGTGATCATTGCGGACCTGCGGGACGGGCCCGACGTAAGCGGCGTATGGAACGGCCGCCGGTTCCACCTTCACGGACCATTCGTCGACGACGTCGGCGTCCGCCTGTTCGGACATCCCCCGGACTCTCCCGAATGGAGCTGGACCCAGTGCCCGGACACGCGACCGGTCCATCTGCTGACCCGACTGCCGGAAGGCTACGTATACCTGGGAGTCGGCAAGCCGGGGCAGGCCAGATACACGGACGGATGCCTGGACTACGCGGCCCTGACGATAGAGCCGGAACTGACCCCGGAGCTCCTGAACCGGGTCAGGCCGCCTGCCGAACCCGAGACATTGCCGAACCTGGACTGGCTCACGTATATGACCGCCAGCCCGCTCGAAGCGCTGACGCAGTTCGTCGAAGGCTGGATCCCCGAGACCTACCAGGACCTCGGCACGTTCGCCGCAGCCCCATGGGAAGTTCCCGAACCGCTTGCCGTGTTCTACCGGCTGGCCCGACACCGGCCCGCCCTGCTCGGCGTTCAGAACCGTCTGCGGCCCCCACACGCGTGGCGGGAGGAGCACGACGGCCTGATCGCCTTCGGAGACGAGAACCAGGGCGGATTCACCTGGCTGTTCGATCCATCGCGCCCCGACCCTGACGTATGGATAGACCAGGACGGGTACGAGCTGCGCCGGGAGCATCAGCCGCTGAGCGGCTTCCTGCTCCAGTTCGCCCTGTATGAGGCCATGATGAACGCCCCCTACAACGCCCTGCGCACCGATCTGGCCGCCGAGCACGTCGACACGCTGACAGCCGCACTGACTCCGGTGCCGTGGGAGCCCTGGCGCTGGCCGAACGACTCCACACGCTTCTACGTCGCACCCGGCGTGATCGCCGAGACGACGGACCAGTGGCACGGGAACACCTCGGTGTGGGTCGGCGCGGTACATCGCAGCGTTCTCCGGCCACTGGGGCGGCTCGGAATCCCCTGGACCAACTTCGACGGCTGAGCCACCGACGGCCCAAGCAACGTGCCCGGATCACCGCCCCACGGCCCGTCAGCTCAGATTCGAACCCGCGAGCCGCTCTGGGGCGTTGATCAGGCTCGGAGTCCGGCGCGCTCGGCGACGTCCGTGTCGAAGATGACGAGCACATCGTCGGTACACAGGTGGAACGGCCCGTCAGGCTCGTAGGTGGCCGCGCGGGTGAAGCGGGAGAGGATCGCCTCGGTGGAGGCGCTGCCGGTGCGAATCGCGGTGGCGTACTTGATGACCTGGTCGTAGTTGTGGACCAGCTCAGGCGCGACGGCATGGGCAAGTCCAGGCTTGCCCTCCCCATCGCCGCCTGTGTCTTCCTGGGGCCGCGTCTCGGCGTTATCCACGGGTCCGGCGGCCGTTGCGCCAAGGACGCGGAGTGAGGAAGGCATGCGACATCCTCCTGCTTAACGACTCCCAGCGTCATCGGTTCGACGCCAGACGTTGTGCCTCGCGCAGCCAGTGGCCGTGTTTGCCTACCGCCGTTTGCACAGCAGGTGGGGCACCGTCCCACAGGCCGGGCTGACCTCCGAGGCGGTCGGCGACGTCCTGACCCGGCTCGGCGCCCGCGCACGGCTGGACATCCGGCCCACCGGCCACAGCCCCCGCCGCGGCCTGGTCACCGAGTCCTCCCGCGCCGGCAACCCCGACGCCGTGGCGGAGACGAACGCGTGAGCGAGACGACCACCCTCATCCCCGAGCCCGAACCGGCGCGTCCGTGGCGACCGGAGGACAGGCCGCAGCCGCAGGTATGGACGTGGCCCAAGGGCGACCGCCCGGCCTTGTGGGTGCTGTCCGGCGGCCGGTGGCGGTATGCGCCGGTCCTTGCGCGGCAGGACTGGGTGGACGGGTCGGTTTGACCGGCGCGCACCTGCGCGGTGCGGACCTGACCGACGCGGACCTGCACGGTGCGAACCTGACCCGTTCCCGTGGGTACACACCCTCGCCCAGCTCGTAGACCCGAAAAACCCCCTCCCCTTCCTCAACCTCCGGGTAACGGCGAGGGCGCGTCAGGCGCCAGGGTGGGGAGGTTCCTCGTCGGCGCGGCCGCCGGCTCCGAGGGTCCGCCGCGGTGTGGGGAGCGTCGCCGTGGGGGCTCCGAGCACGCCCCGAGCGCGCAGCTCGGCAACGTCGGGCAGGTGGACGCCGGGGAGTTCGTCGAGAAGGTCGGCCTGGGCGGCGCGGATGCTGTGCGCGGCAGCCTCGGGGCCGGTGCCAAGGGCGCGGCGGACGGTCACGCCGATCATCGTAAGGGCGGTGCGGCGTACACCGAGGCCCGTTGGCGTCACGGTTTTATAGCTGCGGGGCCGTGCCGAACTCGGCTCGAACTCAACCGGCAGCTGACCGCCGCGAACACGGTCATCGCCTCGCTGCACCACAACAACCAGATGCTGCGGACCGAGCACCAAGCGGAGGGCAACGTCCTTGAACTGCCGCCTCGACCGAGGGGCTGAGCGCGTTCACGAGTACCGGCGAGCGGATCTTCGAAGGGGGCTCATCGCCCAGTCTGGTTGCCTACTGTTGGGCCAGCTCGGCATCGTTGCGCAGCCGGGGCAGGAGGGGGTTCAGCCAATGGCGCGGATCGTCGAATCCTCCAGGCGTGGGGCACGTCCGCCCGCCATGGAGCTGGCTCCCATCGCCCGGCGCACGCGATGGCGTCCTTGCTCAGTGGTTCAAGCCGGAGTCGTCCGTTGACCCTGCGTAACTCGGACGCCCACGAACACCAGGAACAGGACTCAACGGTTTCCCATCGCCACACGAGATCCTAGATAATCTGCCTCTGCACATGGGGACTTGGGCCACCATCTAGTTAGGGGATACGTGTGTCGAGCCCTTCAAGTAACACTGGCGGAAGTGCGCACGGAAGTCCTGCAAGCCACGGAGCAGGCACCCAGCCGCCTACTCCATCCGCGCCAAGCGACCAAGGCACACCCGCTCCGGTACCCGCAGCGACTCCCACGCCGGCACCAACGCCAGCCACCCCATCTGCCTCGGCAGCGGCGCCGGCTGCGCCTTCGACGACCGGCACGCCGTCTGCACCTGACAGCGATCCAAGTTCACGCTGGGGGCACAAGCCCAACATCATTGGCCTGCTTGGGGCAGCCGCCGCAATTGTCAGCCTCCCTCTCATCATCATCTATGGCAATGACTCCTCCGACACCGGGCACTCTCAAGCGGAGAGCGGGGAGGTGCAGGCAAGCACAGGAGTTTCAGAAGCGGCACGTCAGCCGAACCTCAAAGTTGAGCGTGTTGCCGCCTACATCAAAGGAGGCATCGAGGGCAAGGTCGTCGACACGGTTGATGAAGCAGTACTGGAAGAAGGAAAGTTCGATGGACCTCACATCGATGTCACCTTCGACAATAGGGCCCCAGGTCCATCTCTCGTCACCAAGGCGACGGTACACGTCCGCGAGTCCGGATTCCTGCCCTCATGCCACCAAATCGGCGGGAATTTGGTTGTATCCATGAACTACGACTTCCCAATTCCCGCCAAGCCCCTGAAGGATTACGAGAAATCGAAGGAGATCAGTTTCACGGTCAAAGATAATGACCTCGACCGCCTGACTGTGACCATTGGGCCAGACGGGGATCTAATCGTACCCTGGTACGGACTGGTAGATGTTTCCTTTCAGCATGACGGCAAGAAGACAACGGTTGGCCCTATTGCCGTAGTCGACGTCGGCACCGATCCAAAATTCCGCCCGGATGGTGACAGCTGGATCATTAAGGACGTAGTTGATCCGTACTGCTTGAGTGAGTCATCCTCGCTGGTAGACCGCCTCATGGGTACCCCTGGCGTCACCGTCTCGAAGGAACTGAAGTCACTGCGAGACAAGCTGACCTCTATGGGACACTGAGTTCCCACGCAGGATCCCCGTATGGTGTCCCACCAAGTTAATACAATTTGCGCGAGTTCAGGAGAGTTGAAGTCCCAGGACGCGGCCACAGCTCAGCGAGTTGGTTTACCCGTCCTCGCATGGAGTCGATCAATCATCCTCGAACCGTAGACATAAAGAAATTCGCCGCGCGCCTCATAGCTGTTCCCACTTTCGACAGCGCGCACCCACATCTGCTTCCCCGAGGAAATATCAATGGCGGCCAGCTCGCTACGATTCCCTAACGCAGTATGGACTGATGCGTACACCACTCCGCCCTCGGTAGCGACGATATCAACATCGTCCCGTTGCTCCCAGAAATGACTCATCTCCCCGGTGGCGGCGTTCAGGAATAGCAATCGGGACGTTCCGAGGCGAGAGCTGTCAGCGTGAGCTGTGTATTCGGGAACGATCAAAGTTTCCCCATGCAGGACGGGAGTCTCATGGCTGGCCTTGTGCCTGCGCCGCGACCAAATCTCTCGTCCGGACCTCGCATCGAGAGCGATGCAGCGGCCGTCAGCCGCTACATAGAGATTGTGCGACGCACCGACGGCTGGCTCTGTCAGGCTTTCGTCCCCCCTGCGGGTCCATAGCAGGGCCCCGTCAGATAGCCGCCAGGCATCGAGCTGGGGCTGCTCCAGTGAATCAGCCAGGAACCAGGCCAACAGGACACCGTCAATAATGGGGGTATATCCAACCACTGACGCCGACCGCTCACCCGTGGGATTACTCATCTCGACGGGACTGCGCCACAAGGACCGGCCTGTCCTCGGATCAACGGCGCGCATCTGTCCGTCCCACCCTGAATCGGGGTGACCGATTTGATCGATGTGCTTGATGAGCAGAGAGTCATCCAAGGGGATCAGATGTTGTGTCGCTGGCACGGAAATCTCCCAAACAGGCTTGCCCGTTGTTGCCCGCACGGCATACACGTGGCCAGTGCCGATGTCCGGTGGCTCTGACGGATTCTGGTCTGCATAGATCACCAGATCCTTCCACCTAGTGCACGACGACAGGCTGCCGGATAACTGACGGGACCACAGAAGAGTGCCAGTGGCTGCTTCCAAGGCAAAGACCGCGGAAGAGCGTCCCCACCGGCCCGTCACCACCAGCCCGTCTCCCAGTAGAGGCGTGGACTGCTGCACATCCTTCTTGAGAGAGACCTCGCGTGGCGGCGTGAAGCGCCAACGCTCCCGCCCTGAAATTGCGTCGAAGGCTCGGACACGACCGCCGTACTCAGCGCAATAGAGAGTGTCTCCCTCAAATGCGGGAGGCGCGGTATTGAACGTGATGTTGATCGGCCAACTTGGAGCTGTATCGGGTGCAGCGGTCCCGGACGGCGGCGTTGCCTTGGAGCCTGGCTCGCCCTTCCCGGAACCGGTATCCCTCTGACAAGATGTGAACAGCCAGGCACCCGCCCCCAGCCCCGTTGCTGCCGATACCGCGCCTGCAACGAGCGCCCGCCGTGATGGCCCCCGTCGATTCCGTTCCGAGCCACCGCCTCGATTCTCCGCCTGCACCATCCCCCGCTCCCCCTTACCGGATACTGTTGCCTGAAACAGCTCTCTCTTTAAAGTGACCGTCTGCGTCTCCGGCCCCTCACCGTAAATAAGTGATGGACCAAGCTACCGCAGACAATCAAGTCCGGCGATGCCGCCGCCGGCCGGGCAGCCTGTGGCCATGGGCTGTCACGCCCCGTGGTTCTCATAAATGACCATCTGTGAGAGTTCTGAGAACGGCCCCCGAGTGATCACGTTTCCGCAGGCCGCCACTCGCAAAAGTCCCCTCAAAACCTGCACGTTATGCGAGGCACTTCTGAGAGACTTCCCGCATGGATCTCACGCCCGATCAGGCAGCACTTGCGGTAGAACGTCACGACTGCACGAAATGTGACGCGCCCGCCGGCAGCGCCTGCCGCACCCGCGGCGGGAAGACCGCCGCGAAGTACCACACCCCCCGCTTCGTTCTCGTCCCCGCGCTCCGCGAGGAACTCGAAGTTCTTGTCCCCGCCGACCGGTACCCGGGCCGCGCGTGGAAGCAGGGCGCGGCACTCGCGATCGTGCCCGCGCCCCGCACCGAGCGACCGATCAGAATTGGGTATTCCCGCACCTCGACCGCCCGCCAAGAGCTGGCGAGCCAGCTCGAAGCCCTCCACCGGGCCGAGTGCCACAAGGTCTTCAAGGAACAGATCAGCACCCGCGTCAAGGTGCGGCCCGAGCTGGAGAAGGCGCTCGCGCTGGCCCACCAGTTCAAGGAGGCCGCGCCCGATACACCGGTCATCTTCACGGTGCACGAGCTCAAGAGGCTGGCCAGGAACGCGGCCGAGCTGATGAGCCTGTCCGCCGAGCTCCAGGCCGGCGGCATCCAGCTCGAACTCCTCACCGGTCCGCTCACCGGGATCTACGACCCCAACGGCATGGGCGCCATGTTCTTCGCCGTGCTCGCCGTCGCCGGGCAGATCGAGCGCAACTACATCCGGGAGAAGACCCTCGAAGGCCAAGTCATCGCCGCATCCAAGGGCAACCACGGCGGACGGCCGAAGGTCATCGACGACGACATGCTGACCTTCGCCGTCGCACTGAAGGACAAGGGCGTCCCCGTCCCCGAGATCGCGAAGAAGCTCACGATCAAGGTCGGGAAGAACGCGGGCAAGTCACCGTCGGTCGCCTCGCTCTACCGGGCGCTCGCCGAAGCCGAGGCCGCCGCGGTGGATGACGGCCTTCCGCTGCGACCCAAGCCCGCCCGTATCCGCCGGCCCGGAGAGCCACTCACCGCCGAGGAGATCGACCTGCGCGAACGGCTCCAGTCCCAGCCCCACCCGAACGCCGAGATGCGGTAGAGCCTGCCCCGCGTGCTACCGGCCCTCCAAGTAGTCGGCGGCGCGTTCGGCAGCCTCATCAAGGGACAGCCTTCGAGGGACCTGCGGCCGGTCCCTCCGACGCTCAAGGAAACTGGCCACCCAGCCCCACCGCACACCGGATTTCTGTTCAGCACTCATCGAGCAAGATCATCCCATTGCCCCTTTGACGCTCACCTCGGCGGCCCAGGGACCAAGATCAAGTGCTTAACGCCAACGGCTGTACGGATGGTCCCCAAGGCCGAGGCTGCGGCCTGTTCCAGGGCGAGGGGGAGATCGCCGGGACCGGAGCGGCGCAGCAGCAGGGCCGCGTTGACCATGTTGGCCTCGCGCCTGAGCTGGTCGGAACCCGTGGATAACGCCGAGACGCGGCCCCAGGAAGACACAGGCGGCGACGGGGAGGGCAAGCCTGGACTTGCCCATGCCGGGGCGACCGGTGACGTCCCCCGCGAGGGGACGTACCTTTGTCCCCCGTTCTGCCTCTGCTTCACAGCTTCAGGAAGGCACAGGCGGCGATCCAGACGGTCAGCCCGAACGTCAGGGGCACGACCAGCTGCGGGGCCTGGATGGCGACGCTGACGGCAAAGGCGGTGCCGAGGGCGGCGACAGCGAGCTTGGTGCGGGCGGGGTCGGACATGGGGCAGGGCCTCCTGGCGAGTTGGGACGGCCGCCGGGTGACGGCCGGGATCACCATCGAGGAGTCGTGGGTTAGCCCCGCAACCTCCTCACCCCGTGTCGTCCCAGACGACGGCGATCTGCGACTTACCGACGCCGCCCATGCCGTGCAGGGCCTCCGGCAGGACCGCGGTGACACCACCCTCGCCGCTACCCGTGGGGCATCCGGTCTCCGGACGGCTCGGGTCTGTCCGACTCCCTACGAGCCGGGAGGCCCAGCGGCCCCTGTAGGGGCTCCTGCCGGATTCGCACCATCTGCTCGCGGTGTCGGAAGTAGTCGCGGTAGAAGTCGCGCCGGTGCTCGGACTCCTGCGGCAGCACCGCCGGCACCAGCGCCACGAGCGCTACACCGAGGTAGACCCACCACGGAGCGTGGACGAACGCCGAGAGGCCGAGCGCGGCGCCGCCTCCGACCAAGCCGGTGACCCGAGCGGGGAGACGGGACCGCTGGCGGCTCACCGCTTCCTCCTCGGCGCCTGGGCCCGGCGGTCGGCATAGGCGAGGGCGCGAGCCACGATGACTGGCAGCGCCGTCATCGGCTGTCGACATCCAGGGGGCTGAGACAGCCGTTCACAGAAAGGGAGGCCGCTGGTCAGAAGCCTCCGAAGAGGGCTACGCGGAACAGGGTGTCCCGTACAGGGGCTTGCCCAACTCGACTCACGGATGCCGGGCCCTTTAGGCTCGGTGGCGGTAACGATGGCTTCTCTCCAATCGGTCGAATGCTTGTCGCAGAGCGCAGATCGGGTGATGAGGGACTGTCGGACTACGCAGGTGGCCCCCTGTTGGCGCAGGGGGCCGCTGGTCTTTTCCTCCCGGGTGTCGAAGGACGGTCGGACTACGCGGCGATAAGCAACCCGTTGGCGCGGTCGGCCTCAGAACCCGGACCCCCCAGCGTCGATCTCGACCGCGAAGTCCTCGTCCTGCGACCGGTGTTGCTCGTCTGGAGATGAGGATAGGCAAGGCGGGTGGGGTACTCGTAACGATCGGCGGCACAACGCAAATGCCTCGAACGGTATAAGTGGGATATTTTGAGGGGGCAGGGGGAACGTCATTTCGGAGATGCGGTAGCTTCTGTCCTGACCCCTTGCCTTCGTGCGGCCTACTTCAAAAAGCGCAGGTCATAGGGGTGTTGAGGCTTGTGCATGCAGGGTGACGCTGTGCGCGACATCACACTGCCTATGCTCTCGGTCCTCGTGTCGTCCCTGCATCTCAGGTGCACCTGACGTCGGCACAACGGGTGGAGTGCCCCTACCAGTGCCTCCGGCCTGCGTCGCACCTTCGAGGTCGCCTTGCACACCACCTCTTGCGTGCCGTCGCGCATGTGATGGGTGAGGGTTGCCCCGAGCCCCAGCACGTCGAGCGCCCTGATCTCCTCGCCGGTCTCGAGAACCACGGGCCGCTCGATCACCTCGTACGGTCCGAAGAGGACCTCCACACCGTTGAGGACGTACAACTTGGAGGTCGGCGTCAGCGGTACGTGCCGGATCTGCACGTCGACCGCGGGCACCAGGTACTCGGTTCCCAGGTCGCGCAGCACGCTGCGCGGTGATTCCGTGTGCCGCTCGGTGATGACGACGATGTCGCCGTTCATCTCGGTGAGCCCCTCGTCGTCGAAGGCGTTGTCCAGGGAGAGCATCCGCTGACGGTGCACACCGATGGGCTGAGGACGATGGCTGCTGGGGGCCTTCGCCGGCCCCCAGACCCCCGCTCCCGCGGCACCGACCGGCGCGGCAAGGAAGCGGGGAGTGCGGCCCGGTGCGCGCCGGACGGCACCGCGGCCCGTGCACCGTCGCCGGGAACGGCGGGGCAGACGGGCCGCGAGGGTGGACAGGGGCGACGTCAGGCCTCGCCCTCAGCCGCCTGCACGGGAAGAGGGACGTCCGGGTAGAGCTCGGCGTATGTCGCACGGTGTTCGGCGAAGTGGTCCAGCCCGGCCTGGGTGATGTGCAGCAGCGGCCACGTGTCCTCGTGGTAGCCGCGGGGCTCGAACTGGATCAGGTCCATGTCGGTGGCGAACCCCTTGTCGGCCAGCACCTTGGGGGCCTTGGCGCTGCGGGTGACACGCCTGACGTCCCCGAGTAGCAGGCCCTTGGGGAGCGCCTCCAAGTCCTCGGGAGTGACCTTCCGGCCGTACGCCTCGACGACGTGACGGGTGTGATGGCGCTCGCCCTGGTCGACGTTGACGAGGGCGACGAGCAGCCGGTAGGGCACCTTGTCGAGCAGCCCGGCCGGGCGCCGCTGCTTCTTCGGCTGGGGCTCCTCCGGTGGGGCGGTCAGCAGTCGGTACAGGTAGCCGTCCCGCAGCGCCCGGTGCAGGTGCGCGGCGAGCGCCCACGGGTACTCCAGCTCGGTGCCGCGCGCAGGGGTGGGCACGGCGTCGGTCTGGAGGCCGGTGGCGGCCTTCGCCTTCCCCTTGCGGGTGGTGGCGGCCCGGTGGCGCCGCTTGCGCATGCATTCCGCGTGCAGGCGTTCGGCCTCCACGTCAACCGAGACCACCCCGGTGGGAGTGAACGCCGGCAGTGCGGCGACGGGGGCCTCCGTCTGGGCACGCATCGCTGCCACTGGGTCGGCGCCCTCCACGAGTGCGGTTACCGCCGCGAGCGTGGCGGCCGCGTACTGCGGCACCCGCTCCGTCAGGGCGGTCTGCATCTGCTCCCGGTAGCCGTCGTAGGTGTCGGCCAAGGCCTTCGCGTGGCCCTTCTTCAGCTCGAAGATCTCCCGATACAAGGCCAGGGCCAGCCCCGTCGTCCGCCGGTGGAACTCCTCCCTGAACTCGCCTTCAGCCCGCCTGCGTTCCTCCTTCGCCTGCTCCGTGGCCCTCTCGGCGGCGAGGGCGAGCGACCGGCATTCGTCCCCGAGTCTTTCGAGGAGTCGGTCAGCCGCCTCGGGCCAGCCGACCGCGCCCGACGGGTCGGGCAGATTCAGCTTCGGATAAGCGGCGGCGTAGGCGGCGTGGTGCTCGGCGAGATGGGCGACGCCCTCCTCGGTGATCTCGAACCCCATGGCGTAGCCGCGGGAGCGGGCCAGCCCGCGCGGAATGAGGTCCTTGTCGATGGTGGGCGAGCGGCGCCAGTCCAGGTATCCCGTGCGGCCCTTGGAGGCCTCGTAGAGCTGCCCGAGGACCTCGGCGGCCCGCTCTTTGAGCGGCACCTTCGTCCGGGAGGCCCGCGGCCGGGTCACCCACCGCATCAAGGCCCGACCCTGCTTGGTCATGGCTACGGTGTGCATGTACCCGAACCGGGTGGGCCGCAGGTCGGTGGTGATCAGGTCATGGCCCACCAGGATCTTGATGGTGGCACCGGTGCCCGGATCGTGGTGCCCGGCGCCCCGCCAACGGATCTGCAAATCCGTGATGCCCACCAGTTCACGGGGTGCGGCCGGTTCGTGGTACGCGTCGATCGTGCGCCACTCGGACGCCGGGGTACGGTTCCACTCCCCCGACGCGCCCGCCGCACGCTGCGCGGCCTCCCGCGCCTGGTCCTCCTCGAAGACGGTCTTGAGATAGAACTGCTGCCGCGGGTTCAGCGCTTGCCAGATCGCGGAGTAGTTGACGGCCACAGCCTTCCTTCCTGCTCCTCACGTGCGTCGTACGGTGACCGGACCGGGCGCGCGGGTCCGGTCACAGCCCGATTCCGTCGGTGGCGGCGTCCTCGAACATCTCGCCCTCGTCGATGTACTCCCAAAACACCGCCGAGTTGGCGGACCAGCCACCCTGCTTGCGCAGCTTCTCGACCCGCTTGCCCTTCTTCCGGCCGGTGGTGACCAGGCCCCGCCGGCCGGAGTGGCCGGTGATCCGGCGTCCGGTCAGTCCGGCGTACTGGGCGGCGCGGGCCATGGCGCGGCCGACGCCGTCCGGCGACAGCCGGATGGTGCCCAGGTGGCCCCACTGGTCGACGGGAAGGAACGCGGGACCGTCCGGGGCGGCCCCGGCGGCAAGTTTGGCCTCCTGCCAGGCCAGCCAGCAGCGCACCGGGCAGGTGTCGGGGTTCTCGCCGTAGGTGACGGGCACGTCCCGGGCCGGTCGGCCCTTCACCGACGGGACGTGCACCTTCAGGCCCTCGTCGACGAGCCGGATGTGCGGGTCATCGAGTTCGCTCATCTCCGCGTTTCGCCCGGCGACGGCGAACTTCAAGGTGTTGAGCGCCCGGTCCCGCAGCCGGGCCAGCTCCGGCACCACGAGCGTAAGGCGGCGCCGAGCGGTCGGCTGCGGGGCCCGTTCGCGGGGCGCCGTGTTCATCGCCTTCAGGTCGTCCGGGGTGGCGGCCGCCGCCTTGCCGCGCCCGCGGGCCTGCCGCCCCTTGTCGTTCTTCAGCGGCTTCAACGCCCGGCGGGCCGCCTCGGTGGCCGTCTTGGGCACGGTGTATCCGTAGCGGCGGGCCTCGGAGGTGACGCCGGTGATCCTGCGTTCGATCGTGTTCGGCGCGGCCTTCTGCACCTGGTCCAACCAGGTCACGAAGCCCACGAAGGTGCCGACAGTGATGGAGCTCAGCGGCAGCTCGGTGCCGGTCTTCTCGGCGAGCCAGCTGTGGAACTCCTTCCACTGCTGCCAGTCGCGGGCATAGCCGGAGCTCGTCTTCTTCGGCCGGATCCGGTCGAGGTGCTCCTCAGCGTCCTTCTCCAAAGCCTTCAGGACGGCGGCCGCCGCCGGGTCGTGCGCCTCGACCGCGGCCTCGGCAGGGACGTCGTCGTCGACCAGCTCGGCGTCAACGACCTCAACATGCTCCAGCTCGGTGGTCATCGTCCTTCCTTCACAGTCCCGTTTCCCTCCAGGCCCTCACGGCTGTTCTGCGCGATCGGACGTGCCGACGGCAGCCGTTGTTGGCGGTCAGGAGTCGCCGGTGATGGTGCGTTTCGGTGCAGCGGTGACCAGCCGGACCCAGCGCGCCGCCAGGTCCACCGCCGCCCCGTCCCGGGTCCTGCAGCGCGGGCCGGGGTGGCCGCCGAGACGGCCGGCCCAGCCGTTGCGCCCGGAGCGGGAGGCGCCGCCGTAGGTCGGCTCCACGTAGCCGATCACGGTGTCGTCGCTGCGCAGGATCCAACGGTGGTTGTCCCGGTGTTCCGGGTGACGCACCAGTTCCGCGGCGTCGATGATGGCGCGGGCCTTCTTCCGCGCGAGCTTCTGCGGCCGCGGCTCGATCCCGCTGGGCGTGGTCGTTACCGCTGAATCATCGTGTGGCTCTTTGACGGCGCGCGTCGCCGGTCGGGTGGCCCGGGCGCTCCGCCCCGAATCGTCACGTGACGCTCCCGACCCGGCGGCGGCCGCACCCGCCGGTTCCCGGCGGACGGCCGTTTCCCCGACGGTTGCGGTCGGGACGGCCTGGCGGCCGGGGACGCCGTGCAGTGCGTGCGCAGCGGGACCGGCCTGGTGGGCGCGGGCCGTGAGAACGGCCGGGATCCACGCCAGCACGCCGAGGTCGAAGTCGTCGACGGCTTGCCCGGCGGCCAGGGCAGCGGCCAGCCGCCGTGCCGCGAGCGCAAGTTGGTCGGCGAGCTCCGACGCGGGCACACCGTCGTACCGGGCGAGCAGACCCTGTAGGTCGCTGGAGGCAAGGCGGTGGGCGTCGCGCTGCCGCTGGCGGGCGCGATACGCCTTGGCCTGGCAGGCGCGCGAGCAGTAGCGGCGGGCGCGCGGGCCGCGCTGCGCGGGCAGGTCTGCGCCGCACACCAGACACATCGCCATAGAGACCCCTCCCCCCTTCAATCGTCACGTGACGCTTGCATGCACGCTACCACCCCGGGACCCGAGCATCACGTGACGATTGAGCCTGGGTGTGGCACGCCGGTCACCGGCCCGCCTCCTGCGAGGCAGAGCCGGACGGCCGTGTCGACCGACTCGGCGTGTGTCAAGCGTTCGACACTTTCGGGCCGCTGGCGGGAAGCGGAGTCGACGGTTCCTCATGTCTGTTTTATCGCCTCGGATATGGCACATTATCCGAGGCGAGACGCTGCGGTCCACGGAACTCGACAGCACGTCAAGGCGGGCTTACAGGGCAAGCAAATGGCAAGCACGGCTTGACGCGGACGGCAGCAGCAAGGCAGACATGACGTGATCGGACGGCGGGTGGAGCCTTCGATACCAGCATTAGCAAGACGGCCTTGCCGATGAGGCATACGCCAGGACTGCCTTGCCCATGCCGTATGAGCAGGTCCGGCGTGACAGCGCCTCAACGTCAGGCCGGGCCTGCCATGGGGCGGGCGTCAGCTATAGCCTGACGGCCATGACTGACACCGCTCCGCCCGTGCCCGCCACGCTCGGTCCCCGCGACGAAGCCCGCGTCTCCTACGGCCTGTGCGCGAAGAAGCTCGCCGACCTCGCCCACGGCCTGCTGGCCCACGACATCGACGCCCCGCCCGGCGACCGGGTACGCCGCGCCCTCGCCCTGCGCGAACAGCTGGAGAAGGTCATCAACCAGGCCGTCGTCGCCGAACGCGAGGAGGGCACCAGTTGGGCCGCCATCGGCCGGGCCGCCGGCGGCATCACCCGGCAGGCCGCCGCCGAGCGCTGGACCCCGGCGGTCACCGCCTGGAGTGCCAACGGACGGCGCGCACTCGGCGGCGGCAGCGGCCTAACCGCCTGGGATGCCGCCGCCAACCTCGATCACGCCTACGCCCGCCTGGACGACGACCGCCCCGGCGACGCGTTCAGCTCCACCCTGGACGCGGTCCGCTTTCCCGACCAGGAGGCCGACCGCATCCGCCGGGAACAGGCGGCTGCCATCGAGGCCCGGCTGAGTGAACTGCGCGCCGAGATCGCCCACCTGGACCACCGCTTCCACCACTCCAGCGCCCCAGCCGACCGGGGCGGAGCCCTGCGCCGCCGCGGCGAAGACCGCGAGCATGCCGCCCGCCTCCTCGACCAGCTGGCCGCCGTCCAGCCCGAACTCGCCGACGAGCACCACGCCGCCGCCGCACGCTGCCGCGCCGAAGCCGCCGCCGACCGCGAGTTCGCCAACCTCCTCGACCCGGCCGGGTAACACGGGGTGCCGGTAAGAACTCTGTCAGTGCGCCACGAGGCGCTGTTGTTTCGGACGGAGGTGGAAGACCGCCGTCGCCTCGGCGTCGTAGCGGCGAGGTGAAGCTGGAGGCAGCCGGAACCGGGGATCGCCGGGGAGGGCGAGAGCAGCCTCGACGAAGTCGGGT
>NZ_JBEYTS010000105.1:0-17674 GCF_040643155.1 Streptomyces sp. NPDC047453 | reverse complement strand
CCGCCTGGCTGGTACAGCCGCCGCATCTGGACCGAGACCGCCGAGACAACAGAGCAACAGACTCCATGAGTGCACTGTGCTTGACAGATCTCGACCACCCAGCGGCGCGGGATCACCGAGAAGCCCTTGACCTGCGAATTCCAGGGGACAACGTCAACGTCTATGCCCAGGGCG
The DNA here is from genome assembly GCF_040643155.1 of Streptomyces sp. NPDC047453. Classification (NCBI taxonomy): domain Bacteria; kingdom Bacillati; phylum Actinomycetota; class Actinomycetes; order Kitasatosporales; family Streptomycetaceae; genus Streptomyces; species Streptomyces sp. NPDC047453. The sequence goes on along the minus strand of NZ_JBEYTS010000105.1, from coordinate 17,500 downwards.
GCACCGTGTTCGATCGCCTGTTTCTTGTAGCCGGTGTCGACCCAGGCCTTGTTGATCGTGGGGTGGTCGGCGGCGATGCGGGTGAGGAGCTGCTTGCCGGCGTCGTTGTCGGAGATGCTGGCGGCGGTCACCATGACCAGCAGTAACAAGCCGAGGGTGTCCACGACGATGCTGCGCTTGCGGCCGACGATCTTTTTGCCGGCATCGGTGCCCTGGGTGTCGACTGGCGCGCTGGGGGCGGTCTTGACGATCTGGGCGTCGATGACGCACGCGGTGGGCTCGGCGGCGCGTCCTTCCTGTTCACGGACGAGTTTGTGGAGGTGGACGCCAAGCTTCTCGATCGTGCCGTCGGCGGTCCAGGCGCTGAAGTACCCGAAGACCGTGGTGTGCGGCGGGAAGTCGTGGGGCGGGTAGCGCCAGGGGACCCCGGTCCGGTTGAGGAAGAGGATGGCGTTCATGACTTCCCGCAGGTCGGCGACCTTGCCGCCGAGATTGAGCGAGGTCTTCTGCCGCTCGGCCCGCCATGCGGTCAAGATCGGCTCCATCAACGCCCATCGGGCATCGGACAGATCGCTGGGATAGGGCAGGCGAGGCGGCTGTGGAGTCATACGGACACTGATGCACGTGCCCCGCGGGGCCGCCATCGCTCGAACGGGCGAGGGAAAACAGCACTCAGTTGGTCATCTTCGAACCGGACAGGAGCTATCGACCGGATTCTGGATGAAGAGGAGTCCGAAGCTCCACCAAGCCGCATAATCCGCGTAAATGACCTACACAGTGGCAAGTTCGCCAAGCATCTAACTATCCCATATCTACGCATTCGCGATGCGAACGTCCTCTCAGAAGTACGTGCCGTTCCAGATGCTGAGCCGTTTGGAGTCCGCGGCTGCGCCGTGACGGATTCGGTCACAGTCACTGTCGGAGTCGCGGGGCGTGCCGTCGGCGAGTTCACGAGGAATGGCAGCCCGAAGAACCCGAGCACCAGCCCCAAGGCAGCGGTGATCGCGGAGACCCACGCGGTCAAGTCCCGGCTCCGCCCGCTTGGTGTCGGGGGCGGCATCGGCGTCGGTGCGGGGGCGGTGTCGGAGGGCTGGGTGGCGACGGGTGCCACCCGTCCCTTACGGGCTCGGCCGGTCCTGATGAGCCTCGAAGTCAACCGCTGACCGTCTTCGATGGGTGGAGAGGTCTCCCAGCAGGAAGGGGAGTCAGCTCCACTGTCGATATGCGTTCTAGCTGGATTCCTCGCTGCTGCGCCGATCCGTAGGTTTCACGTCATGACGCTTTCAACCAAACACGTACCACTTGTCAACCGGCGACGTGGTCTGTTCATCTTCCTCGGTGTCGCTTACCTCGGCATGTGGGCGGCCATGTCACCGCTCCTGGCCAGCGGTTACCAGCGCGGTGACGCACGTGAGGAGACCGGTGCACTGCAGGAGGTGTGCATCTCGGCCGCGATGTTGGCACCTGCCCTCGCCGCAATTCTCGTCGTCCGCTGGGTCGAGCGCAGCGGTCGGGTGCGGGACACGCTCGCCCTGCGCTGGTCGAAGCCCTGGGGGCGTACTGCACGGGCGTGCCTGTTGGCTTTCATCGTCCCCGCCGGCCTCACCACGGCTGCTCTTGTCATCAGCACCTTCGCCGGCCGCTACCAGTTCGGTGGAGTGCACTGGAACGGGCTCGGCTCGTGGGCGACCTCAGCAGTGCTGGGCATGCTGGTGTCGCTTCCGCTGTTCTTCGGCGAGGAACTGGGCTGGCAGGGCTATCTTTTTCCGCGCCTCGCACAAGGTGGTGACCGTCGGAGCCTGATACGGGCGTACGCAATCACCGGCGTGGCCTTCGCCCTGTGGCACCTGCCCACGCTGCTGATGGGCGGCCAGTACCCGGGGCGGCCCTGGTATGTGTCGGTGCCCGCCATGGTGGTGAGTTGCCTCCTCATCCTGCCAGTCTTCACATGGCTGCGTCTGCGCTCCGGCTCGGTCGTACCCGCCGTCATCGGCCATGCGTTCGTGAGCTCGGTGAGTGTCGCCATGGTCACGGAGTTCGCGGATTCCAAGTCAACACTGGACCCCCTGCACATGAGCATGGTCGGATGGCCCGGCTGGATCGCCACAGGCGCGCTCGTCGCCTTCCTGGCGCTGACCGGCCGACTCCAGCCATCCTTCTACAGGGACCGCGCCGCCCCTCACCCCGCATCGAGCCACAAACTGTAAGTGCGTGTTGTGCGGGGCCGGCCACGGGGCGAGCCTCCAAGGTCTGGGCAAGGCGGGGCGGGACGAGAGTCCACGGCGAGGTGTTCATCCACATTGCGTGAACCCGTTGACGTACGCCCCACGCACCGCACGCGTCCAGGGGCGGAGCCACGCAGACGGGCACCGGCGTTCTCGACCGGCTGCCGTCCCAGGGACTCATCGGGCTCGGGCTCCTGGTCCGCGTCGAGCGCGGGGGGCCATCCTGGCGTGGGCCGCGTCGGCGCAGGCGAGTGCGTCCTCGGGATCGGGGCAGTTCTTCCGGGTGCTCACGCGGCTCCTCCTGTGCTCCGGCCCGGTGCGTGTGCTGGGTGCCGGGCTGCTGAGCGTGCGGCGGCGGGGGCGGGCCCGCTCGTACGGTCCGCGGGCCGGTTGCGAATCAGCGGGGCACAGCACGGCCTGGTTCGCAGTGTCGCGCGAGGACTTGGCGCGCAGGTCGGCGGTCATCATCCGGCGGCCGACCGGGCGGGTGCAGTCGTCGACGACCGCTTGCACGATCTGTTCGTCCAGGCCGAGCTGGTGGGGTCGGCCGCGCAGGCCGTAGGCGAGGTGGTGGCGGACTTTGGCGAGCAGGTGGTGGCGCTTGAACGCGGGGCGTGCGGCCGGTCCGCGGGTAGTGGTCGGCCGAGACTTCGGGACTTGAGGATGTTCTGTCTCGTTGTCGATGCCGTCTCGGTCCATGCGAGGCATCAGATCATACGTGTCGCTCATTTCCGGGCCTCCGCTACCGGCTCCCAGTGTCAGCTCGGCGCGTCCATCAGGGCGGTGACGTAGGCATCCAGCCGTTCCTCCACTGCTCGCGTCGTCAGCTCCGTCCTCCCGGCGTCCCGCCATGGCCGGGACACCGACCGCACTTCTTCCGAGGCGGCCAGCGCGTCCCGCACCCGCCAGTACAGCCGCTCGCTCGCGGTCGCGGGTCGCTGACCTGCCAGGAGATGGCCGCCTTGTTCGGTATGGAGGTGGTACCGGCGCGGGTGGAGGCACTGCAGTCGAAGGCGAAACGCCTGGTCGCCCGCGGCTGGCTGGCCGAACCGGCGCCGGGTCGCTTCACGCTCACCCGCGACGCGGCCGGCCCAGGCGGCGGGTCATGAGCAGGATCATCGACCAGTAGACCATCGCCTCCGCACTGGTGGTGCGCCGCTCATAGTCGCGGACTAGCCTCACCGTTTCGCTTGGGGCGGCGGCTGTTGAGGCGGGAATGCGAAAGTGCCTTCCTGACCTGGGACGATGAACCTTGCTGAGGGGTTCTGTCGGTCCAGGCGGAGGGCACTTTCTACGTGCAGGTGCGACACGAGGTCGCGTGTGTTGAGCGGGTGCTCTTGGAGAGGGGGTCGGCGATGGCGCCGATGACAGGGTAGCCCCGGGTCCGTGTCCGATGGCCCGTCCCCACCCGGACGTGCGTCGCTGGTAACGGCGGGGTGCGGAGCTCCGGGGAGAAGCCCAAGTGCCGCCGTTCCACCTGGGGGCAACAGGCAAGGGGAAGACCGGGCGGGCGAACACCCGTGAACCCTCGATGACGTCTCGTGAAGAAAAGCCCTGCCGGTGGGATGCAGCAGCAGGGTGCAGGGCGGGCCGCTGAGACGCGGCAGGCGCCGGGCGGATCTGCATGCCGTCCGGGAGGACACCGCCGCCCCGGGATATAGAGGGCGCCCAATCCGGTCGCGTCTCGCGCGCGCGGAACGTGGAAACCCCGACGGAGGCCGTCGCCCGGACAGGGCCGGCGGTGGGCCGACCGTGAGGAAGGCTGATGTCTCCGGCAGGACAGGACGGCTCAAGAAGCGAAGGCCGGCAGGCCGAAAGGCCAGAGGAAACCGGGACAGCACGAGCGGCAGCCTCTCCGCCGCAGTCCCGGCCAACTCGCCGGATACCGGACCGGTGTCCGGGTCCGAAAGGACGCTGACGTGAGCCGGGTGAGCCTGTGAGGAGGGATGATGACGACAGCGGCAGTACCGAAGGACAAGTTGGACGCCACGGCTGCGGCCGGGGTGAACGGACCGGAGGGCGACTTCTTCGCGGACTGGGACAGTATCGACTGGGACCAGGCGGAGGAGAACGTACGCCGCCTGCGCCAGCGCATCTTCACGGCATCGAGGGACGGTGACCTGGCGAAGGTCAGGAACCTGCAGAAACTGATGCTTCGGAGCCTGAGTAACACGCTGGTCAGCGTGCGCCGGGTGACGGAAGTCAACGCCGGACGGAAGACGGCGGGGATCGACGGTCAGGTCGTTCTGACCGCCCCGGGCAAGGCAGAGCTGGCGCGCTTCATCCAGCAGCGCGGCGGCATCTGGCAGGCCCGTCCGGTCCGGCGGGTGTTCATCCCCAAGACGGGGGGACGCAAACGGCGCCCGCTCGGCATTCCCGTGATCGTCGACCGGGCCCACCAGGCCCGGGTGTCGGCGGCACTGGAACCCGAGTGGGAGGCCCGGTTCGAGGCGAGGTCGTATGGCTTCCGTCCGGGCCGGGGCTGCCACGACGCGATCGGGGTCATCTACAACACACTCAACGGCAAGAACCCGCAGCGCGTGTGGATCCTGGACGCGGACCTGGCAGCGGCGTTCGACCGCATCGACCACGACCGGCTTCTGGCCCAGCTCGGCACCTTCCCCGCCCGGGGCATGGTCCGACAGTGGTTAAAGGCCGGGGTGGTCGAGCGCGGCCGGTTCACTGCGACCGAGGAGGGAACTCCTCAAGGCGGAGTGATCAGCCCCGTGCTACTGAACGTTGCCTTGCACGGGATGGAGGCGGCCGCGGGCGTGCGGTACTACCCTCCGGGCCGACGGGCCGGAGAGATCATGCCGGACGCCCCTGTTCTGGTCAGATACGCCGACGACCTGGTGGCGATGTGCCACAGCCGCGCAGCGGCTGAGCAGGTCAAGGCACGGCTCGCCGAGTGGCTCGCGCCGAGGGGGCTGGTCTTCAACGAGGACAAGACACGCATCGTCCACGCGGAGACTGGCTTTGACTTCCTCGGTTTCAACGTGCGCCGCTACCGAAGCGGCAAGCTGCTGATCAAGCCGAGTAAGGCGGCCGTCAGGCGGATACGAGCCAGGCTGCGTGAGGAGATCCGGGCCCTGCGGGGCGCGGAAACCCTCGCGGTGCTGCGGGCGGTCAATCCGATCGTCCGCGGATGGGCGGCCTACTACCGGACGGTGGTGTCCAAGGAGGTCTTCGCCTCGCTGGACAACTACCTGTGGCAGCTCACCTACCGGTGGGCCCTGCACAGGCATCCGAAGAAGTCGAGACACTGGATCACCAACCGGTACTTCGACCGATTCAACCCCGCCCGGCAGGACAGATGGGTGTTCGGCCACCGTGACAACGGCGCCTACCTCGTCAAGTTCGCCTGGACGAAAATCGTCCGGCATCAGCTGGTCAAGAGCACCTCGTCCCCGGACGATCCGGCCCTGACCGACTACTGGGCCGACCGGCGACGCAGAAGCGCTCCGCCGCCGCTGGACCGAGCCACGATGCGTCTGCTCCAGACGCAGAAGGGCCGCTGCCAGCTCTGCCGGCTCTGCGGGCAACTGCTGCTGCACGCCGACCGACCCCCGCAGTCCCCGACCGGGTGGGAGCAATGGCTCCGCACGACCCGGAAGGCGATCAAGACACGACACATCGCCTATCAGAGAGCGAAGACACCGGACGGAGTTCAACTCCGCCTCGCCCACGCCACGTGCCTACGACGGCCGAACACGTCGAACAACGGCACAACACTGCACTCCCAAGAGCCTTCAGGGCTTGCTTGAGCCGTATGCGCGGATGACGCGCACGTACGGTTCTGAGGGGGCGGGGACGCAGCAATGCGTCCCCGCTACCCGACGGTATCGGGTTGCGTCCCAAGGTCCATGTCAGCGCCGATGGTTCGGGAGTGGTCGGGCATGCCGGGGCACGGTTGCTGGCGGATCTTGCTGATGCCACGGGGCTGACCGCCGCGTACTCCACCGCTCTCCGGCCGCTTCGGCCGCGCGGACCCGACATGATCCGGGACGGATCGCCACCGACCTGGCGGTGATGCTCGCCAACGGCGGCGAGGCCATCGCGGACCTGGCCGTGCTGCGGGACCAGGCCGAAGTGTTCGGCTCGGTCGCCTCGACACCAACGGCTGGCGGCTGCTCGCCGACACCGACGAGAAGACACTGACTGCTCTGCGCTCGGCCCGTGCCCAAGCCCGGGAAATCGCCTGGCTGCAGGCCGCCGAGCACGGCAAGGACATCCCGGCAGCCCGGGCCGCGGGACGCCAGCTGCACGGTCTGGTCCTAGACCTCGACGCCACGCTGGTCGCCTGCCACTCCGAGAAAGAGCAGGCCGCACCCACCTACAAGGGCGGCTTCGGGTTCCACCCGCTGCTGTGCTTCCTCGCCAACACCGGCGAGGCACTGTCCGGCCTGCTGCGCCCCGGCAACGCCGGTGCCAATACCGCGAGCGATCACATCACGGTGCTCGACCAGGCACTCGCGCAGATCCCCGACGCGAACCGGCACGGCACCGACATCCTCGTCCGCACCGACAGCGCCGGATCCGCGAAAGCCTTCCTCGCCCACATCCGTGACCTGCGCAAACGAGGAATCCGAACCTTCTTCTCAGTCGGATTCGCCATCACAGAGCCGATCCGCCGCGCTGTCCGGGCCATGCCCGACCACCTCTGGCATCCCGCCCTGGACCAGGACGGAACACTGCGTGACGGCGCCGAAGGCGCCGAGCTGACCGGCATGGCCGACCTGGACGGATACCCGGCCGGCACCCGCATCATCGTCCGCCGCGAGCGGCCGCACCCCGGAGCACAACTGTCCCTGTTCGACCAGGACGAGGGCCTGCGCCACCAGGCATTCCTCACCGACACCCCCTACTCCGGTGGCGGCTCCGCCCAGTTCCTCGAAGTCCGCCACCGCGGGCATGCATGCGTCGAGGACCACATCCGGTGCGGCAAGACCACCGGCTTCGGCCGCTTCCCCTCCCGCCACTTCGATGTCAATGCCGTCTGGCTCGAGCTCAGCCTCACGGCGATCGATCTGCTGGCCTGGATGCGCGTCCTGCTGCTGGACGGCGAACTCGCGGCTGCCGAACCGAAGAAGCTCCGCTACCGACTGCTGCACGTCGCTGCCCGCCTCACCCGCGGCGGCCGGCGTCTGCGCTTGCGGATATCGGCGACCTGGCCCTGGAGGCATGAACTCGCCATGGCTTTCCACCGCCTCGCCGCACTGCCCCGTCCCGCCGGCTGACCGGCGAACCCCTGACCACCCACGACCCGAAAGACCTTGGAGAACCCGACCACCGCGCCGGGACCTCCGCCATGCCCAAGCAGCGATACCACCCCGCCCACCCGACAGCAGACGAACAGCGGCGACTCATCACCCCAAGCGAAACGGCGAGGCTAGCCGTCCGATTGCTGCTCAAGGACACCGGCGCCAGGGCCGATGGCCGGATGAACTGGCCGGCCGGCGCGATGCTCGCCGCCACCCTCGTGCTGCTCCTGCTACCGCTGAGCCTCGGACAGCAGTGGGGCTGGGGATCACCCAGGACGCTGGGATCGTTCGCCGGAGCGCTCGTAGCAGGTGTGGTGTGGGTGGCGATCGAGACCCGTTCGCGGTACTCGTTGATCGACATGCGGGTCTTCCGGCTGCGCCCGGTATGGACCGCGAACCTCGCCTCCTTCCTGTTCGGCGTGACGCTGTATTCCGCGTTCGGATTCATCCCCGCGTTCCTGCAGACGCCCGCCGGCACCGGCTACGGGCTCGGCGAGTCGATTACCGCCTCCGGGCTGCTGTTCCTGCCGGTCACCGCCACCCAGTTCCTCAGCGGCCTGGCAGCCGACGCGCTCGCCAAGAGGATGCCGACCAAGGCCGTGCTGGTGATCGGCTCTGTGCCGATCGTGATCAGCTTCCTGCTGCTGGCCCTGCTGCACTCCAGCGCGTGGCTCGTCGCCCTCGACACTGCCGTCGGCGGCCTGGGCTTCGGCATCGGCCTCTCGGCCCTGTCCGCCGTCGTCGTGCACGGCGGCTAGGCGACGGCGTTCCTCCTGCTGGCCGTGGCCGCCGCCGGACTCGTCGTCTCCCTGCTCATCACAACCAAGCACCACGGCACCGCCGAACCCCAGACCGAAGCCGACGCCGAACGCGAACTCGGCCTTGAACTCGGCCTCGATTCCGAGCTCGAGTTTGAGCTCGAGCACGCCGCCCGGCCTCAGCCGCAGCACGCAGCCATCACCACCCCGGCCGCATATCAGCCGCTGACCCCCGTACCCACCCGATACCGCCGGCGCAGGCCGGAACCGGAGAAAGAGGAAGAGACATGTACAACCAGACCACGCACTCGGACATCGGCCAGATCCGAGAGCTGCGCGCCCGCTACGCCAGGTACGCCGACACCAAGCAGTGGGAGAAGTTCGGCACGATCTTTACCGAGGACGCCGTCCTGCGCTTCTTCAACGCCGACGGCACCTTGGCGAACGAGGTGACGGCGGGCGATTTCGCCGAGACCATCGGCGGCCGCGTGGGTCCCGGCCAGCCCGTCCACCACTTCTTCACGCACGAGATCGAGTTCACCTCCGACACCACCGCGACCGGCGTGTGGGCCATGGAGGACCTGATCTTCTACGACCGCGCCGCGTACCCCGACGCCCCGTTCACCACGATGCACGGTTTCGGCCACTACCACGACACATACCGCAAGATGGACGGGGCGTGGCGCATCTCGGGCGCCGACCTCACCCGGCTGCGCGTCGACATCGTGGACTGAAGAACAGCACGTCCACGGTGTCGACGCGGCTCGGCATACATGATCCCGAAGGGGGAGCTGTGCAGCAGGCTTTCGGCCGCGCGGTTCTGCACCCACTCCTGCGCCTTTATCGAAGGTCCACACGTTGTCCTTGGTCAGTTGTCGCCATGCGTGCAGGCCGAAGTAGAACCAGAGGATGTCAGTGGCTTGGCCCACGTCCAGTAGGGGCTGAAGCCCGTGCAGTCTCTCGAGCCGTTCGGCGATCTGCTGCAGCACGCCGCGGTAGTGCTGGATCGCTTGGCGTGGCGCCTCGGCGATCTCGGAACGGTAACGCTGGCCGAGACCAGCTCGGTTGCCAGCGTCGGCTTGCCCCCTCCACTGCCAGTAGCCGATCACCACGCATCGCTGGCCACCACGCCTCACCCACACCCAACGACGAACCGGGCAAAGAGTCACATTCTGCCCTCTGAGTACCAGAACCACTCGCCGTCGGTATGCAGCTCCAACGCGTCGATGAGCTCCCTGCCGCCGCTCAGCACATCGTGGACCCGTGTACCGGTGGCTGCGAGCGCCGATCCCGAACGGAGGTAGCGCACGAGTTTCTCCTCGTCCGGGGAAGCTTGGTCACGGACGGATTCACGGAGTGCAGGCCCAAACAGGGATGCCTTCCAGTGGCCCCCGCCCTTCACCGGTGCGGCGCAGCTCGTCGCTCTTGCGTGCAAGGTCCAGTGCGTCTGGGTTCACGGTGACGACGGCATTGAGGCGGGGTTGAGGCGATGGATCCGGTCCAGGTATGCCTGGGTCAGTTCTTTGGACGTCAGCCGCTTTCCCCTCATGTCCTCCTGAAGTTCCAGGATCGTGGCGCGGTCCAGCCGCTCGTCCAATCGTCCGTCGCACTTCCCGTCGTTCTTCGGAGCGTACGGGGCTGCTCCGCCAGTCGAAGTGGCGGAGGCGGTCGGTCGCGGACCGTCGTCCGGTGTGCAGGCCGCCAGGGGAACGAGTAGGCAGGCTGCCGATACGGCGATCATCGTGTGCTGTCGCGTGGTTCGAGTGAGTGAGCGCATCAGCTGCTTCTCCATAGAGGCGAGGGACGAAAGGCCCTGTGTGGGTACAAAAGAGCCTATGAACAGCGCCTTTTCGGAACGACAGTGATGGCTCCCCGTTCGGAAGTGGTGCGGACTACCCCTCCTGAGGTGGTGTCCGTTTTCCGCGTCACGCATGAGGAGGGGGGGCCGGCTCGCTGCCGGACCCCCCTCCTCAGGTGCTCTCGCCGCTACGGGTCACTTCTTGCCGCTGGTCAGCCACACTCCCAGCGCCGATCCGACGAAGACGACGCCGGTACCGACTCCGGCCAGGACCCTCGTGGTGCCGGTGTAGTGGGCGAAGGTGCTGACGTAGACCGCCGCCACCGTGGAGACGAGGAGCAGCAGCCAGAGCACGGGCTTCATTAGGGGTTCCTCCTGTTGTGCGCCCCCGGCGGCCCGATGGGCGGCAGGGGTGGGATCTCTTATGCCGTCCACCTTCTCCCTCCGTCCCCGGTCGGCACATCGGACCGTTCCCCCGAACCGGAGGTGTAGCCCGCTACACCCGTGCGGGATGCAGGTCAGACACCCCATGTCGTTCGGTGTCAAGCCGCGTGGGGGTAGGCGTGGTGTGACCAGGCGGTTGCTTCGTCGTAGAGGGTTCGGGTCTTGAGGCATCCGTGGACGATGCCGACGAGGCGGTTGCCGAGCTGGCGCAGGGCCGGGTTGTAGCCGCCCTCGCGGGCGCGTTGTTTGTCGTAGTAGCGGCGGGCGCCCGGTGAGGCTCGCAGGGATGAGAACGCCTGGGTCTGCAGCGCGTCGGCGAGCCGGTTGTTGCGGACGTAGCGGGCCTGGACGGTGTGGCTCTTGCCGGAGGCCTGGGTGATGGGGCTGGTCCCGGCGTAGTTCTTGCGGGCCTTCGCGGATGCGTAGCGGGTGGGGTCGTCTCCGAACTCGGCGAGCGCCCGGGCGCCGGTGATCTCCGCGATGCCGGGCATCGAGAGGTAGATCTCAGCGTCCGGGTGCGCTCGAAAATGGGGCCTTCACCTGCTCCTCCATCGCGGCTATCTGCTCGTTCAGCGCGATGATCAGGTGGGCATGGGCGGTGGCGGTGGCTGCATAGGCGACGGTGACCGGTTCGGGCAGGCCGAGCTGCTTCTCGCGCAGCGCGGTCTGGATCGTGGCCCCCTTGGCGTCCCGGTTGCGGCGGCGGTGACGGGCCAGGACCGCGGTGATCTGGGTGCGGGTCAGTTTCGCCCCGGCCGCGGGGGTGGGCGCCTTGACCAGCAAGTTCAAGGGCGTCCAGCTGGTCAGTTCCAGGTCGGCGGAGGCGCTCAGGGCAGCGGGGAAGTACTCGCGCAGCGTGCTGCGCAGCCTCTGGAAGGTGCGGGTACGTTCCCATATCAGGGTCTGGTGCGCGCGGGCGACGACCTTGACGGCCTGCGCCTGGGCGCTGTCCCCGGCCACGGGACGCAGCTGGACCCGGTCGATGCGGACCATGTCGGCCAGTGCGTGGGCGTCGCCCTTGTCGCTCTTGGCGCCGGAAGAGGCATACCTCTCCTTGAACCGGGCGACCTGCCGGGGATTGATCGCATAGACCTGGTAGCCGGAAGCGATCAGGGCCTGCACCCACGAGCCGCGGTCGGTCTCGATCCCGACCACGACCTCGGCGGCATCAAGGTCCCTGCCGCCGTGCTTCGCGACAAGCTCGTGCAGCTTCGCGATCCGCTCCACGCCCTCGGGCAGCCTCGCGGCGGCCAGCTTCCGGCCTGCTCCGTCCTGGACCTCGACGTCATGGCGGTCTTCGGCCCAGTCATCGCCGACAGCAGCAACTCGTCCTCCCGGTCAGGTACTTCACTCCATGCAGCCTGCGGAAGGCGCGGCACGCGGCCTAATGGATCCAGTGCTCACGCCCCACTCGGCGGGCACGCCACCCCATCAACGGTCTGGCCTTCCGGCCGACCAGCAGGGGCACGGTCTGACCTCAGAAGTCGACTGCTTCCGGCGTCGATAGTGCTCACCTGCTGGCGGCTATGGCGCCGAGTCTCCCCGACCCGGCAGGTCCCATTAGGCGTTCAGGTAGGCAAGCACCGCGAGGACCCGGCGGTGACCGCTGTCGCTCGGCGGCAGGTTCAGCTTGGCAAGGATGCTGCCGATGTGCTTGCTGACGGAACGTTCGGTGATGAACAGGGTCGTGGCGATCGTGGGATTGTCCAGGCCCTGTGCCATCAGCCCGAGAACCTCCCGTTCGCGGGGGGACAGCGTGTCGAGCGGGTCCCGGCGGCTCATCAGCTGGGAGACGACCTCGGGGTCCAGCGCCGTTCCGCCCGCAGCAACGCGCTCCAGCGCGTCCTGGAATTCCTCGATATGTCCCACACGGTCCTTGAGCAGGTAGCCGATCCCGGAGGCGCCCTGTCCGAGCAGTTCGGCGGCGTAGCTCTCCTCGACGTACTGGGAGAGCACCAGGAGCGGCAGGCCGGGAATGATTTTCCGGGCCTCGATGGCGGCTCGCAGCCCCTCGTCGCGGAATCCGGGCGGCAGCCGGACGTCCAGGACGGCCACGTCCGGCCGGTGTTCGAGCAGGGTGGGGACAATCTCGGGCCCGCTTCCCACGACGGCCACGATCTCGTGCCCGACGTCCTCCAGGAGCAGAATCAGGCCTTCGCGGAGAAGGACGTTGTCCTCCGCGATCACGATCCGCACGGCAGTAGCACCTCAATTGTCGTTCCAGAACCGACAGGGCTGTCGATTCTCGTTGTACCGTCCAGGGCGGCGACCCGTCGGCGTACCCCGGCGAGTCCGCTGCCAGAGGCGGAGCCGGGTGCGGCCCCGCCGCACCCGTCGTCCCGCACGACGACGCGCAGCGTGGGACCGTCGTACCGGAGCGACACCTGGGCATGGCTCGCGTTGCTGTGCCGGGCGATGTTGGTCAGCGCCTCGGCGACCACGAAGTAGGCGGCTGCCTCGACGGCGGCCGGGGGGCGGTGGTCGGTCTCGGGCAGATCCAGGGTGGTGGGGATCGGCCGGCCTGCAGCCAGGGAGCGGATGGCTCCGTTCAGTCCCCGGTCGGAAAGGATCGGCGGGTGGATACCGCGGATGACGGTGCGCAGCTGGACAAGTGCTTCGTCCACGGTGGTCCTGGCCTCGAGCACCATTCTCCTGGAACTCTGCGGGTCCTTGTCGAACCGGCGCTCGGCCAGGGCCAGTCGCATGGCCACCGCCACCAGTTGCGCCTGGGTGCCGTCGTGGAGGTCGCGTTCGATCCGTCGGAGTTCCGCCTCGTGTGCCTGGAGGGCTCCCGCGCGCGAGGCGGTCAGTTCCTCGATCCGCCGGCCGGCGCCGGTCCACGCACCGAGCATGATCTCTGCGATCCACGTCTCCAGCTTCACCGCGGCGGGGGCCAGCCAGAAGAAGAGGGCGGCGAGGAGCCAGGCACACACCGCGGACAGGACGATCGCCTGCATCCAGGTGGTGATGGGGGCCGCGAGGAGGGTGAGGGTTCCGCCGGGAACGGTCCACCACCACAGCGGGATGGAGATCGTCAGCAGCAGACTGAGCAGCACTCCCAGGACGAGGACGGGAAGGACGAGCCCCACAACGCCGTGAACCAGCATCCACGCCGTGTCCTTGCGGGTACCCGGGAACCGCAGCAGTTGGAACGTCCGCTGGTAGGCGTTGCCTTCGGGCGTCGGGTAGGGCCGGCGCACGGGGCGGCCGAGAATGCGTTCGGCCCGTCGGCGTTCGGCATCGGTCAAGGCGCGCAACGGCCGCACCGCCCACGGCAGGACCGGGGCGAAGATCAGCGAGAAGCAGACGAGCGGCAACAGAACGTAACCGGCCAGCGAAGGCAGAGCGGTGGTGACCCCACCCAGCAGATACCTCGCGGATCGTAGGCTGCGGAGTGCCCTTGCCTTCAGGTCCATGGAGCAAGACGGTACGTCATGAGTGTTCCCCTGTCATAAGTGCGCGCTCCACCTGGCAGGTGGAGCACGCTACACCCCCGGTTCGGGGGAGAGACCGCTGCCGTCTGCTCGGCTTGCGCGATTACGTTCGGTACCCGTTCTGACCGATCGAGGGAACCGAAGGACCCACCATGCAACCGATGACGACGACCCGGGCCACGCCGTTCGCCGTGTCCCTGGAGGAGGTCTCCCAGTCCTATGGCAAGGTGACCGCGCTGGACCGGGTCAGCTGGGGGTTCCGCAAGGGCAGTCTCACCGCGATCATGGGCCCGTCCGGATCGGGCAAGAGCACCTTCCTGCACTGCGCCTCCGGCCTCGACCGGCCCAGCAGCGGAACGGTACGGCTCGGTGATCTGGACATGGGCGGGCTCCGTGAGACGGAGTTGACCCGGCTGCGCCGTGAACGGATCGGGTTCGTCTTCCAGGGCTACAACCTCATGCCCTCGATGGATGTCGAGCGCAACATCATCCTCCCGCTGTCCCTCGGCGGCCGCCAGGTGGACAGGAGTTGGCTGGACGAAGTCGTCCACCGGGTTGGGATGGCCGACCACCTGGACCGGCTGCCAGCACGTTTGTCCGGCGGCCAGCAGCAGCGTGTGGCGGTCGCCCGAGCGCTCGTCACCCGCCCGGAGATCGTCTTCGCCGACGAGCCGACGGCCGCGCTCGATCCGAGGTCGGCCGAGCACGTCCTGAAACTGCTGCGCTACGCGGTCGACGAGATGGGACAGACGGTCGTGCTGGTCACCCACGACCCGGTGGCCGCGGCCTGGGCCGACAGCGTCGTCTTCCTGAGCGAGGGCAGGATCGTCGACGAGCTCACGACTCCCTCCGCCGCAACCGTCCTGGCCCACTGGGGCACGCTGTGAGGCGTGGGATCGCCGCCGGAGTGGCGGCGGCGCTGTTGTGCGCGGCTGCGTTGACGGGCGCGTTCGGGGTCCTGCTGGAGTCCGCACTACGGGCGCACGGATCGGCCGACCGCTACGAGCGCGCCGTGGCCGTCGTCGCCGCGAGCCAGCGCGTCGAGGTCGTCAAGGACGACCAGACTGATGTCAGGCCGCTGGTGGAACGGGCCCGGGTACCGGTATCGGTGGCGGACCGGGTACGCACAGTACCGGGAGTCACCAAGGTGGTCGCGGACGTCTCTCTGCCGGTGGTCACCGCCGACGGGGCCGTGCGGACCGGCCGCGGCTGGGACGCGACCGCGCTCACCGCTGTCGAATTGCGCGCCGGCCGGGCTCCGCGGGCGGAACGCGAAGTCGCGGTGGACTCCGGCAGCGGCAGGGCCGTCGGCGACACCATCCGTCTGCAGGCCGGCGGCAGGGCGCCGGAACCCTACCGAGTCAGCGGTCTGGTGGCCGGCCGGTCCGCCGCAGGCCACGATGTCTGGTTCAGCCAGCGCACGGCACAGGTTCTCAGCGGCCGCCCCGAGCGCGCGGACGCGCTGGTCGTGCTCGGCACGAAGGAGACGTCCGTCCAGTCGCTGCGGGCAGCCGCCCCCGGTCTTATCGTCGCGACCGGCGCGGGCCGCGGCGACGTCGAGAACCCGGAGGTGGCGGCGGCACGACTCGACCTGATCGGCGTGTGTGCGTCGATCGGCGGTGTCGCCCTCCTCGTGGTGCTGCTGATCGTGACTGGCCTTCTGGACGTGTCCGTACGGGACCGGACCCGCGAGCTCGCTGTCCTGCGCGCCATCGGTGCCACTCCCCGGCAGGTCCGCCGCGTCATTGTCCGCGAGACACTCAAGGTCGCGGTACCGGCGTCGCTCCTGGGCGGTCTGCTGTCGCTGGGGCTCGGCACTCTGCTGCACCGCTTCATGGCCGAGCAGGGCGTCCTGCCCCAGGGGCTGGGGCTCGTTCTGGGACCGTTGCCTGTCGTCGGTGCCCTGGCGCTCACGGTGCTCACCGCAGTCGGTTCCGCCTGGCTCGCGGCACGACGCATCTCCGGGATCCGGCCGGCCAAGGCCGTAAGCGAGACCTCCACCGAACCGACCCGGCTACCGCGCTGGCGCATGGTCACCGGCCTGGTATTCCTGGTCGTCGGTCTCAGTTCGGCCGCCACCGCGTTCGCGTTCGGCGGGCAGGTGGCGACCGCGGCCATGGGCGGACTCGTACTCTCCCTCATCTGGGCCGCAGCTCTGCTGGGCCCCTGGATAGCCCGAGCGGGAATCGTTGTCCTCGGCCCGATCATGCGTCTGCTGTTCCCGGTCCCAGGGCGGCTTGCCACCGACACGGCCACCGCCGCGGCCGTGCGACTCGCGTCGGTGATCACGCCGATCGCGCTCGCGCTCTCCTTCGGCGCCAGCCAGCTGTTCGTGCAGACCACCGCGGTCAACGCCACCCGGACGCAGGCGGCTGCGGGTTTGCACGCGGACCAGGTGCTCGTCTCGAACGGGCCGGGCGTGCCCCGGGCCATGTACCGGGCGGTGGAAAGGACGGCCGGACCGGGGACCGTGACCGCGGTGAAACGCACCACCGTGGTGATGTCGGTCGCGGCCCAGCTCCAGTCCCTGCCCACCCAAGGCGTGAAGGGCGCACTGTCCGATCTGGACCCGGGCGTGAAGGCGGGCCTGCTGAAGGGGCTGCGCGGCAAGAACACGGTCGCGCTCAGTTCGAACGTGGCCAGCGCGGCCAAGGTCGGTTCGACCGTGTCTCTCTGGCTTGGGGACGGCACCGTGATCCGCCCCGAGGTGGTGGCCGTCTACGACCGGGGCCAGGGCTTCGGGGATGTCCTGCTGCCTCACGATGTGGTCGCCGCCCACGTCACCGACGCGGGCCACGACGACTACCTCCTGGTGAAGGGAGAAGCCGACCTGCGACCGGTGCTCGACCGCTTCCCCGGGACCCATGCCACGTCCGCCGGACAGTACAGTGCGGCTCTCACCGAGAAAGCCCGCCAGGAGGGCCTGCCCGGGCTGTTCGCCGTCGCGGCGATCTCCCTGTTCACCCTGATCGGCGTGGTGACCACACTGGCCGTCGCCACCGCGTCCCGCCGTCGTGAACTGGCTCTGCTCCGGCTCATCGGCGCGACCCGCGGCCAGGTTCTGGCCATGCTGCGGCTGGAGACCTGCCTCGTCCTCAGTACGGGGGCCGCCGTCGGCTCCCTGGTCGCGGCGGTGACGCTGCTGACCTTCGGCGGCGCGGTGACTGGTCTGTCCGCGCTGTCGGTGTCGCCCTCGGTCTGCGCGGCCGTACTCGGCACGGTGTTCCTGTCGGGCACGGCGGCCGTCATGCTGCCCGCCCGTCGGCTGCTGCGCCGCCGAAGGTCTCCTCGAATCACGTAGCGGAACCAGGTCCCGCCTCTCCCATGCTCCCCGTCCTCGGGCGGGGGCACGGGCGGAGGGCCGTTCCTTCTTGCGCCGCGGCCATCACAGGACCAGGCCGAGCCACCGGCAGGCCCGTCGCACCACGCCCACCTCTCCCTGACCCACTGATGTTGTTCCCCTACCGACAGGAGTTGTTCCATGTACGCACGTGTATCGCCGAGGTTTCGTCCCACTCTTTCGCGAGGTGGCGGGCGTAAGGCCTTGCTGGCCGTGACCGTGCTCACTGGAGCCGTCATG
>NZ_JBEYTS010000104.1:0-17824 GCF_040643155.1 Streptomyces sp. NPDC047453 | reverse complement strand
CGCGTGAACGTCATCTGGGCACTGATCCGTGACCGAAGGTGCTACCAAGTCGCACCACCCGTCACCGGGGCGGCTTGACAACAACATTAGGAAGCGAGCAGACCAGGTCGCTGCGCGTCTACTGGTTTGGTGCGTTGTGGCTTGAGGGGTCAGGAGAGGCGCGGCAGTCGCGCTGCAACTCCCCGTCGTTGGCGATGCCTTGGAAGCGACCGCCGCGGCGGGGCAGTGCGAGTCCCACCCGGAGGCGGGGCAGGGTCGGTGCGGCGGCCGGTCCCATTCGGTTCAGGCAGGCCAGGACGTGGTTCGAGGTCGCGTCGTTCTCCTCCCAGGCGGTCAGCAGTGTGGGCACGACCACACCGGCCTCTGCCTGGCCTCCGATGTCCCACAGCGCCGCCGCTGCGAAGACGCGAGTCCACTCGTATCCGGCGTCCAGTATCGGCCGCAGGCGCGGCAGCACGGCCTTGGCCTCCGAGCCGATCCGGCCGAGGACATCGGCCGCCTCGTGATGCCGGTAGCTGTCGAGTAGGCCTTCCAGCAACGGCACGACGGCGGCCGGGTCGCGTTCCCTGCGAGCCATCCGTAGCGCTCGCCTGGGCCCAATTGAGTACGGAAACAGTGTTTGTGCTGATGGATCTCAGCGAGACTGCAGTGGACGCTCGTGGGAGGGGCATGCCTCCGCGAGGAGGCGTTTCTGCGGATTTCGTCGTTCAGGGGCCGACTCTTCGATGAGATCGGAAGATGTCTAGACGACAATATGCGATATCGCTACCTTCGGCGGTATGGCCTCGAAACCTCTCCCGCCCCGACTCACCGTCACCGACCGCACCCGGCATCGGCGCCTCCGTGAACAGGCAAGCCTGGAGCGGACCGACCTGGAGGCGGTTCTCGACGCCGGGTTCGTCTGTCACCTGGGGGTAGTGATCGAAGGGCGGCCACTTGTCCTACCCACCGTGTACGGGCGGGACGAGCAGTGGCTGTATCTGCACGGGTCCGTAGCCAGTCGCAGTCTGACCGGTGATCTCCCCGTCTGTGTCACCGTCACACACGTCGACGGGCTGGTGCTCGCTCGGTCCGTCTTCGAGCATGGTGTGAACTAC
Source organism: Streptomyces sp. NPDC047453 (assembly GCF_040643155.1). Taxonomy (NCBI): domain Bacteria; kingdom Bacillati; phylum Actinomycetota; class Actinomycetes; order Kitasatosporales; family Streptomycetaceae; genus Streptomyces; species Streptomyces sp. NPDC047453. The sequence continues at coordinate 16,727 of NZ_JBEYTS010000104.1, read as the reverse complement.
CGCAGCGCCGTGATCCACGGCGACGCCCGCAAGGTCACCGACCCCGAGGAAAAACTAGCGGGACTGCGCCGGCTCACCGAGCACTCGGCTCCTGGCCAGTGGTCCTACGCCCGCCGCCCGAACCGCAAAGAACTCGCCGCCACCACCCTGCTCGCCCTCTCCCTGGAGGAAGCCTCCGTCAAGATCCGTACCGGCGCACCCGAGGACGGTGACGGGCCCGACGCGGGACTCGGGCTGTGGGCCGGGATCCTGCCCCTGACTGCTGTATGGGGCGAGCCCGTCCCCGATCCAGCACTGCCTACCGGCACCCCCATCCCGGGGCACATCGCATGCCGGGAGGGAACCCGACACGGCTGAGTGGGTGCGGTGACGCCTTTCGGGGACGGCGGAAGTCAGGGGCAGTGAGCCTCATCCGTTCTTTCTACGGTGAAGTTGTGGCCAGCCGTTCGTGCACTGGCACCCGCCGGGGCGGCCGAGCGGGCACTCCCGCCCCGGCCCACCGGCGAAGGCAGCCAGGCATCCAACTCGGCGATCCGAGTGGCAACGGCACCGCCTCAGGGGTGGTCCGGCACCACCCCGGCAGGTACCGACCGGCTGTGGCAGGTCTACCCGCGGCGCTCCGACATCGAGCACACCTTCCACGGTCACGAATCCCAGCCATGCCTGACGCGTTGCTCGGCGAAGGCGACTGCGTCCTGATGGCCGAAGAGCCCCGGCAGGCCTCCCGTGTGGATGAACACGGTCTTCTCACCGGGCTTGATGTCCCCGTCCTGGACGGCGGAGACGAGCCCCGCCATGGCGCGGCCGGTGTAGACGGGGTCGAGGATGAGTCCTTCGGTGCGTGCTGCCAGCAACAGCGCAGCAGCCACTTGGTCGGTGAATACTCCGTAGCCCTTGCCGACTTGGTCATGACGGATTCTGAGGTCTTCGGTGGTCGGGGCGGTCACCGAGATGGGGGCGGCGAATTCGCACACCGCGGCCGCGACTTCGGCGCGGGCACCGGTGTCGACGCCGAGAACACGTTCCGCGCCGAGTCCTGCGACAAGGCCGGCCATCGTGCCTCCGGATCCCAGAGCCACCACGGCATGGCGTAGTTCGGCGACTTGCGCCATGAGTTCTTCGGCACAGCGCAGGTAGCCACGCGCGGCGAGCGGGCTCGAGCCCCCGAAGGGAATGAGAGCGGGCCGCTCGCCTTGACGCCGCAGTCGCTCGGTCACCGCCGTGGCTTCCTGCGCCAGACGGTCGGCGTCGGCGTCGCCGGCCCAGACGATACGCGCATCCAACAGACCGTCCAGTACCAGGTTGCCCGAGTGCGACGCTTCGGGGGAACCCGGGAAGACCAGCACGGCGTTCATACCGAGGCGAGCGGCTGCCGCAGCGGTGAGGCGGGCGTGATTGCTCTGCGGAGCGCCGGTTGTCACCAGTGTGGTGGCCCCCTCGGCGAGAGCCGCTCCCACGGTCCATTCGAGTTTGCGGATCTTGTTTCCGCCGCCGCCGAGTCCGGTCAGGTCATCACGCTTGACCCACAGATCGTCGGGCTGGAGGCCAACGGCGGCGGCTAGGCGGGGGAGTGGCTCGATAGGGGTGGGGAAGGTACCGAGGTCAACGTGACGAGGTGGCAGGGTGTCACTCTTTGTCCTTAATGCTCACGATGTGCTTCTGGCGTGCGGGACGGCGGACGTTCCACAGACAGACTGCCTTCTGCCCGGCGATGCTGCTCGCGTGTCATGGCTGCATGACGGCGGTTTGACGTCGTCTTTGGCCGCCGCGGGAAGCTCGGCAGGATCAGGCAAGAGGTCGGGAGGATCCTGCTTTTCCGCCAGGGCATCGGATTGGTTGCCTTGAGATGTCACATTCCGTGTGGGGACTACGGGCTCCACGTGTGCAGGAGGCACATCATGAAGGTAGCCGTCGTCACTGGCGCCAGCTCCGGTATCGGTCAGAGCGCGGCCATCCAGATCGCCAAGCGCGGGGTCGGCGTCATCCTGACGTACAGCTCCAACGAGCAGGGAGCCAAGAGCACTGTCGCGCACATCCAGCTCTGGGCGGTACCGCCGTGGCGCTGCCCCTCAATATCGGCGACACAGCCGGGTTTCCCGGCCTTCCGTGACGCTGTGGCTGATGCCCTGCGCGAGACCTGGCAGCGGGAGTCGTTCGACCACCTCGTCAACAACGCGGGCTTCGCCGGAATGGCGATGATCGAGGACACCAGTGAGGAGCTGTTCGACAAGCTGACGAGTGGCCTGTTCAAGGGCCCCTTCTTCCTCACCCAGACCTTGCTGGTGAAGGGCGCCGTGGTGGTGCTGACCCGCTACATGGCCAAAGGGACGCGGCGCCTCACTGCCCCTGGCTCTCGACGGTTGTGGACGACCCGCCTGAGCGGGCCCTGGTGCTGTGTGGGGACGACAAGTCGCAGATTCAGGTCCTGGACCGGTCCCAGCCGGTCCTGCCGATGATGCCCGGCGTGCCCGAGCGCTGGGCCAACGAATCGGCCCGTGATCGCTGACCTGCAGTGTGTGGTGCTGGACTGTTCTGATCCGGCGGAACTCGCCGAGTTCTACCAGTCGTTGCTCGGTGGGACCGTCAACCAGCAAGATCGACGATGGGCCGTCGGTGACGGCTGGGCGACCTTGCATGCGCCGTCCGGTCTCGTCCTCGCTTTCCAGCGGGCAGCCGACTATCAGCCGCCGCGATGGCTTGATGCGTCTCGACCTCAGCAGTTCCATCTGGACTTCGGTGTTGCGGACTTGGACCGGGCTCAAGCGCAGGTGCTGTCGTTGGGGGCGAGGCTCTTGGACGCCGGTTCCGGTGGGCGAAGCTGGCGAATCTACGCCGACCCGGCAGGGCATCCGTTCTGCCTGGTCCGGCACTGAGGACGGATGGCCGCTGCAGGAGCCTGGTCCGTCGGACAGGCCCCGGGCGCATCGGGACGCTTCGGCGTCACGATGGGTAACCAACGGGGCCGCGGACTCGCAAACTGTCGTGCTCAATCCGAGCTGCCGGCCTTGGTCGCCCACATCTCGCCGCCGGGCCCCGAGGCGTTCCCAGTGTCCAACCCCCCACCGCTCACGACGCGCGGCGGCGCGCGATCGTGGCGGCCGTACGTGCCATCACCACCCTGTGACGCCCTGCGTGCCAGGGACGTGGACGGGGGGCTCGGTCAGGCCGCCGCCAGGCGGTTGATGCCAGGGGCGTCCAGTACGCGCGCTGTGGTCGTGCCGGAACGTGCGACGACCAGCATGGCGCGGCCCAGGGCGTCGGTTGTCGTGACGTGGCGGGGGAGGGCACGCCGCAGCAGCGGGTAGAGCGCCGTGGTGAGGGGATACAGGGCGCGGTAGGCGGGGGTCCGAGACGTCGCTCCGTTCACGGGATGGATGTAGCCGGGCCGGAACATGTAGGACGTCATGGGCAGGGCGAGGAGGTCGTTCTCCGTGCGGCCTTTGACGCGGGCCCACATCCGGCGGCTGGTGCCGGTGCTGTCGGTGCCCTCACCGGAGACGTACACGAAGGTCAGCGACGGGCTCGCGGCGTGGAGCGCGCGGGCGGCGGCGAGCGCGTAGTCGTAGGTGACGCGGGTGTACTCCTCCTCACCCAGGCCGACGGAGGAGACTCCGAGGCAGAACAGGCAGGCATCCAGGTCCGTCAGCTGATCCTGGATCGCGGTGTAGTCGGTGAAGTCGCCATGGACGATCTGGCGCAGTTTCGGGTGGGTGACGGACAGCGGACGTCGGACCACGGCGAGGACTTCGCTGACTTCGTCGTCGAGCAGGCAGGCGCGCAGCGCGCCGTGCCCGACCATTCCGGACGCTCCGAAGACGATGACGCGCACGGCTGCTCCAAGGTGGGTGGGGTCAGGACGAGGCGCGGGAGAGTGCCCCCGCGGTGAGTGTGGCCAGCATCTCCTGCAGCGCGGTCGCGAAGTCCATCTTGAAGACGGCGAGCGAAGGGTCGGCCTCGTAGGCGGCGAGCATGGCCTTCGACGGTCGCGCATGCGTCCACACGGCACCGATCGCCATGATCACGGCCACGGTCAACTGTGGTGCACTGTCGCCCAATTCGGGAAGGTGACGGCGAGCCAGGGTGGCGACTTCGGCGACATTGGCCACGGCTGCTCGCTTGTAGCGGGCGGCGACCTGCGGGGAGACGTTGTGTTCCAGCACCCCTGTCTGCGAGCTCAGCAGGTCGCACAGGACCCGGCGCTCGGCGAGGGAGGCGGTGACGGCGGCGGCGAACTGGTCGCCGCGCCGGCTCATCGGTGCGGTTGCGTCGATGCCGGCGTCCAGGAGTGCGGGCAGGTCGGCCGTCCACTGCTGCCAGGCGCGGTCCAGGAGCTCCAGCAGGATCGCCTCGCGGGATTCGAAGTACCGCAGCACGTTGGACTTCGCCAGCCCGACGCGGCGGCTCAGCTCGTTCAGGCTGATGTCACCGACAGGCATCTCCTCGAGCATGGAGGCGGTGGTGTCGAGGACGGCCTGCCGCCGGATCTCCCGCTGCTCCTCACTGCGTGCGCGCTGGAAGTTCGTCATGCCCCCATATTACAGACTGCCGGTCTTTTGGCATCAGACCGGCGGTCCCTTACGTTGGCTACGAACATAACGGACCGCCGGTCTGAAAAGTAGGAGTGCGGCGCGGTTCGCCGCCCCGCCGCGCAGTCGGCGTCAGTTCCCGCGGCACGACACGAAATGAGCATCCTCATGTCCAAGGTCTGGTTCGTTACCGGAAGCTCCCGCGGCCTGGGCCGCGCCATCGTCACCGCCGCGCTGCAGGAAGGCGACCGCGTGGTGGCCACCGCCCGCAAGCCGGCCCTCCTCGACGACCTCGTCGCCGAGTACGGCGACCGTGTGCACCCGGTCGCCCTCGACGTCACCGACGACGGCGCCGTCCGCGACGCCGTCCATGAGGGCCTGGAGGTCTACGGTCGCTATGACGTCGTCGTCAACAACGCAGGCTACGGTGATCTTGCCTCCGTCGAGGACACTACGATCGACGCCTTCCGCGCACAGATCGACACCAATTTCTATGGCGTCGTCCATGTCAGCAAGGCGGTGACGCCGATCCTGCGTCGGCAGGGCCACGGGCACATCCTGCAGGTCTCCTCACTCGGTGGCAGGATCACCACCGCAGGTCTGACCGCCTACCAGAGCGCCAAGTGGGCCGTGGGCGGATTCTCTCTCGGCCTCGCCCAAGAGGTCGCACCCTTCGGCGTCAAGGTCACCGTCCTGGAGCCAGGCGCCATGCGCACCGACTGGGCCGGCTCCTCCATGACCGTCCCGCCCATCAGTGAACCGTATCTGCAGACCGTGGGCGCCTTCGCCGACATGTTCAGGAACATGGACCCCGAGGTCGCGGCGGCGAACTCCGCAGACCCCGCTCAGGTGGCGCGTATCATCCTCGACCTCGCCGGACGCGACGACGCTCCCACCCGGCTCCTCCTCGGCCGCGACGCGGTGCGCTACTGGCAGGAAGCCTCGAAGGCGCTTGCCGAATCCGATGAATCGTGGCGCCCGGTCTCCGAGTCCGCTTGGGCTTAGGGTCCGTCCGGCGGATCATGTGACTGGTTTGGGCCGGGGTCGTTGCGCCCGTCGTGGGGCGAGGAGATCTGACGACCGACGAGTGGGCCCGGCTGAAGCTACTTGCCCAAGACGGGCCAGCGGGGCGGGTGTTGGAAGAGCAACCGCAGGGTGATCAACGGGATCCCCTTCCGGAAGCGGACCGTAGTGCCCTGGCGGGATCTGCCTGCGGACATCCTCGCACCCGCCCCGATCACCTTGGCGGCGGCAAGGCGCACAGCTCCCGCTGTAACCGCCGCAACCCGCGCAGACGCCACATCAAGCACACCATCCCCGAGCCGAGGGAGCAGCGGGCCAACTGCAAGCGCCGGGGCAGCAAAGGCGGTCGGCCCGCCGGCTTCGACAGGATGACCTACGAGCGTAGGAGCGAGGCCGAGCGGGCGATCAACAGGCTCAAGAACTTCTGGGCCGTGGCCACGAGGTACGACAAGCGGGCCTACGTCTTCCACGGCACCGTCACCGTCGCCGCGATCTGGCTCTGGCTTCGTCCATGATCCGCCGGATGGAACCTGGCGGTGAGGCGCTCGAAAACCAGTGGAGCAGCGTCGCTGTGCGCCATTACCGTGCTGCCGAACCAAGTCGTCTAATCAAGGACGTGCCGTTGTACACCCTGTGAGACCTCCCAAGCGCTGATTTGTCGCGCGTCGCTCATGTGCGCCGCGCTGCTTTTTGCTGCGGACTTCTCACTGAAACCGGTGTACTTCTGTGCTCAATAACTGGGTGGTCGTGCCCACCTGCCTGCCGCTCGTTCGCCGCCGTTGCCACGCGTGCGCGTCCGCGCGCTTCCGGGCAAGCAGTAAATTTCGCGTCAACGCAAACCACAAGCTCATCGACGTCTGGCTCCTCGTGCTCTGTACCGGTTGCGGGGAAACTGCAAAGCTCACGGTCCTGGAGCGGATGAATGTGCGCTCCGTACGACATGAGTTGCTGGACCGGCTGCATGACAACGACCCTGGCCTGACAGCTGAGCTGCTCCAGGATCCGGTCGTGCAGCGCCGTAATCGCATCGCCCTCGACTGGGACAAAGCCTGGCGCCTCGACACCGGCGGATCGGATCACTTGGACTGCGAGGTGATCGACGTCTCGGTCCGCTTTGCGGCGCGGATCCCTGTCCGGCCGGTGCGACTCATCGCTGAAGGCTGCGGTCTTTCGCGGGCCGAGGTCGAGAGACTGATCACGGAGGGGAAACTCGTTTCGGCAGTCCGGCTGAGCGGCAAGTTCTCCGGCGACTTCACCTTCACGCTCAAGCGCTGAGCCCTCCTCGGGACCACGGGCCTGTCCGGCATGATCCGCCGGACAGGCCCTGGATGGATCTTCGTGGCCGGCCCGCCACGGCTCGAAGTGTTCGGCACCCTCTGACCGACCCGGAAAGGGAGACGCACCCATGCCGCGACGCACCAACTCGCACGCGGCCAGCCCGATTCGACGCCCGCAACGACACAAGGACGTCCTGCACAGCTGGGGCGAACGGCTTCCGCTGTACGGGCTGCCGCCTGGACGTCTCCTCGGAAGCACCGGGCACCGCGCACCGCAACCAATGTCGGTTCGGCCGGGCGGCGAATGGCTGATCATCCACCAGTGCCAACTTTGCGCCGAGCTCAGCGACAACCGCATCGCCGACGACGACAATGCATTGGCCCTGTTCCGCCTCGCGCTCAGGCCGCTGAAGAACGCCGGTATCGCACACCACGCGCTGCTCGCCCTGTGACCATGCCCAGGGAAGCCAGGGGAAGGCCACACCAGCCCCCGGCTCCCTCACGGCCGGCTTGGGGGCGGTCCCTCGCCGAGACGACCGCACTGACCACCGCTCTGTACCAGCACCGCTAGGAGACAGACCATGCTCACCACTGTCGGCCAGTTCAACGCCACGACCGACAAGGCCGCCAACCTCGAGGCCGTCGCAGCCCTGATCGGGCAGGCGGCCGCCCAGGGATCGCAGCTCGTCGTACTGCCCGAGAACGCCATGTACTCCAACCCCGATCCTGAGGCGGACATCGTCCAGCACACCGAGCGGATCGACGGCCCGTTCGCCACCGCGATCGGCACGCTGGCCAGGCGGCACAGCATCACCGTCGTGGCGGGCATGACCGAGACACCGGCGGCCCAGGGCGAACGGCCCAGCAATACCGTCCTCGCGGTGGACCAGAAGGGCGATCCGCTCGGGGTGTACCGCAAGGTCCACCTCTACGACGCCTTCGGGTACCGCGAGTCGGACCACGTCCAGGCCCATACGCCCTCGCCCTTGCTCTTCACCCTGGAGGGGGTCACCTTCGGCGTCATGACCTGCTACGACCTCCGGTTCCCGGAGATGGCCCGGTTCCTGATCGACGCGGGTGTCACGGCCCTGGTCGTCCCCGCCGCCTGGGTGGTCGGCCCGGCCAAGGAGGACCACTGGACCACGCTGGTCCGCGCCCGGGCGATCGAGAACACCGCCTACGTCCTGGCCTGCGGTCAGACCGGCCCCAACTGCACGGGTCAGAGCCTCATCGTGGACCCGATGGGCCATGTGGCGGCATCGGCGGGCGAGGCTCCCGGGGTGGCGTCCGCCGTTATTGACGCGGCGCGGGTGGAGGCTGTCCGCGCCAAGAACCCCAGCCTGGCGAACCGGAGGTTCCGGGTCGTCTTCGGCTGACGGGTCGGCCGGACCGGGGTCAGTCGGCAGCCCGTGGCGGAGTCACCCGGGCTCCGCTACGGAGTGAGTGCCCCGCGCTGACAGGACGCAGGGCTCGGGCGGCCCCGCACTCCACGCCCTGGGTAGGCGTTGCCCCCGAGTCTGCACACGCGCGTGCCCTCAGCCAGTGGGAGGCTGGCTGTGCCGGTCACGGGCAATCACGGCCGCCCTGATGTCGGTCCGCCTGCCGACCGGGTGAACAGGACCCACGGCCGGCGCGGGACGACGTCGCCGTCCTGGCCTTCGGCCGTCCATGTCGGCTCCGTGGCCCGTCCTTGACCGTCGGGCGGCAGCCTAGCCCTTCGAGTCCGGCTTCCAGTCCTGGGCGAGGAGTCCGAGCAGCACCTCGTCCAGGAACTCGCCCATCACCCAGGCCGAGGAGCGCAGCACGCCCTCGCGGACGAAGCCGTTGCGCTCGGCGGAGCGCAGCATCGCGGTGTTGTCCGACAGCGTCTCGATCTGCAGCCGCTGCAGGCCGCGCACGATGAAACCGTAGTGGCACAGCGTCGCGACCACGTCGGTGCCGTAGCCCTTGCCGCGGGAGGACGGCAGCAGCCCCAGCCCGATGTGCGCGGACCGGTTGTGGTTGTCGATGCCCCACAGCGTCGCGGTACCGACCAGCGTGCCGCCCTCCAGCTCCACCACGGAGAACGGCACGTGTCCCTGCTCCTTGTCGTCCACCACGAGCCGCGGATCCTTCGAGCCGGGCGTGATCGGCCGCCACGGCCCGCCTTCGGCCCGGGAGGCGTTGAGCACGTCGTCGTAGAGCTCGGCCCGCAGGATCGGGATGTCGTCCTCGTGCCGGGCCCTGAGCCCGACCTTGCTGCCCTTTAGCATGCGGTCTTCCTATCCGACCGGGTTGGCCGGCGGCAAACCAATATGCGGCCGCCTCGGTTGGTGTGGTTGCGGTCGCAGACGCGTGCGCGCCGACCCTCACCTCCCGCTCGGCAACTGGGGCCGGGTCTGGTCGTCATGGCCAAGCACACCGGCTGAGGATCAGGCGTCGGAAGCGGCACAGGTTCTCGCGCCGACTGGATCAATAGGCTGTTACGAGGCTCCCGCGTCAGCAGTCAACGATCGTTGTCCGCACTGAAACGATCGTTTGTACGACGGGCGTCGCGCGCGTAGGCTGCACGCCACACCACAACTGATGAGAACCGGGAGAGCACCGGTGAAGCCCATGTCATCCCTCCCCGAGACGCTTCAGCGATTAGACGCGCTCATCGAAAATCAGCAGCTGAACCGTGCGGAACTCCTCGACCCGCGCCTGCTGGCAGAGGAGACGGCTCTGCCGGAAAGCACCGTCCGCAGGCTCCTCGTCGGCGGAACACCACCCCGAGAGGAGGTCGGTGAACGGGTCTGCGCACGTGTGAAAACCCTCGCCGACGCCTACCTGGCCCGGACCGGAAGACGAAAGCCGGAACTGGTCGCCGCCGTGCACCGGCAGTGCGGCATCTCCGAGGTCTGGGCCCGGCAGATCATCGACGGCAAGAAGGTTCCCTCCGTCGAACTCCTCCACGGCCTCGTGAAGTTCTTCGACCTCAAGGACGCGAGAGAAGCGTTCTTCACCGACGAGTCCCCCGACGCCCTCAACCGGGCACTGCTGCCGATCCTGGACAAGTACGAGAACCCCGAACAGGACCCCGTCCAGGCCCTGCTGAAGAAATACGGCGTGGTCGCCACGGACATGCGTCACCACGGAAGCCTGACCGCCGAGCAGCTCGAGACGCTCCTTGCCGGCGTCATCAAGTCCGTCATGCCCCCACAGGAGGACAACGGCCGATGAGTACCCGCGCCATGAAGTCTCTGCTCACCGCCCTCGGCAGGGAAGCATCCAAGGCCATCCAGCGGCCGGACGAACCGAGGACCGTCATGAACGCGTTCTGCCAGGCCATGAGCGCGCGCACGGGCCGCCCCATCCAACTGGCCTTCCGCGCGTTCCCCGCAGACCTGCCCGTCCCGGTCTCCGGCATGAGGATCGACTTCGGCGAGCGCTCCGTCATCGTGGTCGAGCAGAGCATGCACCCCGAGGCCCAGCTCGTCATCCTCGGGCACGAGCTGTGGCACGAGGAGAACGGCGACTGCGGCCACCACGTCGCCGGCATGAACGCAGCGGCCCGCGCCACCACCAGCGGGGCGCCCGAAGCCGTACAGCAAGCGGTCGAGCAGATCCTCACTACGGAGGAAGTCCCACGGGATGCCCTCCTGACCGTCGCAGCCCGATCCGACTCGGTCGACAGTCACGAAGTGGACGCCGAGACCTTCGGCCTGCTCTTCGGCCGTGAGGTCCGCACGTGGGTGACCGGCCGCTACGCGGAGAGCCCGGTCAGCGCGACCACCGTGGAGGGCCGCCTGAACCTGTCCCTGCTGAACAGGGGCGGACGCCTTCTCTGATGAGTCCTCACTTCCACGTCCCGTACCTCCTCCCCACCGTTCTCCTCGCCATCGCGCTCGCCTTCAAGGCGCCGACCTTCTTCCGGGCCTGGCGCGACCCCGACGTCAGGGCCACCACCCTGCTGCTGACCTGGGCCACGGCCGTCCTCATCGTGATCACCCCGATCAACATTCAGCGGCTCAACGTGCTGACCGGCGTCCCGAACATCGCAGCGCCGTGGGCGTACTCGTTCCTCACCGCGTTCAACGCGACCGGCCTGACCATGATCATTCGGTGGCGGGAAGCACCCTCCGAAGGCCGGCGGCGGCGGATGATCCGCATCTACTGGATCTACGCGGCCATCGGCGTCGGCCTCTGGGCGACGTTCCTCCTGGCCCACGCCCCCGAACCCCGCATCTACGACCTCGACACCTACTACGCCGGCACGCCATGGATGCGCGAGCACATCCTGCTGTACCTGCTCGCGCACATGGTGTCGTCCCTGGTCGCCACCTACATGCTGTGGCGGTGGCTGCCCGAAGTCACCAACCGGTGGCTCAAGACCGGCGTGATCTTCCTACAGCTCGGGTTCGCCTCCGGGCTGGTCTTCGACGTCACCAAGCTGATCGCGGTGGGCGCCCGCTGGTTCGGTGTCGACCTCGACCTTCTCAGCACCAAGGCCGCGCCCCCCTTCGCGCTGATCGAGGCCATTCTGGTCGCCCTCGGGTTCATCGCCCCGCAGGCCGGGCCTGTCCTGCAACGGTGGAGCCGAGACCAGCGTGACTACTGGCGGCTGAGGTCCCTGTGGCGCGTGGTCCGCGTCGTCAAACCCGCCGCGGTCGCCGCCAGGCTCGGCTTCTGGGCCCCGCTCGATCTGCGGCTGATGCAGCGCCAGCAGCGCATCCATGACGCGCTGCGCCTGCTCGCCCCCTACCTCGACCAGGGCCTCTACCGGCAGGCCTACGAGGCGGCCGCGGCCGCCCACGGCGCCGACGAGGCCCACGGGATCGCCGGGGCCGTCGCCATCCAGGCCGCGACCGACGCGTACCGCAACGGGACCCCCACCAGCAGCGGTCGACCCCAGCAGGCCGCAACCGACATCGCCGACCACATCGACGCCGTCTCCCGGGCCCTGTACCGCCCCCGCCTCATCGGCAGCATCCGCCAGCGGGTGACCAGCACAGAGAGTGTGACCGCACATGCCTGACATAGCTACCGGCAGAGCCACCGCCATCGTCATCGGCGCCAGCGCCGCGGGTCTTTTCGCCGCCGCCGCACTCACCGAACACGCCGATGTCACCCTCCTCGAGCGCGACACCCTGCCCGACGGCCCCGAGCCCCGCCGCGGCGTTCCCCAAGCCCGGCATGCTCACCTGGTGTGGAGCGGCGGCGTACGCGCTTTCAACGACCTGGTGCCCGGCGTCGTGGACGGTGTCGTCGCCCAGGGCGGCCGCCTGGTCCACATCATGGGCGACATGGTCTCCCGTGCCCCCAACGAGGTGTGGTTCCGCCGTTTCACGTCGACGCACCACCGCAACCTCGTCAGCTCCCGCGACCTCCTCGACGCCGTGCTGCGCCGGCACGTCCTCGCCGACGAGCGGATCACCCTCCGTCAGGGCGCCAGCGCTCTCGCCCTCGTGGGCGACGCCGGCCGCGTCACCGGCGTCCAGGTCCGCACGGGCGACGACACGTCCGTCCTCACCGCCGACCTCGTCATCGACGCTTCCGGCCGCGGATCGCGCGCCCCCCAATGGCTCGAGGACCTCGGCCTGCCCCGCGTCACCGAGCGGGAAGTCAACGCCGGCGTGGCCTACGCCACCCGCATCTACCGCGCGCCGGGCACCACCGCCGACGCAGACTTCCCCCTCGTCAACGTCCAGGCGAACCCGGCAAAGGCGCCCGGCCAGGGGGGAATCATCCTCCCCGTGGAGGGCGGCCGTTGGGTCGTCACGCTCTCCGGCACCCGCGGCGGCGAGCCCACCAGCGACCCCGATGCCTTCGTCGACTTCGCGCTCGGCCTGGGCGACCCGGTCATCGGGGAGCTGCTCAAGACGGCCGAGCCGCTCGGCGACGTCGCCACCACACGCAGCACCGCCAACCACCGCCGCTACTACGAGAAACTCGCCCAATGGCCCGACGGGTTCACCGTCCTCGGCGACGCCATCGCCGGATACAACCCCGTCTACGGCCATGGCCTCACCGTCGCCGCACAGGGCGCCCTCGCCGTCCGTGACGTCCTGCGCACCACCCCGGTCACGGCTCCTGGGCTCGCGCGCCGCCTCCAGCGCGTCGCGGCCCGGCCCGTCGCCGCCGCCTGGGACCTGGCCGTCGGCCAAGACGCGTTCTACCCCGGAGCCAGCGCCACCCCGCCCACCGCCGTGGAGCGCTACCTCGCCGCGTTCGTCGACCGGGCAGTGGCCACCGGCGCCCGCAACCCGCGTGCGCTCGGCGCCCTCCTGGACGTGATGAGCATGGAGAAACCGGCAACCCGCCTGTTCTCCCCGGACATGCTCGTCCCGATGCTGCTCGGACCCAAGCGGCCGTTCCTGTCCAAGCCGCCCCTCACCGACGACGAGCGGGCTGCCGCCAACCCCTAACCAAGATCAACTTCGCCCAATTGGGCAAGCCACCGGACCCCGTACGAGTGACGTACGGGGCCCGACGCCTCCCGTCCGTCCGTAACACTCGTCACGAACGGGGACGGACCGGTCGGCGGTCGGTTTGGCGGCCCACTGGATGAGTACGACGCGGGCCTGTTCCTCGCCCAACATCAATTTGCTTCCACTGGCCGGGATCGTGACAGTCCGTGGCAGCGAAGGAAACGCCGAGGAGTTCTGGGGTTCCTGGGTTCCCTTCGCGGTCGCCGACTACTCGCTCGCCCCGTGGGACGGCCTGGCCATCGACCCCGCAGGTCGGCTCGCGACCTTCCACCAAGCCGGCGGTGAACCACCGTGGCGGCCGCTGACCGCACCTGGGTACGGATCTCTCGGGGAGTTTCTGGAAACGTTGGCCGAAGCCCTTACCCGAGGCATCGGCCCGATGATGGCCGAAGCCACTCCTGGGTTTCACCGCGGTGCGCTGGTGTGGGGGCCGCTGCCGGGTGACGGTGCTCCATGGACGCCGGCGCACCCATGAATTCTCTGGTTCGCAGGCCGGTCCGCACAACCGATCCGCGCTCGACACCGTCCGGACGTTCGTCGCCGCCGCCGACGCGGGGCAGTTCCAGGAGGCCGCCGCCGAGCTGGCGGTAACCCAGCAGGCTGTCTCCAAGCGCATCGCCGCACTGGAGCGCAACCTCCGCGTGCGGCTGTTCACCCGCACCGCGCGCGGCGCCGAACTCACCATCGACGGGCAGGCGTTCCTGCCCCACGCGCGTGAGCTGCTGCGCGTCGCCGAGCGCGCGGTCGGGTCCGTGCGCCCCGGCCGCCGTCCGCTGCGCGTCGACGTGATCGCCTCGCGCGGCGCGGCGTCGGGCCTGATGCGCGGCTTCCACCGCGCGCACCCCGAGACCGAGCTCGACGTGATGTGGTTGTTCGACATCGAGACGGCCATCGCCGCCATCCGGTCCGGTGAGATCGACGCGTCCTTCCGCGCCATCGCCGCGCCCGGCCGGCCCCTTCCCGAGGACATCGAGTCCGTCCGGGTGCTCGACGAGCCGCTTCAGCTCCTCACCGGCCCCGCCCACGCGCTGGCCGGCGCCCGGTCGGTGCCCCTAGCTCGGCTCGCCGGGCACCGGATCTGGATGCCCGGCGTCGTCCCCGGCACCGAGTGGGCCGCTTACTACGACGACCTCGTCGCCGAGTTCGGCCTCACCATCGAGGCGACCGGCCCCAACTTCGGCTCCGACGCGCTCCTCGACACCATCGCCGACACTCCGGCCCTGGCCACCTTCATGGGCGCGCACACCCGCCTCGTCTGGCCCTCCGGCCACGGCCTGCGCCGCATCCCGGTCACCGACCCGATGCCCGTCTACCCGCACTCGCTCCTGTGGCACCGCGCCAACCCCCACCCGGCGCTGGCCACCCTCCGCGCCCACCTCGCCGCCACAGCGGACAGCCACGACGCCGCCGGGACCTGGACGCCAGGCTGGGTGCTTCCACGCTGAACGCCGCCCGGTCATCGTGGCCGGATCGACGGACGGCGGCTCGGGGCAGGCGCGGCCATCGGCACACTCCGGCTCTCATTGGGAACCGACCTCGTGATGTCGGTCTCGCGAGGCCAAGCAGTACTGCTCAGCTCTCCTGGGATGGACGCCATTCGTACGTCACAGGGGCTGTCCCGGGCCAGGTCTGCCGGACCTGCTCCAGTCGTTCGTGGTGCTCCTCCATCCAGTTCTCCTGCGGCTGGATCCACAGCATCGTGCTGAGGCGGTCATCGTGGATCGTTACGGCCAGAGAGTGGTCCTCTTGCATGTGGAGAACGAGATTCAGCCCGCGATCTCCACCGATGCTCGCACCCATGCCGGGAGCGAGGCCAGTCAGCTCCTGTTGCCAGGCGTCGAGGTCCTGCTGGAAAAGATAGAGCTCCAGCCGGGCATCGACGAAGCTGGCGTGCGCCAAGACCTCAGCCTGGAGAACGCCGTGACTCGTCTGCACATCGTGCTTGTAGCGGCCGATCACGCGACGATGCAGCGGTCGCCATCCGCGTCTTCCAAGTGGATCAGGTCCACCGCGCCTGGTTCGGTCATCGCCGGCCTCACTGTCTCTGGTGCTGGTCTGGCGTGCATCCTGCCCCATGCCTCATCACGGTTCAGGTGCACCCCGCAGCCCGGGTGGAGACTCACTGCCTCATCGTCCCGCTCGACTGCCCGTCGAGCGGGCTGGTGCCGACCACACCCCGCCTCGCCGCACTCGCGCCAGGCCCGGCGCCACCGTTCCACCGACCGCATGCTGACCCGCAGCACCGCGGCGACCTCCGAGTTCTTCTCACCGTAAGACGCTTGGCCGCCACGGCAGTCGACCACCCAAGTTCGACTTGGTCGACCACCGCGAGCGCCGCGCTGTCGAGTGCGGGCCGGCGGCGAGCATGGACGTCCGGGTCCGGCTGCCGGTCCGTTTCATGTCGGCCGACGAAGAGACTGGAACGGCCGGCAGGCCAGTCACCAGTCGGTGTTCTCGGGCAGTGCGGTGATCCTCGCTGCGCGACGGCGGACGAGGACGGCGGGTCCAGGACGGGTTGATGCCGCCGCGATCGGACCGTCATCGCATGATTACGGTCGGGAGTCCCCGCCAATCACCCCTGCGCGTGGGCGAGGTGGTTCAGCCATGCATCCGACGGTCGCTGACCACACGGTTCCGGGGCACTGGCGGAAGCGGTAGCGACACTCACAGCCGGCCCGCCCGCGCCTGCGCCGACGATCCGGATCTCGCCATGGGTTGCGTCCAGGGAAGTGGTGTACGGGTTCGACCTGATCCGGGGGTTTGCTCCGGCATCGGGATGGTGCCCGCATAGATGAACGGCCACCGGCTGATCTTCGAGATGTCGAAGCCTCGAAGGAGATCAGCACGATGACCGCACCCGACAGTCTGCCCCTGCACGCCCTCGCGGAGGACAACCTCGCCGCGGCGAGTCCCGATCTGCTGCGCGCGATGGTCAAAACGTTCGCCGACGCGCTCATGTCCGCGGAGGCCGACGCCCTCTGCAACGCCGAATACGGCCAGGTCAGCGACGAGAGAGTCAACCACCGCAACGGCTACCGCCCGCGCGAGTGGGACACCCGGGCGGGCACCGTCGAACTGGCCGTCCCCAAGCTCAGGTCCGGGAGTTACTTCCCGCACTGGCTGCTGGAACGACGTCGGCGGGCCGAGCAGGCCCTGATCTCGGTGGTCGCCACCGCCTACCTGCTGGGCGTCTCCACCCGCCGAGTGGAGAAGCTCGCCGAGTCCCTGGGCGTCACCCAACTGTCGAAGTCGCAGGTCAGCGCGATGGCCCGGCACCTGGACGAGCAGGTCGCCGCCTTCCGCAACCGTCCCCTGGATGCCGGCCCCTACACCTTCGTCTGGGTCGATGCCCTGACCCAGAAGGTCCGCGAGGGCGGCCGCATCATCAACGTCCACGCGCTCATCGCGGTCGGCGTGAACGCCGACGGCCACCGCGAGATCCTCGGCCTGGA
>NZ_JBEYTS010000103.1:0-18278 GCF_040643155.1 Streptomyces sp. NPDC047453 | reverse complement strand
ACCAGCGTCAGGTGGACTGGCAATTCACCACCCACGATGCACGCATCAAACTGCGCCATCTCTATCCCAAATATTAGCTGCGACAGTCTACTAGCGCAGGCGGCCGTCAGGTGCCGACGACGACGCCGTTGCTGATCACCGCGCTCGGCGTCCTCAGCGCTGTGAGATCCTCCAGCGGATCGTCGGCGAGCAGCACCGCGTCGCCACGGAAGCCCTGCGCCAGCCGCCCGGCGCTGCCGCTCAGTCCGGTCAGCCGCGCCGCTGCCGTCGTGGCGGTGCGGATGGCGTCCAGGGCCGGCAGGCCGGCCTGGTGCATCAGTACCACCTCGCCGCCGATCGGATCGATCTGCCCCCCGGCGGAGTCGGTGCCCGCCGCCAGCGGGACTCCCATGTCGTGTGCCCTGCACACGGCTTGCTGCAGTATGGGGAGGAACTCGCGCCCCCGCGCGGCGAGTACAGGGTCGTCGGATTCGGCCAGGCCGGCGATGGCGGTCAGGGTGGGCGTGAAGTACGTCCCGCGGCGCTGCATTTCGTGCAGCGTGTCCTCGGCGACGAAGACGCCGTGCTCCAGACTGCTGATGCCCGCCAGGACGGCGTCGCGGCAGCCTTGTTCGCTGTAGCTGTGGCAGAGGACGCCGGCTCCGCGGCGCCGCGCCGCCGCCACCACCGTGGCGAGTTGCTCACGGTTGTACACCTGGCGCAGCGGGTCCTGGTCCGGCAGGCCCGCACGGTCGTTGACCCGGGTCTTGATGACGTCCGCGCCCCGGTTCAGGTTCACGTCGACCACGCGGCGCAGCGCCTCGGACGAGCGGACGCCGTCCTTGAGGCGGGCCAGCGGGGCGAGGTCGGGGTCGGCCAGGATCGTGTCACCGAGGTCGGGGGTGACGAAGATGCCGGCGGCCCGCATTCGCGGTGCCCGGGCCGGGGCCCACCGGGCCAGTTCGCGTACGGCGATGTCCTGGTAGAAGGTGGTGGACCCACTGCGCACGCTGGTCGCTCCCTGACGGAGGGCTGTTCCGGCCTCCTTGAGGGAGTTGATGTGGATGTGGGCGTCGACCAGGCCGGGGAGCACCCATCGGCCGTGGGCGTCGACCACGCTCACGTCCGCTCGCAGCGCCGCGCGGGCACGCCGGGTGGCGTCCCGGCTGCCCGCGGCCCGCACGGTGCCGTCCACGATGACGACCACGGAGTCGGTGGTGACGTCCCCGGTGAGCGGGTCGAGGAGGGTGCCGCCGTCGATGACGAGAGTGCCGCCGGACGGTGCAGGGCCGGTGCCGGGTGCCTCCCGTTCCGGCGTACGGGTGGCCGCCTCGGCCGTGCCGGCGAGCAGGGATCCGCCGGCCAGTGCCATCGCGGTGGCGAGGACGCCGCGCCGGGCGACGTGTGAGGGCGGCGGCTGATGGTGGTCCAGACACATGGTGATGGCCTCTCAGTGTTGGGGACGGGGGGAGGCGGGGTGCGGGGAAGGGTGGGAGCCGGCCGGGCGACGGCGGGGCTTCCAGCCGGGTCTGGGAACCGCGTCCAGGAGGGCTTTGGTGTACTCCTCCTGCGGGGCGCGCAGCAGTTGCCGGGTCGGCCCGCGCTCGACCACGCGGCCGGCGGACATCACGATCGCCGTGTCGCTGATCTGGTTGACGACCGCCAGGTCGTGCGAGATGAACACGTAGCTGATGCCGCTGCGTTCGCGGATGTCGGTCAGCAGGTTGAGGATCTGCGCCTGCACGGAGACGTCCAGCGCCGCGACCGCCTCGTCCAGCACCAGGACCTGTGGTTCGATGGCGATCGCGCGGGCGATGGCGACGCGTTGCCGCTGTCCGCCGGAGAGCTGGCGGGGCAGCATCGTGGCGTGCCGGTCGGTCAGTCCCACGGCCTCGAGCAGCTCCAGGACCCGGTTGCGCCGCTCGTGCGCGCTCAGCGGGAAGTGCAGGGCGAGGCTGGTTTCGATGACGTCCCCGATGTGCTGCAACGGGTCCAGTGAGGAGTACGGGTCCTGGAAGACCATCTGGATCTCCCGGGCCCGGCGGCGCCGTTCGGCCGAGCCGGTTCGGCCCGTCCGTGGTCGTCCGCAGACGCTGATCGTGCCGGCCGTGGGGGTTTCCAGGCCCAGCAGCATGCGGGCGACGGTGGTCTTGCCCGAGCCGGACTCGCCCACGACGGCCAGCGATTCACCGCGGGCGAGGGTGAAGGACAGGTCGTCGACGGCGACGGCGCCCTTCCCGTAGACCTTGCGCAGACCTTCCGCCCTGACCAGGATCTCGGTCACGGTTCCTCCGCTCGTATACAGGCGACGTGGGCGTTGCCCACCGCGCGCAGCGCCGGGCGGGCGGTGGAGCACTCCGGTGTGCTGACCGCGCAGCGGGGTGCGAAGGCGCAGCCTTCGCCCGCCTCGAAGGCCGCGACCGCGCGGCCGGGGACGACGGGCAGCGGATGGACGACCTGGTCGATACTCGGCCGGGATGTCAACAGGCCACTGCTGTAGGGATGCCGGGGGGATCCGGTGAGCGCCTCGGCGGACTGCACCTCCACGATCCGTCCGGCGTACATGACGCCGATGCGGTCGCAGGTCGCCGCGGCGAGTTCGAGGTCGTGGGTGATCAGCAACATGGCCATACCGCGGTCCCGGCGCAGTTCGTCCAGGATGACCATCACCTCCGACTGGGTGGTCACGTCCAGAGCGGTCGTGGGCTCGTCCGCGAGCACCAGGTCGGGTTCCACGGCCAGTACCGATGCGATCATGACGCGCTGGAGCAGTCCGCCGGACAACTCGTGCGGGTGCTGTCGCATCCGGCGTTCGCCGTCGGTGATGCCGACATCGGCGAGAAGGCGGACGGCCTTGGCGTGAGCCTGTTTCGGGGGCACCGACAGGTTGGTGACCAGCGCCTCGGTGAGGAAGTCACCGATGCTGCGTACCGGGTTGATGTGCGCCCGGGGGTCCTGGAAGATCATCGCGATCCGGCGCGACCGCAGGGCGCGCAGCTCGCGCGCCCCGAGGTCGAGGACCGGTGTCCCGTCGAACTGGATCCGGCCGCTCAGCCGTGCGCCGGGTGGGGTCAGGCGGAGGATGGACCGCGCGGTCATCGACTTGCCCGAGCCGGATTCGCCGACGAGGCCGACGGCTTCGCCCGGGGCGACGGTGAGGCCGACGTCGTCGACGAGCGTCCGCCATTGCCCGCGGCCGGCCGGAACCTCGAGCCGCAGCTGGTCCAGGACCAGGAGATCGTTGCTCATCGCGCACCCCCTTGCTGAGCACCCATCCGGTCGCCGAGCACCGTCACCGCGACCACCACGATCACGATCAGCACGCCCGCGCTGATGGCCTCCATCGGCTGGCCGCGCATCGCGCCGTCCAGTCCGCTCTTGACCATCAGGCCCCAGTCGGCGGCCGGCGGCTGCACCCCGAGTCCGAGGAACGAGATCGCGGCCAGGTCGATGATCGCGAAGCCGAGCGCCGACACCGACTGGGCGACGATCAGCGGGCGCAGGTTGGGCAGCAGGTGGCGCCCGCAGATGGCGACGGCCGATCTGCCCTGGAGCCAGGCGGCCGAGACGTAGGGGAGGCCGCGTTCCCGCAGCGCGGCGCTGCGGACGACGCGGGCCACATACGGCGTGTACGCCACGGCCAGGCCGAGGACCACTCCCGTCATACCGGGACCGACCACGGCCACGGTCACCAGGGCGAACACGATGCCCGGCACGGCGAACAGAACGTCGAGCAGCCGGGAGATGACGGCGTCGACCCGGCCGCCGGACCACGCGGCGACGATCGCGAGCGTGGTGCCCACCACGGTGGACAGTGCGATGGTGACCAGCGGGCCCAGCAGCGTCGTGCGGGCCCCGAACATCAGCCGCGACAGGATGTCCCGGCCGAGCGCGTCACCACCGAGCACGTGGCTTCCGGTGCTCCCGGACAGCGCGTTGAAGAGGTCGGGCCGATTCGGATCGTAGGGCGCCAGCAGTGGCGCACAGGCGCTGACCACGGCAACGACCGCGAGAAGTGCCAGTGCGGAGAGGCCCGTCGGGCCCAGGCGTGCCTTCATGTCGCCTCCCTGGGAGACAGACGGGGGTCGATGAGCGAGTAGCACAGGTCGACCACCAGGTTGACGATGACGAACGCGGTGACCAGGACGAGAACGACGCCCTGCACCACGGCGAAGTCCCGCTGGAGAATGGCCCGTACGAGCAGTGAGCCGAGCCCGTCCAGCGCGAAGATGTTCTCGACGACCACGGAACCCGCGATCAGGCCGGCCACGGTGAGGCCCATGACGGTCACGACCGGGATCGACGCGTTGCGCAGCACGTGCCGGCGGACGATGTGGGACTCGGAGAATCCACGGCTGCGCGCCGTCTCCACGTGTTCGCGGCCCAACTCCGCGCCCACCGAGGCGCGGGTGATGCGGGCCAGGAAGCCGGCGCTGCCGAGGCTGAGGGCGATGGCGGGCAGCGTCAGGTGATACAGCCGGTCGCCCAGGCCCGCTCCCGGGCCGAAGACCGGGAACCAGCCCAGCCCCAGGGCGAAGGCGACGACCAGTACGACGCCCACGACGAAGGTGGGAGTGGCCAGGAAGACGCTGTTCACCACGGAGACGGCCGCGTCGACCGGGCCCAGTCGCAGCGCTCCGAGCAGGCCGAGGGCGATACCGATCACGACGATGATCACCGTGGCGTACAGGACCAGCAGCCCCGTCGTCGCCAGCCGGGTGGACATCAGGGCGGACACGTCCTGGCGGTAGACCAGGGACTGACCGAAGTCACCGTGCAGCGTGTCGCCCAGCCAGCTGAAGTAGCGGACCAGGAACGGCTCGTCGAGGTGGTACTGGTGACGGATCGCCGCGATCTGCTCGGGGCTGCCGCTTCGGTTGCCGAGCAGAAACGCCATGGGGCCGCCGGGAACCGTGTAGAGCAGCCCGTACACCAGGAACGAGGCCACGAGGAGGACCGCCGCGAGCGCGGCCAGCCGTCGTGCCAGGAATGTCAGCCACCTCATCGCGCACCGATCCCGGCGGCCCAGGGGTAGTACAGGTACGAGAACGAGGCGACCGCTCCGGTGATCCGCTTGTTCATGTAGAGGATGACGGGCAGGGAGGTGATCGGCGTCCAGGGCACGTCCCGGCTGACGGTGGTCTGGATTCCGCTGACCAGCCCGGCCCGCTGCTGCGGGCCGTAGGCGGCCTGTGCCTGCCTGACGGCGCCGTCCACGGACGCGTAGTCGTCGAAGTTGGACCGGCCGCCCTTGGTGAACACGCGGTAGACGTCCAGGGGATCGGGCATGTTGCCGTACCAGGTGCTCAGGAAGGCGTCGATGCCTTCACGGGCTTTGGGGTCGCTGTAGAGGTTGCCGTACTGCTCGACCGGGATGACCTTGATCTTGACGTCGAGCCCGAGGTCCTCGCCGGCGGCCTTGATGATGCTCGCTGTCTGTTCGTGCACCGCCGAACTTCCTTGGATCCCGATGGTGAGGGGGCGGGACGGCTTGGCGGCGGCCTTCAGGAGCCGCTTGGCGCGGGCGAGGTCGGGCTTCGCCGCGGGCAGAGCGTCGTGTGCGGTGCGGAAGGTGTCCGCGGCGTAGCCCCAGTAGTCGGAGTTGGCCAACGTACTTTCCGGGGCTGCGGCCCCCTGGAAGATCACCCGGGCGATTCCCGGTCGGTCGAGGGCGGCCGACAGTGCCTCGCGCACGCGCGGATCGGCGTACGGGCCTGACTTGGCGGCGCCGAGCAGGGCCCAGAAGGTGAGGGAGCGGCCGAGCGTGACCGAGCCGGTGGGGGAGTTGACCAGTTGGCTGAGTCCGGCAGGGGGGAGGTAGAAGTACTGCCCGTCGACCTCGCCGGACCGCAGGGCGTTGACCGCGGTGGTCTCGTCGGCGATGAACCGGAATACCAACGTCTTTGATTTCGCCTTGAGTTCGGCGTTCCAGTAGCTGTCATTGCGAGTCAGCCGAAGGGAGTCGCCGGGCTTCCAGCCGGCGAACTTGAAGGGTCCGGTGCACATGACGCCGCCGGTGGGAGAGCCGAGGTTCTTTCCGGCCTTGTCCAGGAACGATTTCTCCACGACGGCGCCGGCGGCGGTCGCCATGGCCTGGTTGAAGAGCACGTCGGGCTGCTTGAGGTCCACCGTGACCTGGTACGGTCCGGTCGCCTTGATGGAGGCGACGGTCTCGAAGTAGTCGCTCCACCAGGTGCCCAGCGTCGGGTCGAGGTGGCGGTTGAGGCTGGCCGCCACGTCGTCGGCGGTCATCTGCTTGCCGTCCCAGAACCTGACGTCCTTGCGCAGCGTGTAGACCCACCGGGTCGGGGTCGGATTCTCCGCCTTCTCGGCCAGACCGGGGCGGATCTTCAGGTCGGGGGTGAGCCGCATCAGACTCTCGCACATGTTCGCGAGCGCGGTGTTCTCGGCGTAGTTGAAGGAGCGGATCGGGTCCAGCGTCTGTGGCTCGTAGGGCAGGTTCCAGGTGATCCGGTCCACGCCGTGGGCGGCCGACGCGGTGGTGGTGGCGAGGTCCGCCGTCGTGAGGGCCGCCTGTTGCCCGCCCAGCGCGGCGTTGCCGCAGGCGGTCAGGGTGAGTGCGAGTCCGCCGGTGAGCAGGACCGGCCTGCGGCGCTTCACCGGGTGGTCCTCTCGAGGCGCCCGTCACGGGCGACGACGTTCCCGGCCCGGACGGCCATCGCGGGCAGCGGCCGGTCGACGAGGACCTGGGCGACGGACTCCCCGGCCAGCAGAACGAAGTCGGCGGGGTCGCCGACCCGCAGGTCGGACCGCTCCAGGCCCATGACGTCCGCGCCGCCGTGCGCCGCCACGGCGTAGCACGCCGCCAGTTCCTCGTCAGTGCGGGCATCGGTGCGGTACGCGAGCAGATGCGCCCGCGTGAACATGTCGCCGTCGCCGAACGGGGTCCAGGCGTCCCGCACGCCGTCCGAACCGGCGCCGACCCGCACGCCCCGTTCCACCAGCGGCCGGAAGGGCACGACCGGCTCGTTGCCCAGCGCGCACGTGGTCACCGCCACGTCCGACTCGGCCAGGAGTTCGGCGGTGCGCTCCAACTCGGTGGCGTCACAGTCGGACAGGCAGAACGCGTGGCTGATCGTGACCTTTCCCCGCATGCCCGCGGCGCGGGTACGGCGGGCGATCTCGGCGATCTGGTCCAGGCCCGCTCGGCCGCGGTCGTGCAGGTGGATGTCGATCGGTGCGCCGGTGCGCTCGGCGATGCCGAACAGCACGTCCAGATGTCCGTCGAGGTCACCGTCGATGCCGATCGGATCCAGGCCGCCGACGATGTCGGCGCCCTCCTTGACGGCCTGCTCCAGCAACTCGGCGGTGCCGGGCTCGGTGAGGAGGCCGAGCTGAGGGAAGGCCACCACCTGGAGGTCCATCGCCGTGGCGAACGGAGCGGCGGCGGCGCGGATGCCGTGCAGGTGGGAGAGCCCGTGGACCGGTGCGACATCGACGTGCGCGCGCATCGCCCGGGTGCCGCGGCTGACCGCCCGGGCGATCAGGGCGCCGGCGCGTTCGTGTACCGGAGAGGTCATGGCGCGCTGGGTGGCGACGTCGTTCGTGATCAGTTCGCGGAGTGTGTCGGCGGGTTCGCGGCTCAGCCACGGCCGGCCCCAGGCCGACTTGTCGGGATGGATGTGTGCGTCGACCGGGGAAGGCAGGGCAAGGGCACCGCCGCCGTCGACGACGACGCAGTTCCCGGGCCGCGTCGAGGGATCGATGGCCGCGATGCGGCCGTCGGTCACCAGCACGTCGTGAGGATCGCCGCCATGAGGTCGGATGTGGGTGAACAGGGCGTGGGTCATGCCAGCGGCCCCCTTCGAGTCGGTGAAAGGGCTGGAACTCCGTCCCTGCAGAGTCATATGGTTATCAAGTCATCTGATGACTAGGGAAGAGGGTTGCATGAAACCCGTCGCACGAATGTCGATCGTCGACGCTGTGATCAACCAGCTGCGGGGAGAACTCGCGCGGGGTACATGGCAGGTGGGCGACCGGATTCCGCCGGAGGACCAGCTCGCCGCGACCCTCGCCGTGAGCCGGCTCTCCATCCGCGAGGCGGTCCGGGTGCTCGTCCACGCCGGACTGCTCACCACCCGTCAAGGCGACGGCACCTACGTCATCGCCACCGACGAGGGCCAGGTCGCGCTGCGTCGGCACTTCGACCGGGCGAGGACCGCCGACATCCTCGTTGTCCGCCGCGGCCTGGACATCGTCGCCGCCCGCCTCGCCAGCACGACGCGCACCGATGACGACCTCGCCGTGATCAGTGAAGCCATGGCACGCAGGGAATCCGCAGGCCGGGCCCGGGACCTGGACGCCTTCACCGATGCCGACGTCGACTTCCACCTGCGCATCGCCGAGGCGTCCCACAATCCGGTACTCAGCGATCTCTACCGGAACATGAGCGACGTCCTGTGGGAGACCGTCAAGGCCAACCAGTGCATGGACGACGCCGGCGACGACCCCTTCCACACGGCGCTGTTCGAAGCAGTGCGCGCCGGCGACCCGGTCGCCGCGACCGCCGCGGCGCTCGCCATCCTGGACGACTACCCGGAAGCAGAGGCGTGACCGCCGCCGATCAGCTGATGCGCGACGCCGACCTGGTCGTCACCAGGGACGAACCCCTGGGCGACCTGCCCGGCGGGACGGAAAGCGTCGTGTCAGCCCCTGTCCCCGCCACTGCCTTGCTCGATGATTCGGGGGATTCCTAGTCTCGGTGCCATGACTTCGCTGCCCCGCGCCGCTGCCGCGCCCCCCGAGTCCCGCCGTACCGTGACCGCTGCCGTCGTCCAGGCGGCCGCCCCGCTGTTCGACACGCAGGCCGCGCTGAAGCGCGCCGAGGAACTCATCCGGGAGGCCGCCGGTGACCGAGGCGCGGAGGTCGTGGTCCTGCCCGAGGCGTTCCTCGGCGGCTATCCCAAGGGCCTGGACTTCGACATCACCGTCGGCAGCCGCACCCCGGCCGGCCGTGAACTGTTCCGCCGCTACCACGCCGCCGCCATCGACGTCCCCGGCCCCGAGACCGACACCCTGGCCGCCCTCACCCGGGACCTCGGCTGCCACGCCGTCGTCGGCGCCGTCGAACGCCGGGGCGGCACCCTCTACTGCGTCGCCCTCTTCTTCGGCCCCGACGGCTACCTGGGCCTGCACCGCAAGCTCATGCCGACCGCCGCCGAACGCTACCTGTGGGGCCAGGGCGACGGTTCCACCCTCCCGGTCGTCGACACCGGCACCGCCCGCCTCGGCGCGGCCATCTGCTGGGAGAACTACATGCCGCTGTTCCGTACGGCCATGTACGCCAAGGGCGTCGACCTGTGGTGCGCGCCGACCGTGGACGACCGCGACGCCTGGCAGGCCAGCATGCGGCACATCGCCCTGGAGGGCCGCTGCTTCGTGCTCAGCGCCAACCAGTACCTGCGCCGCGAAGCCCTGCCCGCCGACCTCCACCCCGTCCAGGGCGACGCGCCCGACACCGTCCTGATCGGCGGCGGCTCCGTCATCGTGTCCCCGCTCGGGGAGGTCCTCGCGGGCCCGCTGCGCGACAGCGAGGGCATCCTGACCGCCGAACTGGACCTCGACGACCTCGTACGCGCCCGCTTCGACTTCGACCCCACCGGCCACTACGCGCGCCCCGACGTCTTCATGCTCCACGTCGACGAATCCGCCCGCACCGCCGTCACCAGTGGGGGCGCCGCCGCCTGGTCGGCCAGGACCGACTAGCCGATGCGAGTTCCCGTGCCGCTGACGCGGACGCGCGGGTCACCCGCGCGCAGCGTCACCGTGAGTTCGCCGGGGCGGCCCATGTCCTCGCCCTGATGCAGGGTCAGGACCGCGTCCTCGGGGACCAGACCGAGCTCACGGGCATACGCACCGAACGCGGCGGCCGCGGCGCCGGTCGCCGGGTCCTCGACGACGCCGCCGACGGGGAACGGGTCACGGACATGGAAGACGGTGGCCGACTCCCGCCACACCAACTGGACCGTCGTCAGGTCCAAGCGGTGCATCAGGGCTTCGAGGCGTGGGAAGTCGTACGCGAGATCGGCGAGGCGCGCGCGAGTCGCCGCCGCGAGTACGAGGTGGCGGGCGCCGGCGAACGCGATGCGGGGCGGGAAGGCCGGGTCGAGATCGGCGGCCGGCCAGTCGAGGGCTGTGAGCGCCTCTGCGAGGTCGGTGTGGGCGATGTCTCCGATGTGCGGCTCGACACTGGTGAGTGTGGCCCTGACCGTCCCGCCCTCCTCGGCCACCTCCACCGGCACGGTGCCGGCGCGCGTCGCGAACACCAGCTCCCCGGGGCCCATCCGCTCGGCGAGCGCGACGGCGGTCGCGATGGTGGCGTGCCCGCAGAACGGCACCTCGGCCTTGGGACTGAAGTAACGGATGCCGTACGCCCATCCCTCCTGGCCGCCGAGGCCCTCCGGCGGCGCGGTCAGGAACGCGGACTCCGAGTATCCGAGGTCGGCGGCGATGGCCAGCATGTCGCTGTCGTCCAGGGCGGTGGCGTCCAGAACGACGCCGGCGGGGTTTCCGCCGTCGGGGGCGCTGGAGAAGGCGGTGTAGCGCAGCACCTCGGGCCGCGGCGCGTTCGTCGTCATGCGCGCGGTAACGCGGGGCGGGGCCGCGGCTATTCCGGGACACGGGCGGAGGTGCGGATCTGGCTCCACGACGCGCGTGGCTGCGGGCCCAGCAGGGTCGGTTCAACTGAAAGTGCGGCGGTATGCCTGTGGGCTGACGCCCGTCGTCCGCTTGAAGCGGTCGCGGAACGCTGTGGGCGAGCCGAACCCGACCTGTCCCGCGATCCGCTCCACCGGATGCTGTGTGGTCTCCAGGAGGTGCTGGGCCTGCCGGATGCGCGCCCGGTGCAGCCATTGCAGCGGGGTGGTGCCGGTCTGCTCGCGGAAGCGGCGCATGAGGGTGCGGGTGCTGACGCCGGCGTGCGCGGCCATGTCGGCGAGGGTCAGGTTGCGGCCCAGGTTGTCCTGGAGCCAGGTGAGCAGGGGCTCGAAGGAGGATCCCTGCGGTGTGGGCGCGTACTGGTGGACGATGAACTGCGCCTGCCCGCCCTCCCGTTCGAGCGGCATGACGGAGAGCCGGGCCGCGTCGGCGGCCACCGCCGAGCCGTAGTCGCCGCGGATCATGTGCAGACACAGGTCAAGGCCTGCGGCGGCGCCCGCCGAGGTGAGGATCTGACCATTGTCGACGTACAGCACGTCGGGGTCGACCGTCACCTTCGGATGCAAGGCGGCCAGCAGGTCCGCCGCGATCCAGTGCGTCGTGGCGCGCAGCCCGTCGAGGAGTCCGGTGGCGGCCAGCGGGAAGGTGCCCGTGCAGATGGACGCGATCCGGGTGCCCTCCGCGGCGGCCGCCAGCAGCGCGTCGCGGACCGCGGGCGTGAGCGGTGCGGTGGGGGTGGCCGTGCCCGGCACGATCACCGTGTCCGCGCCCTTGAGGCCGTCGAGTGCCCGGTGTGCGCGGAGGGTGAACGCGCCGGCGTCGATTTCGGGGCGCTCGGCGCACACGCGAACCTGGTAACCGGGGCGCCCGTCGGGGAGCCGAGTACGGGAGAAGACCTCGATCGGCGTGGACAGGTCGAAGGGGATCACCTGATCCAGCGCCAGGACGGCGATGGTGTGCATGGCGAGAACATACCGCGTCGCCGCATTCCCGCCACCGTTGCTACGTCGCCACCACCAGGTCAGGTGTGCCGAAGGACGACTCCCACATGGTATGGCGACATCCCGTTGACACCCGTCATGAATGCCACTGGGGCGCGGATGTGCGGCTGACTAGCGTCGGTGGCGATCCCGGCGCGGACCGGGACCTGTCGTACGCGAAGGAACCATCCCAATGCACGTTCAGATCGTCCTGTTCGACGGCTTCGATCCGCTCGATGTCATCGCCCCGTACGAGGTGCTGCACGCCGGTGGCGCCGCGTCCGGCGGGGCGGTCCAGGTCGAGCTGGTCTCCGCCGAAGGGCCGCGCGACGTGGTCAGCGGCACGGGCGGGCTCGCCCTGCGCGCGACAGCAGCGCTCGACCCCGGGCGTGCGGGAGCGGTTCTGGTGCCCGGCGCTTCGGGGCCCGTCGGGGAGCCCGGCGAAGTGCCGGACGAGGAGGCGTCCGAGCCCACCGTCCCCGTACTGCTGGGCCGCACCCTGTCCACCCCGCTGCCCGCACTGCTGAAGGGTGCCCTGGACAACCCGGCGATGATGGTCGGCGCCGTCTGCGGCGGCTCCCTCGTGCTGGCCCTGTCCGGGCTCATCGAGGGGCGGCCCGCCACGACCCACCACCTCGGCCTGGACCTGCTCGACGCCACGGGGGTACACGCGGTGCACGCCCGGGTCGTCGACGACGGCGACCTCGTCACGAGTGCGGGAGTCACTTCCGGGCTCGACCTCGCCCTCCACCTTCTGGAGCGGGAGGTGGGGCCCCGGATCGCACACGCCGTCGAGGAACTGTTCGCGTACGAGCGCCGCGGCACGGTCTGGCGGGCGCGGGGCCCGGAGCCGACTCGCCTGTGACCGGCCGGCCCTCCCCGCGCCCCGCCACTCCGTACAGCGAAAAGGAGAAGAACCACTCCATGTCCGTCGAAGGCATCTGGGACCTGTCCATCGCCACTCCCATCGGCATGCTCAAGGCCGCCGTCGAACTCCGCGGGAAGGACACGGGCTTCACCGGTGTCGCCCGTGGCACGGGGGGAGGAAGTACCACTCCGAGATGTGGAGTTGGCTGGTGACCAACTCACATGGCGGCAGTCCACCACCAAGCCCCTGCGGCTGGACCTGACCTTCGCCGTGACGGTAGACGGCGACACCCTGACCGGCACCTCCCGCGCCGGTCGGCTACCCGCCTCGAAAGTCACCGGCACCCGCCGCCCCACCAGCACGGACGTGGACCATTGGCCGCGGGAAAAATCCTGCTCTCCGTCGGCCTTTGAGCAGCGTTCCGTTTGGTCAGCCTTCGACGGTGGCGAGGGCCGCGACGTACTGCTCGTCGGTTACGGGTTCGAGCCAGGTGGTGCCGTCGCCGCTGTCGTCGCCGACGACGATGGCGATGTGAGCCATGAGGTTGGTGTCGGTGGCGCCGTGCCAGTGCTCCTCACCTGCGGGGCACTTGAAGGTCTCGCCGGCGCCGGCGCGCACCACGTTGCCGTCGCGGGTGCCGACCAGGCCGACGCCGTCGGTGATGTAGAGGATTTGGCCGTTGACGTGGGAGTGCCAGTTGGTGCGGGCGCCGGGCGTGAACCGGACGAGGCCGACGGCCAGGCGGGCCGGTTCGGCGGGGGCCTCGATCAGGTTGAGGCAGACGTCGCCCGTGAAGCGTTCGGCGGGGGCCTTCACGGTAGGGGTGCTGGTGATGTGTTCCATGGCTCTCTTCCTCGATGTCGCAGTGGTTGGCGCGGTGTTCAGCCGGCGTCGGTGTGAGCGAGGCCGGAGCCGAGCTCGCGGGAGGCTGCCACCTGGGCGAGCAGTTCCTCGGCCTTGGCCTCGACGGCTTGGAGGCAGTCGTCGCCGGCGACGAAGCGCAGTGGCGGTCGGTCGAGGTCCGCCACCTTGAGCAGCGCGTCGGCGAGCTTGACCGGGTCGCCGGCCTGCCGGCCGTTCATGGACTCCCACTGCTTCCTCGTGGCGGCGGTGCGTTCGGCGTAGTCCTCGACACACAGCTCCGCATACGTGGTGGAGGCATCCACGAGCAGTTCGGTGCGGAAGAAGCCCGGCTCCACGATCGTGGTGTGGATGCCGAACGGCTCCACATCATGGTGCAGGGACTCCATGAAGCCCTCGACGCCGAACTTCGCGGCCGAGTAGGCGACGCAGAAGTCGACACCGACCACGCCGGCGAGGGAGGAGACGGTGACGATGTGCCCCGAGCGCTGGGCGCGCATCACGGGCAGGACGGCGCGGGTGACGTTCATCGGCCCGAACAGGTTCGTCTCGATCTGCGCGCGGACCTGCCGCTCGGACAGCTCCTCGAAGAAGCCCGCGTAGAAGTTGGCCGCGTTGTTGACCAGCACGTCGATGCGCCCGACACGGTCGACGGCGGCCCGGGCGGCGCTCTGGGCCGCCTGCGAGTCCGTGATGTCCAGCGCGGTGGTCAGCAGATTGTCGTGCTCGCCGCCGAGGGCTTCCCGGACGCGCTCGGGGCGGCGGCCGGTGGCCACGACCTGGTGCCCTGCGGCCAGGGCCTGGCGGGCGATGTCCGCGCCCAGGCCGCGTCCTGCGCCGGTGATGAAGAAGACCTTGCTCATGAGGGGTATCGCTCCGTGATCGATGTGTGGGTGCGGGCCTGCTCTTGGGGCGCGGACGGCCTCGGTATGGAAAACCTCCTCGAACAACTGGGCACCGTCGGGTTCCCAGGCGGCCTCAACCGGCGCTGGTATCGAGGAAACCGCAGGACAACGGGGTGGAGAAGGGTCTGCCGTTACAGGTACTGACAGGACTCCTCACGGGTGGGCCGTCCGACTTAGCCTGGAACACGTGAGTACCGAGAGTGACATTCGCGAGTTCCTGGCCTCCCGCCGCGCCAAGATCACCCCGCAGCAGGCGGGGCTGCCCGCCTTCGGCGGCAACCGGCGCGTGCCGGGCCTGCGCCGCGAGGAAGTCGCCCTGCTCGCCGGTGTCAGCGTCGACTACTACGTGCGCCTGGAGCGCGGCCACCTGGCCGGCGCGTCCGAGGAGGTTCTCGACTCCGTCGCGACCGCTCTCCAGCTCGACGACGCCGAACGCGCCCACCTCCACGATCTCGCCCGTGCCGCCGCCAAACGCCCCACCCGCCGTACCAAGCGCCCCCGCGGGCCCCTGCCCGACAGCGTGCTGCGCGTGCTGAATTCCATGAGCGACTGCCCGGCCTTCATCCGCAACGGCCGGCTGGACGTGCTCGCCACCAACCCGCTCGGCCGCGCCCTGTACAGCCCGCTCTACACCGGCAGTGCTCGGGAGCCGGTCAATATGGCCCGCTTCCAGTTCCTCGACCCCGCCGGACGCGAGTTCTTCCCGCACTGGGAGGAGTCCGTGAACACCACCGTGTCCCTGTTGCGGACCGAAGCCGGCCGCGCGCCGGGCGACAGCGACCTGACGGGCCTGATCGGCGAACTCGTCACCCGCAGCGACGAATTCCGCACCGCTTGGGCCAAGCACAACGTGCGCCTGCACCACACCGGCCGCAAAGCCTTCCGGCACCCTGCCATCGGCGAGATCACCCTCGACTTCGATGCCATGGAACTACCCGCCCAGCCTGGTCTGACCCTCACCGCCTACAGCGCCCCACCCCACACCTCCGACCACGACAAGATCCAACTCCTCGCCGCCTGGGCTGCTACCGAGGACGCCGAGTCCACCAGTCACCCGGCCAACCAGGACGGATGAATGCTGGTCGCGCTCGCGGAACATCAGCTCGCCGGTTCCTCATATCTCGTTGCAGTGACCCGTTCCGCGAAACAATCATGGCTGTCATGGACCGACCGCGTCAGATCATCGAGTGCGGAGACTTCGTCCTGCGGCGCTGGCGCGGACAGAGCGATTTCGCTCAGGCTTTCAAGCTGATCGAGGAGTCTCTGGACCACCTGCGCCCGTGGATGCCGTGGATCGCCCAGCACAGCGAGACAAGGACCCGAGACTTTCTGGCGAAGTCCGAGTCGAAGTGGGCAAGCGGCGACATCTACAACTATGCCGTCATCAAAGACGGCACGCCCATCGGCATGTGCCAGACCTACCGCGGGCCCGAACCGCAGGGATGGAGGATGGGGTACTGGCTGCACCCTGCCGCCGCCGGCCAGGGCATCGCCACGAGGGCGACGGCCGCCCTGGTCACCGAGATGTTCGCCCTGCCGGACGTGGAGTACTTGGAAATCACGCACGATCTGGCCAACACCTCCAGTGGCGCCATACCGCGCCGGTTGGGGTTCACCGAAGTTGGTCGTGAGCAGCCCACACCACCTGCCGCTCCCTCCGGCTGCGGCATCGACGTGGTCTGGCGCCTGAACCGCCCCACACCGCCCATCAACGGCGCCCCCGCTCAATGAACATCTGGACCGAGCGGTTTCAGCTCCTGCTTCTTCAGACGGGCTCCTCCGGCGGATCGGGATTTCGTGCTCCTGGCCAGGTGACCGGGGGCCCTCAGGGCCGCTGAGCCGGCAGTGGTTGAAGCGCGGGCCAACGGGTGAGCATTGCGTCGCGCATGGCTACGGCGAGCTGCCCCAGATTTTCGAGTTCGCTGCCGCTCATGGTCATCTGGCTGACGATTCCAAGCCGGTGGACGAGCCGCTGCCGAGCCGTCGCGGTGCCCCACCGCCAGTCCTTGGTGGGGACTTTGGACAGGTGGTCGGCGGTCCCACGGTGAGCCCGCTCAACCAGTGCGTCGCCTCGAAGCAGCCAGCTCGCGCACGTGTCGGTGAGATCGTCCTGGAGATCGGCGCCCGTCGCATGGCGCCAGGCCGTGCGGTAGGCGGACTCTGCCGCGTTCAGCAGCGGTTGAGCCGGGGCCGTGACGCACCAGCAGGTCGGGAAGCCGATGCGGAGGTAGGCGAGTTCCACGAGCCCATGGCCGAGCGAGGCCTGCTCGAAATCGATGAACCTGACCCCGCTGCTGGTGTGCATGTCGTTGCCGGGGCAGGGATCGCCGTGCAGCAGGGCATGCCCGGATGTGTGGGTCAGGCGGTTCAGGAGGTCGTCCAGCTCGGTCCGCACTTCGGACGGCACCGTGCAGCCGAGCGTCCGAGCGAGCCCGAGGAAGGAGCCGATGTCGTCTCCGGTGGGAGCGGACCAGGCGGGGAGAAGGCCGACGTCGTCAGCAGTAGTGGCCGCGTGGAGTCGGGCCAGTGCCTCGGCATAGCCGACCAGCCAGTCGTCAGCCGGCGAACGGTGGTCCAAGTGCTCCAGGACCAGTACCCGTTCGACGGGGTCGGTGCCAAGGAGTCCCGGCACGACGGGCGGGTCGACCCGGGACGCGAGCCGCAGCGCGGCCACCTCGCGGGCGTATCTCTCGGCGGCCCCTGGACCCTCGATGAGCTGCTTGACCACCACCGGTGTGCCCGACAGCTCTGTCCGCCATACCCGTGATCGCGGACTGCTGCCCAGCCTGCGAGTCCGCCGAGGCGAACCCAGCTCACCCCGCAGCCTCTCCCTGAACGGCAGCCGTGACCACATGGCCTCATCCTTCCACGTGAGCGAACACTTACGCGGCGTCGTGAAAGGCCGGTGCTCCCCGCTCAGCCATCGGCCGCCGTCCCACCTCTCGCCTGAGTGCTGGTGGGTTCGTGGTCTGAAACATGTCCAGATGCGCGATCCTGGAGATATGGAGATCGAGATTTTCGCGGTGCCAGGATGCCCCCACCAGCAGCTTGCCGAGGAGCAGCTGCGGGAGGCCCTGGACGGCGCCGGGCTGTCCGGCGAAACCTTCACCACCAGGGTGATCACGGATCAGGCTGAGGCCGAGCGGTCGGGATTCACCGGCTCCCCGACGATCCTGATCAACGGCCGCGACCCGTTCGCCGAGCCCGGCTCCTCGCCCTCGGTGGCGTGCCGGATCTACCGCACCCCGCATGGCTTGGCTGGTGCGCCCGGGGTCGACCAGCTCAGGCAGGCCCTGCGAGCGGCTGCCGACACGGGCGGCGGAGTGTAAGCGCGATCACCATCGGGCCGGTGGTCGGCGCTCCAGCGTCGCTGAATGGAGCCCAAGGATCTCGTCGGAGGTGGCTGGTCATGATGCGCGCCGTATGGAACGGCACCGTGCTCGCGGAGGCCGAGCGGACGGTCGTGGTGGAGGGCAACCACTACTTCCCGCCCGAGTCGCTCCATCGCGAGCACTTCACCGAGAGCCGGACCAGGTCGCTGTGCTTCTGGAAGGGGCTCGCCCGCTACTACACGGTGACCGTCGCTGAGCAGACCAACCCGGATGCCGCCTGGTCCTACCCGCATCCCAGCCCGCTTGCCCGGAAGATCAAGAATCACGTCGCCTTCTGGAACGGCGTCGTGATCGAGGAAGTCACCCCGGAGGTGAACCGGTGAACGCCGTATGGAGTCTGCGGCGCGCGGCATGGCTGCCACCCAGCGCATCGCCACCACCCTGACCACCCGCGCCACCCGCACCGACACCGCTGCCGGGAAGCTCCGGTCAGGCCCGC
The DNA here is from genome assembly GCF_040643155.1 of Streptomyces sp. NPDC047453. Lineage (NCBI taxonomy): Bacteria > Bacillati > Actinomycetota > Actinomycetes > Kitasatosporales > Streptomycetaceae > Streptomyces > Streptomyces sp. NPDC047453. The sequence goes on along the minus strand of NZ_JBEYTS010000103.1, from coordinate 177 downwards.
GCCACCCCCGGATCGCGGGACCAGGGTGGACGAGGGGCGTGCCGCGCTCACCTGCTCTCTTGTGAGGAGGGTCCGGCGTTCGCGCCGGGTAGGAATCGCATCTTGTGACGGCGTCGCGGAGCGCCGCCGCATGCGGGTTCCGGGGCGCGGAGTGCCCTGGCAGCCTGCCTGGCGGAG
>NZ_JBEYTS010000102.1:0-18303 GCF_040643155.1 Streptomyces sp. NPDC047453 | reverse complement strand
TCACCAGGGGCCTCCTTCGCCGTGACGAATGTGAGCCACCTGGGACCTACCCGGGAACCCACGGGGGCGGAGGCCCCGCCCCTTCATCGCATCAAGAGTTGTGGATCGGGTCGCCTGCGTCGGTGCCGTTGTCGTCGGGGTCGAGGAGGTAGATGCCCCGTGCGATGCCTTGCAGGACGGTGTCGGCGGTTGCCTCTGCGGTCAGGTTGCTGGAATCCAGGACGTGGGCCTCGTAGACGCCCAGGCTGCTGAACTGGTCGTGCAGTGATCGGATAGGTTCGGGGTCAGTCAGAACGTCGCCGCTACGGCCGGTTGCCCGTTCCAGCGTGGTGTGCTGGTTCGGGCGAAGGATGACGTAGTTCAGTGGCACGGCCTGTTCTTGGGCCGCGGTGCGGAACAGGTCGATGAACCAGGGGCCGACGATGCCGTCGCAGACGACCTGGTAGCCGCCGCTGGCGTAGCCGAAGGCCGCCGAGACCAGTACTTGCAGGACCACCTTGTTCTGCTGATGGGCTTCGGGCAGGTAGGGCGCGATCCACCCCTGCTTGATGTAGTGCCAGAAATCGTCGCTGTGCAGGTGGACGCTGGGCGTCAGGCGATCGGCGACCAATGCCGCCACAGTGCTCTTGCCGGCTCCGGGCGGCCCCGTCAGCACGGTCACCTGGCCGCGGAGAGGGGAGGTCTGCTGGACAGTCGGCGAGTTCATGCCGCCACCGTGTCACGTTCGACCAGCACACCGCTGTCGAATTTGGCCCCCGCCCGCACAAGGGGCACGAGGTGGGCGCCGGTGATCGCACGCCAGCGGGTCTGCGCGGACTCGACCAGCTTGAACACCATGGCGAGTGCAGCGGCCGGGCTGCCGGCGCCGCGGGTGACTTTGGTCCGCAGCTTGACCGTTGAGAAGGTCGACTCGATGGGATTCGTCGTGCGCAGATGGACCCAGTGCTCTGCCGGGAAGTCGTAGAACGCGAGCAGTTCATCGGCGCCGTCGGTGATCTTCGCTACGGCCTTGGGCCACTTGATGCCGTAGGTCTTCGCGAACGCCTCGATCGCGCGCTCGGCATGGGCACGGCTCTCAGCGTTGCAGATCTCCTGCATTGCCTTCGTCGCGCCCGGTTGTGCCGACTTCGGCAGACAGTTCGATACGTTTCGGGCCTTGTGAACCCAGCAGCGCTGGTGACGTGCGGCGGGAAAAACCTCGGCGAGCGCTCGCCACAGCCCCATCGCGCCGTCACCGATGACCAACTCGGGGTCACGCATGCCGCGGCGGCGGCAGTCCCGCAGCAGGTCGGCCCATGACTCGGTCGACTCGCGTAGTCCCTCGGCCAGTGCGATCAGCTCCTTGGTGCCGTCCAGACGCACCCCGAGCAGGACCAGGACACAGGAATGCGCCTGACCGAGACGGACCTTCGGATGCACCCCATCGGCCCACACATAGACAAAGTCGCGGTCGGACAAGTCCCGCTCCTGGAAGGCGGCGTGGTCATCGCCCCACTGTTTCGTCAACCGGGTCACGGTGGCCGGCGACAGGCCGGCCGTGCCGCCGAGGAACTGCTCCAGTGCGGGCACGAAGTCGCCCGACGACAGTCCGTGCAGGTAGAGCAGCGGCAGCACCTCGGAGATCTTCGGGGACTTTCGGCACCACGACGGCAAGATCTTCGACGAAAACCGCTTGCGCTCGCCGGTGGCCTCGTCCACGCGGCGGTCGTTGATCCGCGGGGCCCGGACCTCAACAGGGCCAGCAGCGGTGACCACGGTGCGAGGCCGGTGGTGGCCGTTGCGGACCACCAACCGCCGGCCCGCCTCGTCGGTCTCAGCCGTCAACTCGGCTATGTACTGGTTGACTTCCGCCTCCAAGGCGGCGGCGAGCATCCGCCGGGCGCCTTCCCGGACAATCTCGTCGATCAGGGAGCCGGACCGGGTGGAGCCGTCGTCGGTGACTACGCTGAGCACGGGCGTGACTTCCCGACCCGCGCTGCAACGCGGGCCTACTCGGAGACCTTACGGATCATTCGGGAAGGTACGCCCTCAGCGTGCCCTCCCGGAGCTGATCCACAAGTCCTGAGAATTGCTCCTCCATAAACGACGCGGTCGGCATCAGCAGAGGCGGCATCCGCAGCGAAGCCCTCCTCCGAGCATCGAGGGCAGTCGGCGAGGCGGGCCAGGATCAGGCATCGCCGGTTGGAAAGCAGCCATCTGAGTACCTGCGCGCGAGGCACCCGATCGAGCTGCAGCCGTCGACCGAGACGGCACGACCACCTGTCCTCACAAAGCCTTGATCCGGGGTGCTTGTAGAGGTCACAGGGGTCGGGGCCCCTGGTCTACGGTGCGGTTCCCGATATCGCCGTCTGCCCCCCTTCCTCCACTGCCCATTAGGTCTACGGCAGCAACCCGCAGCTGCGGAGCGCGCTGGAAGACCGCCAGGTCGGCTACGTCCTCGCGGTCGCCTGCGATCACCAGATCGCCACCCCGGCGGGCAAGATGCGGGCCGATGCACTGGCCAAGAAGCTTCCGAAACGGGCCCGCCAGAAGCCCTCCGCAGGCGCCAGCGCCAAGGGGCACCGCTACTACGACTCGGCCCTGGCTGACGTTGCCGACGACCAGCCCGGTCACCGCCATCTACTCGTTCGCCGCAACCGCAACAGCCGCGAACTCGCCTTCTACCGCTGCTACTCGGCTGCCCCGGTGCCGCTGGCCACCCTGGTGCGGGTGGCCGGGCGCAGGTGGACCGTCGAAGAGGCGTTCCAAACTGCCAAGGTTCTGGCCGGGCTTGACAAACACCAGGTCAGACGCTGGACGTCCTGGCACCGCTGGGTCACCCTCGCGATGCCCGCCCATGTCTTCCTGGCCGCAGCCACCGCACACGAACACAACCACCACCCGGCTCCAGGCGAGCTGATTCCGTTGACCTGCAACGAGGTCCAGCACCTGTTCGCCGCACTGACCACCACCGCCCATCCCCGACCGCGAACGTCGGCGACGTCCTCGGCGGCAGCACCGTGGGCCCGCTCGACTTCGACGGCTACACCGTTCAGGCCACCACGCTGGGCGCGCTCACCGATCTTCACGCGGAGGTGGCGGAACCCCCGGCGGACCCGGGCGAGGGTGAGCCGACGAGGCTGTGCCAGCCGCTCCCAGGGGCGGCGCAGATCCTCGGCGAGGGGCCGAGCAAGGCGGAGTTGCGTGTGGGCGGCGATGATCAGCCAGGTCCACAGGTCGGCAGTGTGCGGATCCCGGACCTTCGGCACGGTCCAGCCCAGGGTCTGCTTGAACAGCCGGAAGGTATGTTCAAGATCGAACCTGCGAAGGTGAGGACACCGCCGTGCTTGCGGGGCTGTCCGCCGCGTGGTGTGGAGCGGCGAGGGCTCGCGTCACGGAGCATGACCCGGTCCGAGCGCAGGCGGCCGACCAGTTCGACGGGCAGGTCGGCCAGGACGTAGGCGAGGCGGGTGACGTCGTAGCCGGTGTCCAGGACGATGAGAATGTCGGGATCTCCTGGGCGCCACTGCCCCGCTTGCACGAGCCGGGTGACGACCTCGCGGAGTTGGCCAGCGGTCACCGCGGTGGCGTCGTCGGCCGGCCCGAGCCGGACCGCGTCCAGCAGCGCGGTCCAGGACGTGCGCCCGGGCTCCACGGCGGCGACGAAAGAGTAGGGCCAGCCGGGGATCAATTGATCGGCGCTGCGGCCCCGCCCATAGACGTGGCAGAACAGCAACTCCGGGCTGGTCGGGGCATCCGGGCGCAGCCAGTCGCTCACGTCCACCGCGAGCACGATCCGCCCGTCGGCCGCACGCGGCAGTAAGGCAAAGCGGCGGCGACGTCCGGCGTCCGGTCCGCGGACTGCGCCAGCACCCCACCGCCGCCGGCGTGTGCGGGTCGACGGGGAGCCGGTCGCGGCTCCCTGGGTCACAGGCCCAGGGCGATGGCCATGCGGGTCAGTTCGGCGGTGTTGGAGATGTTGAGCTTGGCCCGGATGCGGCGCAGGTAGGCGTCCACAGTGTGGGTGGAGAGGCCCATGTGGCGGGCGGTCTGGAGGTAGGTGCGGCCAGCGGCGATGTGCCGGAGCGTCTCGCGCTCGCGCGGAGCCAGCGCGGGGGCGGGGGCTTCGATGTGCCGAATGGCGAGGGTGGCGCTCATGGTGCTGTCCTTCGGCGAGGGATCTGACCGTTTAGGGCGATTTACCCTTGTTTCTTCAGATTGCTCGCCGGACGTCATGGCAGTGTCCGCCGACTGTCACAGGCGCGTCACAGGGAAAGGCGGAATGGCTTGAATCAGAAGCCATATCTCTATCGATCATGAGGAAGGTTCTGATCGAACACGGTCCTTGATCGGGTGATCTCAGCCGGGTGGATGCATGAGTACAGGGCCCCTTGGTACCTCGGGTTTGCGACCACTCGAGCGCCAGGAGGCCCTGTTGTTCCAGTCTTGGGTGACGGTCCCCGTCTCATCCAACTCCCGCGTGTCGTCGTGCGACTGCCTCGCGCACAGGTTCGGGAACGCGGCCGATCGCCCGGAGCGGGTGCCGGTGTATCCGTCGGACATGACGGACGCGGAGTGGGCAGTGGTGCGGGACGCAATGCCGGTGCCGACCTGGCTGGAGGGCCGGGGCGGGCAGCCGGAGGGCTACTGCCACCGTGTGATGCTGGATTGATGCTGGATGCGGTCCGGTACGTCACCGACAACGGCATCAAGTGGCGCTCTATGCCCGCCGACTTCCCTGCCTGGGACCGGGTGTATGCCTTTTTCCGCAGGTGGCGGGAGCACGGCCTGGTCAAGGAGTTCCACGACCGGCTGCGCGGCCGGGCCCGCGAGGCCGAGGGCCGGCATCAGGAGCCAACAGCGGCGGTCATCGACTCGCAGTCGGTCAAGGGCGCCGCCTCGGTGCCCGCCGCTTCACGCGGCTATGACGGCGGCAAGAAGATCAACGGAAGGCACCGGCACGTCATCACGGACTGCCTGGGCCTGCTGCTGATGGTGCTGGTGTGTGCCGCCGACGTCACCGACCGCCAGGCCGCCCGCGTCATGCTGCCCCGCCTGCGGGCACGGTTCCACAAGATCACGCTGGTGTGGGCCGACGGCGGCCACACCGGCCGCCTGGTCACCTGGTCACCTGGGCGAAGGAGAAACTCCAGCTCACGCTGCAGATCGTCAAACGCAGCGATGACATGAAGGGGTTCGTGGTACTCCCGAGACGTCGGGTAGTAGAGCGCACGCTGGGGTGGCTGATGCGCTCGCGCCGCCTGGTGCGGCACTTCGAGACACTGCCCGCCAGCAGCGAGGCGTTCATCTACTTCTCGCAGGCCATGCTCATAGGCCGTCGCCTCGCACGCCCGGCTTCCCGGCGGCGGCACGAACAGGCACGGTGGGCTGCCGCGGCGTGAACCGTCCGGACGGCGACACGGCCAGCCAGCCCCGTTCGGCCAGGCGCATCGCCTTGAACCGCACACCCTCGATCTTCGCTGCCACCAACTCCAGCCCCAGCCCGGACGCGATCTCCTTCGCCGAAACCCCCTCACCACCTCCCGGACCGGACTCCACCAGATCCACGATCCGCCGGAAATCCAACGCGAGCGCCTCCACCGTCATCCCCTCCCCGAAGTGCGGCACGATCGACCCCGCGACCGGGACCCTCACCGCTGTGGCCTCCGGCACCGGCTCCGGCGCCTCCCGCACGACCGCATCCGCCGCATCACCAGGGGCGGCCAGGGCCTCGGCCAGCTCCGCCCACCTGTACGGCTTCCCCTCGCAGGACTCCGACCTGGACTTGCGAGGCGTCCACCTGCTGCCCACCACCGACCTGGTCGGGCTGCGTGAGCCGGAGGAGACACGGTCGCGGACGTGGGTGCGGCTGGAGGTCGAGATGGACCTCGTCACCCACGATCTGCGCAAGTTCGTACGGCTGATGCTGCGGCGCAACGGCTATGTGCTGGAGCAACTGCTCTCGCCACTGGTCGTGCACACCACAGACGCCCACCGGGAACTGACCGCGTTCGTGCCGGGCGTCCTCACCAGTCACCACGCCCACCACTACCGCGGGTTCGCGGGGACCCAGTGGCGGCTGTTCGAGAAGACCGGCGAACTCAAGCCGTTGCTCTACACCTTCCGCGTACTGCTCACCGGCATCCACCTCATGCGCAGCGGCGAGGTATCACCTGCCGACCTTGGTCGGCGAGTTGGACGCGCCCGGCTATCTGCCCGAGCTGGTGGCCGCCAAGGCGGAACGCGAGCACGGCACGGCCGTCGTCGACCACCCGCGGGTAGCGGCCGACGTGCAGCGGCTGCATGCCGTGCTCGACGAGGCGCAGGCCTCCTCAGAGCTGCCTGAGACGCCCACCGCGTACGACGCCCTGCACGACTTCGTGGTGCGCGTCCGGCTGACCAGCTGAGGCGCGGCGCGCCCGGAACAGGAAGTCGGCCACGCGCGCGTGGTCCGGTTCCAGGCGGGAGCGGGGTGTGCCGCAGGGCCTCCTCGGCCTCGGCCGCCAGCCGGGCCATGCGGGCCTCGACCCGTGCCCAGGAGACCTCGCCCCGCTTCACCGCGAGCAGGGAGTTCCGGCCAGGATGGGAAGGGACAGGCCGGCGGCCACAAAGTCCCGATGGCTCGCTCTCGACTGCTCCATCGTGCGCGTGCTCCTCTCGGTGGAACCTCGTCCTGGCGCCGCCTCCGATGCCGGGCCTCTCACCCGCCCGGCATCGGGGCGCCTCGCGTCCGTGTATCGGTCTCAGGCGGGGCGGCCTCCGACGTTGATCTCCGCGCCGCCGGCGAAGGCGTTGGCTGCCGGGGAGTTGAGGCCTGTCAGGCGTACATACCGGCCGCGGGTTGCGCCGAACTCGACGTTCTGGGGGGTGAGCGCCTCGGTAAAGGAGCCGGTGGCCACCTCCGTCCAGGTGGTGCCGTCGGCGGACACCGCGATCCGGTAGTCCTGGATCCTGCCGTTGCGGGCGTTCTGCCGTTGTGTGTACTGCAGGCCCGTGACGTCGTACGTCTTCCCCAGGTCCAGGGTGATGTGGTGGGGGAAGCCGGGCGCGGCGCTGTACCACTGGGTGTGCCAGAAAGTGTTCGGGTCGCCGTCGATGGCGTTCGTGGCGGCTCCGTTCTCGCCGACGGTCTCCTGGCTGTCGACGTCGTGCACGCGGAGCGTGGACTGGTCGATCAGATCCGGCAGCGGGCGCAGGGCGGATTCGACCGACACGGTGGCGCGTGCCGAGCGGTCGCCCTGGACGGCGCTGATGGTGTGCGTGCCGTCGTAGGTCGCAGCCGGGATGACGCCGTGGCGGGCGAAGCATCCGTCCGCGTCGGCGCGCACCGTGTAGAGAGTCCTGTCGTCGATGCGGATGTCGACGTAGCCGGGCTCGAAACCGGTCAGCTTCAGCGGGACCCACGTTCCGGCCTTGACGTCTCGCGGTACCGAGAGCGCCGGGGCGGCCGGAGCGTGGTCGGTGCCGGAGGGCGTGTCGCTCGGCTGGACGTGGACGGACACCGGGTCGCCCACCGACGGGGTGAGCAGGCAGGTCGTCTCCTGGGCGAAGGCGGCCTTGACGCCTGCGGTGTAGAGGCCTGCGCCGTGGAGCGAGTCCCGGGCCCGGCTCTGGGTGAACGTCACCGGCAGTAGCCGGTCACCGCACTTGGCGGTCGCGGTGAGGGGCTCGGTCAGGGCGCTGGACGAGGCGGGGTCGCCGTCGGTCGCCGCAGTGTCGGGGACGATCCGGGTGCCGTCGTCGGAGGTCTTGGTGCCGGGGGCGGCGACGAGGCCCAGCCCGAGCTGGGCGGTCACTCCGCGCGGGGCGACGGCGTTGGTGCCAGCGACGGTGGCGGCCCACCGGGCACCCGGGCTCTCGTAGAAGTTGGCACCCGACACGGTCAGGCGCGGGCCCACCAGGGCGAGGCGAGCGGCGAAGTCGGCGACGTCCTTCTGGGCGGCGGGCGTCCAGCCGGTCTCCAGGATCGCAGCCGCTCGTGGCAGCGTGAGAAACTGCGCCTGATCGCCGCCGCGTACCGTCTCCGACCACAGCGGGCCCTCGACGCCAAGCACGGCCGCCTCGGGAATGCCGCCCGACACCGTGGTCGTCGGGTCCCAGCCGTAGTAGCGCTGGAAGTCGCAGGTGCCGCTGCAGGCCCACGTCAGGCCGATCGGGGTGTCCTTGGTGTACTTCTGGTCGAGGTAGGCGCCGCCCGCGGCAGACACCACGGCCTTGCCGCCCTTGGCGACGAAGTCCCGCACCCAGTCGCCGGAACCGACCCCGTACTGCACGACCGAGCCGTCCCAGAAACCGGGCTTCTGGGAGAGTCCGGCCTCGGCGTACTCCGTCCAGCCCATCGTCCCGACGCCCGTCGCGGCCTTGATACGGGGCACCGCGCGGTTGACGAAGTCGACGTAGCGGGTGTGGCCCATCGCGTGGGACTCGTCGCCGCCGACGTGCACGTACGGGCCGCCGGTCATCTCGGCCAGTTGGCGGAAGACGTGCTCGACGAAGGTGTAGGTGAGGTCCTGGCGCTCGTCGAGTGCGGAATAGCCGACGTTGCCGGTGCCGTTCCAGTCCACGACGCCGGTTCCGGAGTCGGACGCGGGCAGGGACCTGCTGGTGTTGAGCTGGGGAATCGCGTGCAGGGCGGCGTTGGTGTGCCCGGGGATGTCGACTTCGGGAACGACGGTGACGAACCGTTCCCTCGCGTAGGCGACGATGTCACGGTACTGCTGCTGCGTGTAGTAGCCGGTGCGGCCCAGTTCGGCCCGGTGGCCCTGCTGGTTCATCGCGGTCGCGCCCGACTCGCGGTGCAGTCTGCCGTAGTCGATCGGGTCGCCCGGGGCCTTGCCGTCGTTGGTGATCTCGATCCGCCAGCCCTGGTCGTCGGCGAGGTGCAGGTGCAGCACGCTCATCTTCAGCCGGGACAGCGTATTGATGTAGCGCTTGACGTCGTCGACGTCCTGGAACGAGCGGGCCACATCGAGCATGACACCGCGGTAGGAGAAGCGTGGCGCGTCCTCTATGTGCGTCGCGGGCACACGCCAGTCGGTGATGACAGGGGTCGGCGACTCCGCCCACGTGGGTAGGAGCTGACGCAGGCTCTGAGCCCCATTGAATGCGCCATGGCCGGTGCGCGCGGTGATCGACACGCTACCGCGGTCCACGTCCAGGACATACGACTCGGCGGTGGGTGCGGCGCCGTCGACGGTGTACTTCGCCGCCGGGTCCACCGAGAAATGGATGGCGTTGCCGCCGCCGTGCCCGCGCACCGGTACCCGGAATCCGGTCGCTTTCCGCAGTTCTACGGCGAGTTGCTCGCCGACACGGGCCGCCTCGCCTTGTGCGACGACGGCGAGGGAGGGACGCAGGACGAACGGCTCCTCGCCGGCCGCATGTTGCACGACGACCGGGCGCGGGACGAGCGCGGTGGCCGGCACCGCGGGCGGGGCCTGCTCGGCACTGGCTGCCGCTGGCACACCCGCCGGGCCAACCAGGATCGTGAGGACCGCCGCGACCAGCAGACGCGAAGCGCGACAGCGGGATGGCACAGGACTTCTCTTCAATCGCAATGGCACGGGGACTCCCTGTAGGGCAATCAGCGATGCACGTACATGCTTGAAAAGCCTGAGTTCCATTCAGTTTCGAGCAACTTAGCGCCACGGACCGGAGTGGTCTAGTCCCTTCACACGGAGAAGGTCTCGGCGTACTCCTCCGCTCCACCCAGTTCCGGCTCGCCGCGCAGCTCGATCCGTTCTCCGAAGCGCTCCAGCTCCAGCCGGGTCACAGTGTTCTCGCCCAGCAGAGGCGCGGGAAGATAGAGCATCACCTGAGGGCCGACCTCCCAGTACCGGCCGAGCAGCACCCGTTCCCCCAGACGAATCCCTTGGCGAAACCGGGGAATGCCAGAAACGCGTCCGCCACACCTCGCCTCCGCCGCCGGCCTCGTGCCCGTTCCCAGGGACTCCGGCCACCGCACCGGCAACCTCCACCGCCCCAAGCGCTACAGCCGACGCCTGCGCCGCGTCTTCTACCTCTCCGCTCAGACCTGCATCATCCGCGACGGCCCCAACCGCGACTACCTCCTCAAGAAGCGACGCGAAGGCTGCAAGCACGTCCAAGCCGCCATCGCCCTCGCCCGTCGACGCGTCGATGTGCTCTCGGCCTACTGCGCGATGGAAGGCTCTTCCTCCACCCACCAGCCGCGCACGCAGCTTGAATAGGCCAGCGCTCCCCACCTGCCTGGCGATAGCCTGCGAGCCAACCCAAAGAGGCGGATCCAGTGGACTTCGACGCAGAACGATCAGCGCGCATCGCCGCCATGCAGGAAACCGCCCGGCCCGTCTGAGAGGCAAGTGGCGATACGGACGTCCTCCAGCAGTTCCTCGAGGACAACGGGTGCCATGGAGTGGAAGCCGTGTTCGTCACCATGGGCCTCTTGGATTGCGATCTCGCCGAAGCCCAACGAGCCTTCTTCAGCGCCCCATGCCGCGACGCCCAACGCCGGTTCCACAACGCCGCATTGGACCTACTTACCAAGGACGCCGCCGACGACGCCTGACAGCAGGCGGGGCCTTCACTGGGCCATTAAGACTCCACCGACCTCCGCTGTACGCTGTCCGCCGCACAGCTGGCCTGCATCAAGGAGTAGTGATGTTCGACCTCATCGTCATCGTGCACGTTCCCAAGGCCGAAGACGTCACCCCGGTCGCTGACGCGCTAGCTCGAATGCGTCCGCTGTGCCTCACCGAGGACGGCTGTGTCAGCTGGGAGGCATACCACTCGCACGAGGATCCCGCCCGGTTCGTGCTGGTCGAGCGCTGGGTAAGCCGGGGCCACTGGGAAGCCCACGATGCTGGAGCAGCCATCCAGAAGATCTACCTGCCCGAGATCATGCCGCGCATTGAGCGTGAGGTGCACCCGAGCGCACCCGTACGACCCCAAGGCCGGTGATCACGAAATGGGACGCATCTGTGACTTCCTTCCCGGGCTGAAGCCGGGAGTGTCTAATCAACGGCGGATCTGTTGATCATGGAGACGCCAAGTGAGTGAGATGACGATCGAGCAAGAGCCCGTAGTCGAGTCAGTTGGTGCGGCCACGTCGGGTGAGCAGTTGATCGCGATGCTGGTTGACCGTGCCCGCAGTGAGGGCCTGCAACTGACCGGTGAGGGTGGGCTGTTGCAGCAGCTGACCAAGCGGGTGCTGGAGTCCGCCCTGGAAGGAGAGATCACCGATCACGTCGGTTACGAGAAGCACGATCCGGCCGGGAAGAACAACGGCAACAGCCGCAACGGCACCCGCGCCAAGACAGTGCTGACCGACGTCGGCCCGGTCGAGGTCAGGGTGCCCCGCGACGTGGCCGGGACCTTCGAGCCGCAGATCGTCAAGAAGCGGCAGCGCCGGCTGACCGGGGTGGACGAAATGGTGCTGTCGCTGTCCGCGAAGGGACTCACGCACGGAGAGATCTCCGCACATCTGGCCGAGGTATATGGGGCCGAGGTGTCCAAGCAGACCATCTCTACGATCACCGACAAGGTGATGGAGGGCATGGCCGATTGGCAGAACCGGCCGCTGGACCGCGTCTATCCGGTCCTGTTCGTGGATGCCATCAACGTCAAGATCCGGGATGGCCAGGTCGCGAACAGGCCGATCTACGTCGTCATGGCCGTCACGGCCGAGGGCACCCGCGACATCCTTGGCATCTGGGCCGGGGACGGCGGTGAGGGCGCGAAGTACTGGCTGCACGTCTTCACCGAGCTGAAGAACCGCGGCCTGGACGACGTGCTGATGCTGGTCTGCGACGGACTGAAGGGCCTGCCCGAGGCGGTGGAGACCGTCTGGCCTCGCACGATTGTTCAAACATGTGTTGTTCACCTGCTGCGGAACAGCTTCCGTTACGCAGCCCGCCAGGACTGGGACAAGGTCGCCAAGGCACTCAAGCCCGTCTACACCGCCCCCAGCGAGGACGCGGCGACGGAGCGGTTCCTGGAGTTCCAGGAGGCATGGGGCCGGAAGTATCCGGCGATCGTGAAGCTGTGGTCGGACGCCTGGGCCGAGTTCGTGCCCTTCCTCTCCTTCGACGTCGAGATCCGCAAGGTCATCTGCAGCACGAACGCGATCGAGAGCGTCAACGCGCGGATACGCAAGGCCGTTCGCGCTCGCGGCCACTTCCCGTCGGAGACCGCTGCCCTCAAGTGCGTCTACATGGCGCTGATGAGCCTCGACCCGACCGGCAAGGGCCGCAAGAGGTGGACCATGCGCTGGAAGGCACCCCTGAACGCCTTCCAGATCGCCTTCGAAGGCCGGCTCACCCCGGCCAACAACTGAACCTCAACAACCAAGATCAGCCGTTAAGTTGACACACCCCTGAAGCCCGGGAAGGAAGTCAACCGTGACCGTCTCGCCGATTGCACTTGGTGTCCAAGGTGGCCCAGGGCGCGACGGGTGGCAGGTGGATCCGCCTGGCGAAATGAGCGGCGGAGTCCCCCTGCTATGGTGCGCCGATGTCAGCGATCAAGAAGTTTCAAGTCACCTTTGACTGCGCAGAACCTGAGCGCCTCGCTCGCTTCTGGTGCGAGGTGTTGGGGTACGTCGTACCGCCGCCGCCGGAGGGGTATGCCACTTGGGACGATTTCACTCGTTCGCAGCCACCTGAGCAGCGGGATTCATGGTTCGCCTGCGTAGATCCCTCAGGAGTGGGCCCGCGACTGTACTTCCAGCGCGTCCCCGAAGGGAAGGCCGTCAAGAACCGCGTGCATCTTGATGTGCGGGTCGGCACCGGTCTCGTGGGTGAAGCACGCCTCGCCGCACTTGAGGCCGAATGTGCGCGACTGATCCCGCTCGGCGCGGTACACGTGCGAACACTGTATGACGGCAATGATGCGTGCATCCCGATGCTGGACATCGAGGGCAACGAGTTCTGTATCGACTGAGCATTCTCCGAGCCGGAGAGGTGGGGAGCCGCCTCCCTCGGACCTCTCTGGTCTCGTATGGGGCGGGAGTGATCCCGTGAGGGCGAGGTTGTGCAGCCGAGCGATGCCGAGCATGGCGGTGTGAACACCGTCGCCTTCAGACGGCAGTCGCGAAGGATCTTCCAGGCCTTCATCCGCGCGAAGACGTGCTCGACGCGGGCCCGCACCTTGCGGTGGGAGGCGTTGCGCTCCTCCTTCCAAGCTGGCAGCTCGGCCCGCCCGCGTTCACGGCGGTGCGGGATAAACAGGCCGGTACCCCGGTAGCCGCCGTCCGCGATGACCGTGGCCCGGCCGACAGCAGCCTTCGCACCGGAAAGTTCCCACGCCTTCCGTCCTTACGGAACCGCTGACAGGGCTGAAGCGCGAGCGACAGCCGTGACCAGGGCCGTAGCTGGGTGCGAAGGCGGCCCCATCTCCTGCCAACACACCAGCCCCGCCCGGCAATGTGCTCCTGGCGGGGCTGGTCAGCATGGGCGCCGTAAAGATCGGTCGCCTACGCGGCGAAAGGCATTGCAAGGCTTCAGCCGAAAGCCATCTGCGGCTCGATTCCGCGTCGTCGGCGCAAGGGCCGACCCTATCTGCCTGGACGGTACCTCCGCTCGATGTGCCCCTTGAGGTCATCCGCATAGAAGTAGACCGGTCGCAGGTCACCCTTGGCGTAGCGTTCGGCCTGGTCGTCGAAGTGCGGTGAATCGGGGTGTCCGCTCGCGCCGCCCGCCGTCACAGCCCAGGCACGCAGTCGCGGCCCGAACTCCACCACCGCTACGAAGCTGTTGCCGCTGGTGCCGTAGTAACGCTTCGTTCCCGGGTAGGCCTTCGCTCCGAACGAGGCGAGGGAGCCCCAGCGCGATGAGGCGAAGGGCACCGGGATGCTCGGCTTGGCGTCGCTGAACTGCTGGACGATCGCTGCGTCGTTGCGCTGGTAGCGGTTGATGTCGCCCCAGGACACCTTCCAGCTGCCGAAGTCCCGTGCCAGTCGCCGTGTCGCGGTCTCGAGCGCGTCGAGTCGCTGCGCGTCACTGGCGCGGTCGGCCATGTAGTCCCACACCGACATTCCTGCGTCCCCCGCCGCCTGGGACGTGAGCGCCCACAGGTCTTCACCCCAGAACACGGCCACTGACGTCGCGGTCGACTCCGCGGCCCACCGGTGGTCCCAGTCACGCAGCAGACCGACAGGGCCGGCCAGCGCCGCCTTCTGCCTGTTGCCCTCGGGCAGTTGGTTCCACGCTGCGACGACCCCGGGAACCAGCCGTGCGAAAGCCGTCAGGTACGGATCGAACGCGGCCTCGATCAATGTCTGCGGGGTGAAGTCGTCACGCGCGGACAGCACCCGCTCCGCCTGTGACCCGCGCGGGTTCTCGCCGACCCTGTCGAAGTACCGCGGGTAGTCTGCCGCGTTGGGACTGTCCGCACCGGCGGCGGTCCACGGCCAGTTGTTCGTGTTGAACGCCCAGCCGTTCTTCGGGTTCACGACGTGCGGCATGCTGTCCAGGCTGTGCAGTCCGTGCCAGTCGGTCGTCGGATCACTGCCGTCGACGGGCCTGCGATAGTCGAAACGATCGTCTCTCACCGGCATGAACTGCGGCATCAGGAAGGCGATCTCACCCTTGGAGTCCGCGAAGAGCGTGTTGTTCGAGCTGTTCGCCTTCAGGCCCGCCACCCGGAGATAGTCCGCGTAGTTCCCCGTCGTGGTGCGCAGGAAGCTCTGCGTGAGCGCCTCGACAGGCTTGTTCATCAGCGCACACGCGATCCACTTGCCGTCCGCCTCACGCACGATGGGGCCGTGATGGGTGGCGAACGTGGTGAAGCTGCGCTTGTCCTGTCCGCCCTCCTCGGTACGGAAGGACAAGGTGATCGTCGTCGTGGTGACGGGGCGCAGTTCGTCGCCGTAGCGGTAGTAGCGGATCCCGTCGGCCCCCGTCACGATCGTCTCGGTGAATTCGTCGATGTTGTCGACGCCGCTCGTCGTGTGCATCCACCCCGTGTGCGCGTTGAAGCCCTGGTAGATGAAGAACTGGCCCCAGGTGGCGGCACCGTAGACGTTGAGCCCCTCGCCGCTCGTCACATGCTGTTCCGAGCGGAAGAAGAAGCTGGTGTGGGGGTTGATCAGGAGCAACGCGTGGCCGTCACGCGTGTGACTCGGCGCGATCGCGAAGCCGTTCGACCCCGTGGGTTCGCGCAGCACCAGCCCGCGTTCCGCGTCGGTCATCGGCACGTCCCGCTTGCCGTAGAAGGCTTCGAGCTGGGTGAGCAGCACCGACTCGATGTCGCCGCCGATGCTGCCCTCCGAGAAGCTCAGCGGCATCCACGGCTCGAACCGGTCGAGCACGCGCGGACGCACCTCGGGGTGTGTCGCGAGGTAGTAGTTGAGCCCATCCGCCCAGGCCTGCATCAACGTGCGCAGCCACGCCGGAGCCTTCGCATAGTCCTTCTTCAGCGCCTCCGGGTCGAGGAACAGCCGCTGGCGCAGGTCCTGCCAGATGGCGCTCTCTCCCTCGGCCTCGGCGAGGCGGCCCAGGGCCACGAGGTAGTTTCGTTCGATCCGGTTGAAGTCGTCCTCAGCCTGCGCGTACATCATTCCGAACACCGCGTCGGCATCGGACGTGCCCACGATGTGCGGAACGCCCCAGTCGTCCCGCGTGATCGTCACGTGGGCGGCGTGTCTGTTCCAGCGGGCCTTTTCCGGCAGCGTCTGCGGCGGCGCCGCGAACGCGGCCGCGGACGGTACTCCCGCCGCGGCCGCGGCCAGTCCGGCTGCCGTGCCCAGCACACGCCGCCGACTCACTCCCGTCTTGCGCACATGACCCACGAGCTGCTCCACCTTCCATCCGAAAAATCAACGGATCGTGCAGTTCGCACTGCTCGCAAGGAAGGTGGTCCACGCGCGGGATCCACCACGCCCTCAGCCGTCGGCGCGCACACGCGCCACATCACTGCAGCGCCGCCCCTCCACAACGGACACTCGCACCCGTAGACCGCAGCCCGACCACCACAACGGCAGCAACCACATGCGAAGCAACACCACAGCAGCAGACACAAACCTCAGCGTGACCACTCACATCGGCAGTCTTATCCGCCACACAGCCCACTGACAAGACCGCAATCGACAGAGAACAGAACACCCTCGCGCATCACCCCACCCAGACACCAACTCCACAACTACTCCAGGCCATTGAGCGGGCGACGACCAGCAGCCCGGCCCGCCCGGACCGCCAACCGCAAGGCATTCGGCAGGAACTTCACCATGCCGACCCGCGAAAGCGCCACGGCCCAGTCCCGCGTCGCAGCGTTGCCCAGCCTCCCAACGCCGGCCCGCGACGTCCCAAACCGCAAGGCACCCACGGTCGGACACGCTTCCCCGATCACGCAGACGCTACGCATTCCATCCTCAACCCCCGACCCGTCTCGCCAGCCTGCACACGGGACCGGATGGTGTCCAGACGGTGACAATCAAGAAGGACGACAAGGACCACGCCCTCAACGACACCCGGTACAAGGACCCCAAGAAAGAGACCATCTGCGGACGTTCATCCATGTCCAGGTACACCAACAGCGGGACGATGAGCGCGTTCGGTCTCAGGTCCGCCCCCGAGTCCCCACCACTCGACCCGGATCCCTACCGGGTGACACAGACCGCGATCGGTTCAACAACTGCGACGCCTCCCAGGACGTGGTCAAGTGCAAGATGCTCTGACCTCTGGCACCCATGGGGCGACGAGGCCACGCATCTGACGAGGAACCCGCCGTCGGCGCCAAGCCGGTGGCGGGGTTTCCCGCATGTCGAATACGGCGCTGCGGTCAGCCGCGGGCCGCCAGCCCGTCAGCCACGCATGCGAGGTAACCCGCGACGGCTTCCCTCCCGGCGTAGGCACGTCCATCAAGCCCCAGCGGTCGACCTTCCCCGTCTCACTGTCGAGGAAGAGCCCGGCGAACGCGTCCTCCGGATCGTCCGCCATAAAAGGTATCCAGGTACCGGGCCACTCACCGGACGAGGTCATCATGGCGTGCACGGCGAGGGCCTGACCGATCTGGAGCAGCCCTTCGCCGTCGAGGAAGGTGTTCACGCCCTCCCACTCCTCCTCGCCCCCGACCAGCACCGCCGACAGCGGCTACGCCACGATCTCGCCCTGCGCTATCCAGGTCCCAGCACGCGCTCCCGGCCGCCCGTCTGCTCGATGAGCCGCACCACGACGTGTGACCTTGCTGTAGAAGCCGACCCACTCCGTGTAGCGGCCGCGGGCAGCGCGCGTACCCGGACGCGCTGCAGGCCGACGTGGCGCCGCAGGTCGTTCGCCGCACCACCGGGGGGTGCATGCTTCCTTCCGTTGAGCGGCTGTCTTCTTCAGCGTGTGCCGGTAGGTCAGGTGCGGTGAGGACAGCCGCTGGATCTGTTCGGCGGTGGCGACCTTCAACACCCCGAGGACGCGCAGCACGTCGCTGCGCAGGTCGTTGGTCGACCCGCCTCATTCGCCTTCCTCTTGCCCGCCATCAGGCTCGCCCTCCCGTCGTCCGCGACCGGCCACCGGCCATCGAGGGGACCGGGCCCGGATCCGGTGATCTCCCCCACCACCGACAACCAACTCAGGAACAAGGGGAGAGAGGAGGGTTTTGACGCTCCCGCGCGGCCCTGCAAACCCGTTGTGACAAGGGGAAATGCAGGACTCTCTGGTGTCGGGCACGGAAGTGGCTTCGGCAGTGGGAACGCAAGCGCCGGCGGCTGGACCTCACCAGAGCGTACCCAGACCCGGACCTGGACCAGGTACCGGCCGGGCGGGACCGACGTCCGCCGCACGCGCACCGGAGGCCGGCAGTCGGCCGCGGGCCTCGGCCTCCTGGCTGAGCTGGCTCCGACACTCGCCGAGGCGGTCCGGATGGCCCGCGGAAGGGCCGACCGGGACGTGCACCTCCAGGCGATCGCCTACGCCGCTCTGGTGTCCCGTTTCGGCCTCGGCACCCTGGCCCAGGCGCACCGCGACGACCTGTCGCGCAGGGGGCAGGCCATCGAGATCGACGTGTGCAAGCAGCGCCTGCTCGACCACGTGGACGGGGAGTGGAGCCCGGAACTGCTACAGCGCCCCCGGCAAGTGATCATCGCTGCCGACTTCCCCAAGCAGGTGAGCCACTCCGTGGTCTGGCTGTCTGAGTTGACTTCTCCCCCTCCTGAAGGAGGGGGATTCTCACGGCTCGCGCTGTGAGGTTTTCTGCTTCATCGCCGACCGCCCGCCCGGAGTTCTCCGTTGAGGTCTTACGCCGGCTCCACAGACCGACACCGCCAGCCCGGCGGCCAGGAGGTTCTTCGCCGCGTTCGCGTCCCGGTCATGGGTCGCCCCGCAGACGCACGTCCAGGAACGGACGCTCAGCGGCATA
>NZ_JBEYTS010000101.1:0-19023 GCF_040643155.1 Streptomyces sp. NPDC047453 | reverse complement strand
CCGGCACCTGCACCACCTGCCACCGCCCGCTGCCCAGAACGTCCACCACCAGCCCAAACCCAAGAACCAGAGCAACCTAACGGAGTCCTACTAGAAGACTGCTGAAAATCTCGGGTTCTGGCCCCGGCTCGGTGGAGTCGGGGCCAGTCTTGTAGGTATGCAGGGGGAATGGGCCGGGGAGCTGGTTGGGCCGGATGTGTGGGAGACCTGCCGGGAGTTGATCCCGGCAGGGAGTGTGTTCGCGTTCCTCGCCGAGCATCGCGAGGGGCTGTTCCCGCCAGGGATGTTCACCGACATGTACCCCTCGTCCAACGGCCGTCCGAGTCTGCCGCCGCAGGTCCTGGCCGCGACCGTGGTGCTGCAGAGCCTGCACGGGCTGTCGGACTTCGAGACAGTCCAGGAGTTGCGGTGTGACCTGCGGTGGAAGGCCGCCTGCGGGCTCGGCCTGTACGACACCGCTTTCGACCCGTCGCTGCTGACGTACTTCCGGCGCCGGCTGCGTCACTCGGCCGACCCGACGCGGATCTTCACCAAGGTCAAAGAGGTCGTGGCCGCGACCGGCGTGCTGAAGGGCAAGCAGCGGCGGGCACTGGACTCCACCGTCCTCGATGACGCGGTGGCCACCCAGGACACCGTCACCCAGATCATCTCCGCCGTCCGACGGGTGATCCGCGAGGTCCCCGGCGCGGAGGAGACCGCGGAGCAGTGGTGCACGGCGCATGACTACACCGACCCCGGCAAGCCGAGGATCGCCTGGGACGACGAGGCCGCCCGCGCCGCGCTGGTCGACGCGCTGGTCACCGACGCCCTCAACCTGCTCGGGCACCTGCCCGAACAGGAACTGGGCGAGAGGGCGGCGAACGCAGTGGGCCTGTTGGCCCTGGTCGCGGGCCAGGACGTGGAGCCGGCCGAGGACTCCGACGGGCGCGACGGCCGCTGGCGCATCGCCAAGCGCACGGTGACGGACCGGACCGTGTCCACCGTGGATGCGGACGCGCGGCACATCCACAAAAACCGAACCCGCCACCAGGACGGCTTCAAAGGGCATGCGTCCTTCGAGCCGGAGACCGGGCTGTTCACCGCGGTTGCCCTCACCAGCGGCTACGGCCCCGACAACCACGAGGCCGCTGTCGCCTGCGATCTGCTGGCCGACGAGGACAAGGGCCAGGAGTTAACCGTGCTCGGCGATTCCGCATACGGCACCGGCGACCTGCGCGCGCACCTGCAGGCCGAGGGCCACACCCTGGTGATCAAACCGCCACCGCTGCGGCAGGCCATCCCCGGCGGCTTCACCATCGACGACTTCCGCGTCGACTCGGCGGCGGGCACCGCGACTTGCCCGGCCGGACACACCGCCAACCTCGGACAGGTCAAAGCGGACGGCGCTCGCACCGCCCAGTTCAAGCGCGTGTGCACCGACTGCCCCCTGCGCGGACGCTGCACTACCTCCAAGACCGGGCGCACCCTCAACGTCCACCCCAAGCACGAACTGCTCACCGCAGCCCGCCGCCAGGCTGCCACCGACCCCGTCTGGCAGGACGAATACCGCAGATGGCGGCCCCCAGTCGAACGCGCCATCGCCTGGTTGGTCGCCAAGGGAAACCGCCGGGTCCCCTACCGCGGCGTCATCGCCAACAACCTCTGGATCCACCACCGCGCCGCCGCCCTCAACCTCCGCCGACTGATCAACCTCGGACTCACCAGGTCCAACGGCAGCTGGCACCTCACTCCGGCCACCGCATAAGCAAGAAGGGCCGCCCGGCCTACGGCCGGACAGCCCACGACAAGATCTTCAGCAGTCTTCTAGCTGGAACCCGACGAAACACTACTGGCGTGGGCCTGCGCTAGAACCGAGGTGAGCTGGACGTCCATCTCGGGCTGCCGTCCCCCAGCGGCAGCCCGGCTGACCCTACGGCTCCGGGCGGTTGATCCGGGCGAGTAGGAGGGCGACGTCGTCGTCGGGGTGGGGGGCGATTTGGTTCATTACGGTTCGGCTGAGGGCGTCCAGCGGCAGCGTGGAGTTGGCGGTCAGTACGTCGCAAAGCTGGGTCAGGCGCTCGTCGAGGTCCGCGTAGCGGGTCTCGACGAGGCCGTCGGTGTAGAGGGTGAGAATGCTGCCCGGGGGCAGCAGCAGCTCGGTCGGTACGAAGTCGGTGCCGTCGACTCCCAGCGGCGCGCCGGCGGGCAGTTCCAGCAGTTCGGCGGTGCCGTCGGGGTGGACGACGGCAGGTGGGGGATGGCCTGCCCGGGTGATCGAGCAGCGGCTGGCCGCCGGGTCGCAGACCGCGTAGATGCAGGTGGCCAGGAGTGCGTCAGGAAGGTCCGTCGGACTGGTGTCGAGCAGGCTGGTGTCGAGTTGCCGCAGCAGCTGTTCCGGGGGCAGCGCCAGGCGGGTGAGCGCGCGCATGGTGCTGCGCAGCTGACCCATGGCGGCAGCGGCCTCGATGCCGTGCCCCATAACGTCCCCGACCACCAGGGCGGCCCGTCCGCCGGGCATCTCCACGACGTCGTACCAGTCACCGCCGACCTCGTTGACGTCGCTCGCAGGCCGGTAGCAGTGGGCGACCTCGATTCCGGGCGGGGGCGTCAGCCGGTGCGGCAGCAGAGTGCGTTGCAGCGTCACGGCGGTGTCGTGCTCGCGGGTGTACAGGCGGGCGTTGTCGAGGAAGACCGCCGCGCGGGAGGCCATGTCGCGGGCGAGCGTCACGTCGTCGGGCGAGAAGGGCTGGGAGGGGAACGACCGGAAGAAGCCGGCCGCCCCCAGCACCCTGCCGCGGGCGAGCAGCGGGACCATCAGCAGCGAGTGCACCCCCAGCTCGCGAAGCCGCCGGACGACGTCGGTGTGGCAGGAGGAGGCGCCGATGGCTCGCTCGTCCACCTCCACGACCACGAACGGGTCCCGACGTGCTATGGCCTGCACATACGGTGCGTCCAGCGGGAAGTGCAGGGTCGCGCCCAGCGGGGCGAGGACCTCGGCTGCCGGCGAGCCCGGGGCCGCGGACTTGCCGAGCCGCCGTACCGCGATGCCGTCGGTCAGGTCGCTGCCGGGCTCCGCGGCGTCGTCGGCGACCGCCGCCAACAGGTCCACGGTGGCGATGTCGGCGAGTCCGCGCAGCGCCACGTCGGCCAGTTCCTGCGCGGTCTGCCGCATGTCCAGGATGGTGCCGATGCGGGTGCCGGCCTCGTTGAGCAGGTCGAGCCGCCGGTGGCTCTCCGCGGCCGCGTGCTCGGCCCGGTCCTGTGCGGTGACGTCGATCACCGAGGCGCCGACGCCGAACGGACGTCCCCGGGTGTCTTCCAGGCGGAAGTAGGAGCAGGACCACACCCGGTCCTTATGCGGGGCCGCCGGGGTGCGGCCCGTCACGCGGAGGTGGACCACGGGCTCGCCGGTGTCCAGCACCCGCTGCATCACAGTCTCCACCTCAGCGGTGTCTATATCGGGCAGCAGGTCGGATACCCGCCGGCCGAGGTGCTCGGCCTCGGGCACGCCGTTGATCGCTTGCAGGGCGCTGTTGACCCGCAGAAAGCGCAGCTCGCTGTCGAGGGCGGACAGCCCGACCGGCGACTGGACGCACAGGCCTTCCATGATGGCGCGGGACACCCGCATCTCCAGCGCTGCGGAAACGTCCACGAGGAATGCGAGCACGTGACCGTCGGCGCCGGGCGGTTCAGGGACCCGGTGGGCGCACACTGCGAGGTCCACCAGGTGCCCGTCCCGGTGCCGCACCCTGCACGGCCTCGTCGCTGCACGGCCCAGGGTGAGCCGCTCCAGCAGCGACCGGGCGCCGGGACGGCCCTCCGCCGGGACGAGCCGCTCCCCCCGGCTGCCCAGCACCTCCTCCGCCGGGTAACCGAGCAGGGCCTCAGCCCCCGCATCCCAGTAAGCGATGCGGCCCAGGGCATCCACCCGCACTCCGGCCACCAGCAATTCGTCCGGCCACAGACGACCACCGGCGCGTATCCCGGCCGCCTGATCGAATACCTCGCGACGGTGCATGGCTCACCTCCCAGGCTGCTCACTTCCACTGCCTGCATCCTGGACATGTCCGGCCTGGCACCGCCGGTCTCGGCGTGGGCCTACTCCTTGCTCCGCGCCTCCACCAGACGGCCGTAGATCGCCGCCATCACCACCCGCCGCGTCATCCGCACCGCACAGCGGGCCCTGCGCCACGCCGGCGTAGCTGAGATGGAACTCTGAAGGAATGATGCCCGCGACACCTCAGGGTGAAAACGGCCGTTGACCTCATATTGGTCCCGGTCAGCCCAACTTGCGAGGCCGTGCGTACCGCAGCGAGGCTGGTAGCAGGGAAGGCCGCTTTTCTCGTGGGCCCCGGCGTCCGCCTGTACCCGAATCTGCTGGATCGCCCGGCGGCGGTCTGAGCTACGCCTCCGGCTCTGGCGGGGTGCCGCTGTGGCACCCAGTGCCACGGCTCCGCCGGCAGAGCCGCCTCATGCCTCGTTCCCTGCGTCAGGGATGTCTCCGACGCGGGGACATCGATCGAGAAGGCATCATCATGTCCCTCAAGGAAATCCTCCCCGGCCGTCTCGGCTTCGGCACCGCCCCGCTCGGCAACATGTTCCGCGCGATCCCCGACGAGGAGGCCCTCGCCACCGTGGAGGCTGCCTGGGACCAGGGCATCCGCTACTACGACACCGCCCCCTTCTACGGAGCCGGCCTCGCCGAGGAGCGCCTGGGCAAGGTGCTCTCGGTCAAGCCCCGCGACTCCTACGTGCTGTCCACCAAGGTCGGCCGCGTCATCCTCGACGAGCCGGAGACCGCCGTCCGCGAACTCGGCGAGAAGGGCGGGATCTTCGAGCACGGCAACCCCAACAAGATGCTCCACGAGTGGACCGCCGAGGCCACCGAGCGCTCCATCGAGGACAGTCTCAAGCGCCTGGGCGTCGACCGGCTCGACATCGTCTGGGTCCACGACGTCTCCCAGGACTTCCACGGCGACCTGTGGCTTCAGAAGTTCGAAGAGGCCCGCACCGGAGCCTTCCGGGTGCTGTCGCGGCTGCGCGACGGGGGCGTCATCAAGGCCTGGGGCCTGGGTGTCAACCGCACCGAGCCGATCGAGCTGACCCTGGCCCTGGACGAGCCCCAGCCCGACGGCTTCCTTCTCGCCGGCCGCTACACCCTCCTCGACCACGAGCACGCCCTGCAGCGGCTGCTGCCCATGGCCCAAGAGCAGAACGTCGGCATGGTCGTCGGCGGCCCCTACAGTTCCGGCATCCTCGCCGGCGGCGCCCACTTCGAGTACCAGCAGGCACCGCCGGAGATCATCGAGCGCGTCGGCAAGCTCAAGGCCCTCGCCGAGAAGCACGGCGTCGGCATCAAGGCAGCCGCCCTGCAGTTCTCCCTCGCCCACCCCGTGGCCGCCGCCGCCGCCCCCGGCGCCACCCGGCCCAGCCGCATCGCCGAGGACGTCGCTGCCCTGAACGAGACCGTCCCGGCCGCGTTCTGGCACGACCTGCGTGCCAGCGGCTTGGTCAACCCCGCTGCCCTGCTCCCCAACGGCGCCTGACCGTCCCAACCCCCCACCCCAGAATCAGGAGAACGACCATGGCATCGACCTCGGTCAGCCGGGTAGTGCCGGCCTCGCCCCAGAAGGTGTGGAGCCTCGTCGGCGGCTTCGACACCCTGCCCGACTGGCTCCCGTACATCCTTGAGAGCACCACGCTCGAAGGAGGCCGGGTCCGTCAGTTGAAGAACCCCGACGGCGAGGTCATCGTCGAGCGCCTGGTGGACTTCAACGAGACCGAACGCCACTACAGCTACGCCGTTGTCGAAGCACCCTTCCCCGTTACCGGTTACGTCTCCACCATCCGGGTCCACGCGGTTCCCGGCCACGAGGACCTCGCCGAGGTGCAGTGGTCCGGGCGCTTCGCCCCCGTCGGCGTCAGCGATGACGAGGTGGTCGACCTGTTCACCGGGATCTATCGCGATGGCCTCGACGCCCTGCACAAGACGCTGTCCGGCTGACAAAGGATGGGGGAGCGGTAGCCGGTGTGATGTGTGGTCGGGGCCTGGAGACGCCGGAAGGAATTGTGCACCAAACATTCACAATGACCACTGGCTGAACATGCCTGGAATCCAACTTCGATCATGAATTGGCCAATTGTGGTCATTTACTCCATTCTTTGGAGTTTCGGTCTGACTCTGGATGATGGAAGCGGGCCCCGTCCTGTCACGGCTTGAAATGCCGTGCCCGGCCCGCGCTTGGGGGGTGAAAACCGTGTCCGAGGAGTCCGAGAGGGTCGGAGCTGTCAGCCGGTTCCGTTATGACGAGATTGTGACCGAGCTCCGTCAGGTACTCGAACAGCAGGCGCAGGGGCAGTTCACCATCGGTGACCGTGCGCTGGAGATCGAGCCGATGCGTCTGCCCGACGACGGGGCGGCCCCGCCCGGCCGGGACCTGTTCAGCGTCCGCCAGACCCTGGCCCGGCTCGCGGAGGACATCGGCCTCTGCCACAGTACGGTGGTGAACGTCCGCTGGACAGCGGCGCGGTGGCCGAAGAAATATCGTCGAGCGGGGGTGTCCTTCACCGTTCACCGGGTCCTGGGCAGCATTCCTGACGAGGTAGAGCGGTTCGCCGCGATCAAGACCTTGCCCGTGGGCAAGAGCCGGTGGACGGTCGACGATGCCAGGCGGAGGGTCGGACGTCAGGTCGCGAACCCCGTCTCGCCGGAGGAGAAGATCACCGCCATCCACTCGCTGGCCCGGGCCGAAGAGGTCGCCGCGGCGGTGACCTCGGACTTCCTGAGGCGGCCGACGGTCGCAGCGAAGGTGTCGGAACAGGAGAAGGTCCGGGTGGTGGAGGAGCTCACCCGGGATGAGTCGGTGGCGACCACGGCGGTCACGGGTCTGCTGCGCCGCCCGGACGTCGCGTTCAAGGCGATGGCCGACGATGCCGCCCGCTTCCAGGTCAACCAGGCCCAGAACGAACGCAGCCGGCAGGCCCGCGAGGATGAGGATGCCGACCGTACCAGCCCCATGGCCCCGGCCGTCCGTCACATCGACCGGACGGTGGAGTTCCTGGACCTGGTCACCTCCTGCCACGCCTGCGTCGCGGCCGCCAACCGCACCGTCTCCGGTCTGCCGGACTGCACCCTGAGCGAGGACGAACGCACGATCGTGCACCAGAGCGTTGCGAAGGTACGGGGTGTGTTGACTGAACTAAAACTGGAGTTGTCGCAGGTCAGTGACCTATTGGGGGGCGTTGGCTGATGTGTGGGCGACGTTGACGGGCAGAGCCTCTCAGGTACGGCGGATCTGGAGGCGTGACACGCTGTTCACCAGCTGATTCCGGCCGCCACCGGCAGGTGGTCGCTGCCGGTGGCCGGCAGCACCCACGAGCTCTCCGGCTGCACGCCGCGGACCAGGATCTGGTCGATCCGCGCCACCGGGAACTTCGTCGGCCAGCTGAAGCCGAAGCCGTCCCCGGCCGCGTCCTGGACCGAGTGTAGCTGCGAGGTGATGTCGGCGAACGAGCGGTCGTCCACGGTGCCGTTCAGGTCACCGAGCAGCACCACCCGCTCACTCGGATCGGCGGCGATGGCCTCGCCGAGTGCCTGTGCGCCTCTGTCCCGTGAGGCCGTCCAAAAGCCATTCCTGGGCAACAGCCGTACGGACCCCAGGTGGGCCACATACACCGTCAGCGGCCCGTGGTCCGTGGCCACCGTGGTGCGCAGCGCCCGGGTGTAGGCCATCTTGACCTCGACCGGCTTGGTGTCCGCCAGCGGCCCGTAGTCCATCTTGATGTCGACCGGCTGGGTGTCCGACAGCGGCAGCCTGCTCCACAGCCCGACCGTGCCCTGCACCGTGTGGTACGGGTACACCTTCGCCAACTCCTTCTCGTACAGCGGCTTCGCCTGCGGGGCGATCTCCTCCAGGGCCAGCAGGTCCGCCCCGGAGGCGGCCAGGTCGCGCGCGGTGCCGGCCGGGTCGGGGTTGTCGGCGCCGACGTTGTGGCTGGCCACGGTGAGGTCGCTGCCCGGGTGGGACTTGTCGCCGAGCAGCCCGCCGAAGAGGCTCAGCCACACCGTGACCGGCAGCAGCAGCGCAGCCACCGCGGGGACGGAGCGGCGCCACAGCGCCCCGGCCAGCAGCACCGGGATGAACAGGCCGAACCACGGCAGGAAGGTCTCCACCAGGCTGCCGAGGCCCCCGCGGTCCGTGATCTGCGCGTGCAGCAGCATGACCAGGCCGAGCAGCAGCGCCAGCGCCGCGACCACCGGGCCGCGCTTCCAAGGGTCCGGCCGCGAGGCGATGCGGATCGCCTGGCGGATGCCCGCGCGCCAGGTCCCGGCGGCGGTATCCCGGCGGTTGGCGCCGTCCTGTCCGGTCACCGCCGTGTCCAGCTGCGTCATCGTCTGTCCGCGCTCACTGCCGGTCACTGCCGCGTCCTCGGGTCCTGGGCGGGGTCGGCGGGTGTGGTTCATTCCGCCAGTCAAGGCAGCGTGGTGTTGTCGGCACGTAGGGGATTTTCGATACGCCGACGATATGCGCCGGCTCGTAGCATCGAGCGCATGCGCGTGTTGATCGTCGAGGACGAACCCTTTCTGGCAGAAGCCATCCGCGATGGCCTGCGCCTGGAAGCGATCGCGGCCGACATCGCAGGTGACGGCGACACCGCTCTGGAACTGCTGGGCGTCAACGCCTACGACATCGCTGTCCTCGACCGCGACATCCCCGGACCGTCCGGTGACGAGATCGCCACACGCATCGTCGCCTCCGGCAGCGGCATGCCGATCCTCATGCTCACCGCGGCCGACCGTCTGGACGACAAGGCCTCCGGGTTCGGACTCGGCGCCGACGACTACCTCACCAAGCCGTTCGAACTGCAAGAGCTCGCGCTCAGGCTCAGAGCACTTGACCGCAGGCGCGCCCACAGCAGGCCTCCCGTGCGAGAGATCGCAGGTCTGCGCCTTGACCCGTTCCGTAGAGAGGTCTACCGGGGCGGCCGCTACGTTGCGCTGACCAGGAAGCAGTTCGCAGTGCTCGAAGTCCTCGTCGCCGCCGACGGCGGTGTCGTCAGCGCCGAAGAACTCCTGGAACGCGCGTGGGACGAGAACGCCGACCCGTTCACCAACGCCGTACGCATCACCGTCTCGGCACTGCGCAAGCGTCTCGGAGAACCCTGGATCATCGCCACCGTGCCAGGCGTCGGTTACCGCATCGACACGCACCCAGAGGCCGGTCACAAGGGAGGCGAGCGTGGATAGAGCATCTGGGTTGAGCGTTCGCCTCAAACTCACCCTCAGCTACACCGGGTTCCTCATGCTTGCCGGCGTCCTGCTGCTCGCGGCGGTGTGGTTGTTCCTCCTGCGTTACGTCCCCGAGCGCGCGCTCATCGTCCCCGGCTCCACTGGCACCTCCACTCATGGTGTTTTTCCCATCCGGTCCAACCTCCTGCACGTTTTCGCCCCGAGGGCAGCCGCAGTGTTGGCGTTCCTTCTGGTCTTCAGCGCCGTGGGAGGGTGGATCCTCGCCGGCCGGATGCTCGGCCCGCTGACTCGCATCACGGGCGCCACCCGCCTGGCCTCGACCGGATCGCTCTCCCATCGAATCCGGCTACCGGGCCGCAAAGACGAGTTCCGCGAACTCGCCGACGCCTTCGACACGATGCTGGCACGGCTCGAAGCACACGTCGCCGAACAGCAGAGATTCGCAGCCAACGCCTCTCACGAACTGCGCACTCCGCTGGCGATCTCGAAGGCACTTCTCGACGTGGCCCGCACCGATCCGAACTGCGACACCGGCGAAGTCATCGACCGCCTCCACGCCGTCAACACCCGGGCGATCGACCTTACCGAGGCGCTGCTCCTACTCAGCCGCGCTGAGCAGCGGTCCTTCGTCCGAGAGCACGTCGACCTGTCCCTCATGGCGGAAGAAGCCACCGAAACACTCCTCCCCCTCGCGGAGAAGCATGGCGTCACCATCGAGACCTGCGGCGACATCACCCCCACGATCGGATCGCAGGCGCTCCTCCTGCAGTTGACCACGAACCTCGTGCACAACGCGATCGTCCACAACCTGCCTGCGCAGGGCACCGTGTGGGTCAATACCAGTGTCCGCCCCAAGACTGCGGTGCTCACTGTCGAAAACACTGGGGAGCAGCTCACCCCAGAGCTGGTCTCGACGCTCACCGAACCGTTCCAGCGCGGCACCGAACGCATACGCACCGACCACGCGGGCGTCGGCCTCGGCCTGGCAATCGTCAAAACCATCACCCACGCACACGGCGGAACACTCGCCCTCACTCCGCGCTCCGCCGGCGGGATCCGCGTCACTGTGGAACTACCCGCGACCCGACGAAACCCGAACCGCTCGCACCGAGGGACACAGGCATCCGCTTCGAGGCGGTGACCTTCGCCCACACGGGTGCGAAGCCGAGTTTCCAGGGACTCGACCTGGACGTGCCCGCCGGCGCACGGATCGGCCTGGTCGGCAGGTCCGGCGGTGGCAAGACCACGCTCACCCGGCTCCTGCTGCGGATGTCGGACATTGACGACGGACGCATCCGGATCGGTGGTCAGGACATCAGCCGGCTGCGCCAGACCGACCTGCGCTCACTGATTGCCTACGTCCCGCAGGAACCCGCCATGTTCCACCGCAGCCTGCGGGACAACATCGCCTTCGCCCGGCCCGGCGCCACCGACGAGGAGATCCACGCGGCGGCCGCGGCCGCGCACGTCACGGAGTTCGCCGACCAACTCCCCGACGGCTTCGCCACTCTGGTGGGGGAGCGGGGAGTCAAACTCTCGGGCGGCCAGCGCCAGCGCGTCGCCCTCGCCAGGGCCATCCTGCGCGACGCCCCGATCCTGCTGCTCGACGAGGCGACCAGCGCGCTGGACTCGGAGAGTGAGCTCCTCGTCCAGGACGCACTGTGGCGGTTGATGGACGGACATACGGCCCTCGTGGTCGCCCACCGCCTGAGCACCGTCGCCGGCATGGACCGTCTCGTCGTCCTCGACCGCGGAAGCGTCGTCGAGCAAGGCGCCCACGAGGAACTGCTCGCGGCGGACGGTGCCTACGCCAAGCTGCGGCAGCATCAGTCGGGCGGCTTCCTCGGCGAGAGCACCGAGTCGGCCCTCGGACGCCCGGTCCCAGAAGCCGGTCCCAGCGGGCTGCCCGGACCGGCCGACCCGGCGCCGGACGGGGGCCGCAGGTCGTCGTCGCACGCTCGTACGAGCACCGGGTCCACGTGACGAGTCGGTTTCCGGACATCCTCGACCGCCGGCGGCGTCACGCTGAAACGTCCGTCGCGTGCGGCACACCGCGAAGCGCCGCGGGAAAACGACCACTGAGGTTTGCTCAACGAAATGATCTCATGAGGTGACTCGGCCCAGAGGATCCCGCGAGTCGCGATGAGTCCTGCGGCGTGCGGCGGTCGTACTGTCGAACCGTTACCGAGGAGGACTTCTGATGCGCAGCGTCACCTATTCGGTGAACGTCTCACTTGACGGCTACATCGTCGGGCCGGACGAGCGGCTTCGAGTGGACGGCGCCCGGCGAGGAGGTCTTTCGCTCCTGGATCGACGAGATCCGAGAGGTCGGCGTCCACCTGTTGGGGCGACGGCTGTACGAGACGATGCTGTACTGGGAGACCGCCGACCAGGATCCCTCGCTCGACGACTCAAAGCTCGAGTGGACCGCGCTCTGGAAGCCGCTCCCGAAGGTGGTGTTCTCCACCACGCTGTCGGCGGTACAGGGCCATGCCCGCCTGGCCTCCGGCGGCCTGGCGGAGGAGATCGAGCGGTTGCGAGCCGAGCCGGGGGAAGGCGACATCGCGATCGGCGGCGCGACTCTCGCCGCCGAGGCGGCCGCGTTGGGGCAGATCGACGAGTACCGGGCCAGGGTCTACCCAGTGCTGGTTGGCGGTGGCATTCCGTTCTTTCCCCAGCGTGAGCGCCGGGTGGATCTCGAACTCGTCGAGACACGCACCTTCAGCTCGAGAGTCGTCTACCTCCGCTACCGCGTGGCGCGCTAGCCGGCTCGTCCGCCGAGTGCGGGTGTCGACGCGGAGGGCCTGCTCCGAGCGACCGCAGGGGCGCACGTTCCCCAACCCCTGACTTGTGACGGCCTCCTCGGCGATGGCGAAGGCGCAGCGTGCGACCGTGGCTTGGCGCGGACCATCAGGTTCCGACGCAACCGTCGACGGCCGTACCAAGACGATCAACGGCAGCTCACCGACTCCCCGTCAGGACCTCCTCTGGATGCCCCTTCGCCGTGCCCCCTTGGCCGACGGTTGGCGATCAGGGTGGCGGCCTGCGGCGGTGCGGATGCCGAGAGTTGGTCGTCGCTGCGATCTGCCCTCTGTCCATCCATGCTTTAGGACAGAATCTGACCGCAATGGCTCGTAGTGTGGTCCTCGACCGACGGAACAAACACCGGAAGGCGGAAACCATGACCGTCAACGAGCAGACCACCCGCGACCTGGCCGGGGCCCCGGCCGTCACCGGTGAGCGCGCCGACTTGCTGGAGATGCTGGCCAAGCACCGGCACTTCCTGCGCTTCACCACACGTGACCTCACCGACGAGCAGGCCGGGCTGCGGACCACCGCCAGCGAGCTTTGCCTGGGCGGCCTGATCAAGCACGTCACCGCGGTCGAGCGGACCTGGGTGGACTTCATCCTGAACGGCCCATCGGCGATGGGGGACTTCACGGCCATGACCGAGGCCGACTGGGCCCGGCGGGCCGACGAGTTCCGGCTGCTGCCCGGTGAGAAGCTGACTGGTGTATTGGCCGACTACGCTGAGGTGGCCCGCCGGACCGACGACCTGGTTGCCACTCTGCCCGACCTGGGGGTCACGCGGCCGCTGCCGAAAGCTCCGTGGTTCGAGTCCGGCGCGCAGTGGTCGGCCCGCCGCGTGCTGATGCACATCATCGCCGAGACCGCTCAGCACGCCGGCCACGCCGACATCATCCGCGAGTCCCTGGACGGCGCCAAAAGTATGGGCTGACCGGAGGCGTCAGGTGTGGCCGGCCACTCGCCGGCCACACCTGCAGCATCTGGGCCGTTGCCCTGGCCGAGCTGAACAGTTGCCCCATCGCTGTCACCGGCGATGGCGTCTCCTTAGGGTTGTGGGACCTGTGCATCCAGGGCTGTCTGGACCCTGCTCGGCCCGCAGGCCATGACGCCCCGCCGGTGGGCCACAGATGCGCCTGTCACTGTGAGAACTCGTCTCATGCCACCAGCCACGTCGACAGCAAACTGATGAACAGGGCCAGTTATAGGCTGTCTGGCCGGCCGGTGCTGGACCGGCCGAAGTTGGATCGGGACGACTGGAGTTGGCATGTCTCGGGAATCAGCGGCGTCGGTGCATGTGCCTCGGCGCAGTCTGCCCGCGGACCAGGCGCTTTTGGGCCTGGATGACGATGCGCGCGCACTCTATGTGCGACTGGCCACCGCTGGTCGGCTGCCGCTGGCCGAGGTGGACGATCGCGTCCTCGAGCCGTTGCTGCGTTCGGGCCTCGTCGCGCGAGTCGAGGGGATGGCCGAAGCGCGGGCGCCGCGTGGCCCGCTCGAGGCGGCCGCGCAGTCGTACACGCAACTGGCAGCGCACATCCGAGAGATCGGCGATGAGCTGACGGATGTGTGGAACGCGTCTCAGCGAGCAGACGTAGGCGTCGACATCTCGACCGGTGCGATCGCGCTGCAGGAGTACGCGGACCTCGTCAGCTCCGCGACGACCCGGATCGACGCGCTGACCATGGCTCCGCGCAACGATCGACCGATCGCGACGGCGGACGGTGTCTTCGAGGTGCTGGCACGCGGGATCGAGGTCAGGGTCGTGTACGACAGTCGACTGCTCGAGTCTCCCGAGGCGATCGAGGTGGTGGAGACCTGCATGGCGGCCGGCGAACAGGCGAGGGTGTTTCCCGGCGTTCCGATCAATCTCGTCATCGTCGACGACGTGGTCTCCGCCAACGTCACCTCGGATGCCGATGAGGAGGTGCACGTCGCCAACATTCGGAATCGTCGGCTCGTCGCGGGGCTGCGCAGCGTGTTCGAGTCCTACTGGCAGCTGTCGATGCCGCTCGCCGACGAGAGACTCGTGCTGGATGGCTCGAAGGAATTCCGGCATCTCGTGCGCTTGCTGAGCATCGGGCTGACCGACCGGTCGATCGCGCGGGAGCTCGGAGTGTCCGAACGCACCGTGGGCCGCCGGGTCACTCGACTGCAGGAGCTGCTCGGAGCGGATACCCGCTTCCAGCTGGGACTGCAGATCGCCAGACATGGCTGGGTGTGACCCGACGGCCGACGTACCGTTCCTCAGCGCGCGTCGGGAGCGACGATCTCGGGCAGCACCTTCTCGAAGGAGTCCGCGACCGTCAGGCTCGGGAGGATGTGTCCTTGGTCGCCGGCACTCTTGACGAGGTCAGCAGCCCAGGCGGAGCTGCGGTAGCGCTGGTTGGGCGTGCCGTGGTGCCCGGGATTGGAGAAGCTGCAGTCGCCGACGTTGTAGAACGTCTGGAGATCCTGCAGAGTGTACGCCTTGTTGAGCGACTCGCCGCGCTTGTGGACCGTGAAGTACGTGCCGAGGGCATCGGCCATCAGCTCCGTACGGCGGGTGGCCTCAGCCTCGTCGGTGATGCCGGTCTCGAAGAGATTGTCCGAGTACTGGACCTGATGCCCGAACTCGTGGGCCATCACCGCACGTCCCCCGACCCGGCCGAGGCCGAGCTCGTTCCACATCTGGAGGATGCCCTGTCCCATCGCCACACGCCGGGTGATGCCGAGCGTCTCGAGGGTCGCCTGCGAGTCACCGGCATGGGCGGGGTCGATCGCGAACGCGTTGAGCGAGAACATCGGGTTTTCGACACCGCCCGGGAACCCGTTGAGCTTGCCCGAACTGAGACCGCCCTCGACGCCCCATTGAAGGAAGAGCGCGCCGAGCGGGCTGATCTTGCTGAGGCCGTCGTACACGTACTTACGGTCGGCCGAGGCGTCGGGGCCGAGGACCTTGGCATCGAGCGAGACGAGCCCGACGTTGCTGGTGTCGACGTCCCAGAACCGCTGGAGGTTCGTGAACGTGCGAGCGAGCTCGTCGGTGTTCGCTCCGTTGGGTCCGAGAGCGGTGTTCTGGGGGTTGGTGGGCGTCTTCATCAGGGTCCAGTACTGGATCAGAAGGTCGGGCGACAGACCCAGGAAGCCGTTCTGATACCAGTCCCACGACGCAGGGTCGATCTGCGCGATCTGACCGCGGGCCCACTCCCGGAAGTCCGTGGTCGAGCACTTGTAGTCGTCGGGGTTGATGGCCCCGGAGGTCCACTCGTTGTCGACGCCGGCATCGGTGAGCGCTGCCTTGACCTGGGTCAGGGACTTCGCAGCGGCCGCGACGAGTGCATCGTCGGATGAGCCTGCCTCCTCGGCGGCCGCTCGAGTGTCGGCATCGAGATCGAGGCCGGCGAGGTAGTCGTTGAACTCCTGGCGCAATTGCGAGATATCTGCGGACTCGGCTGCCGCGTTGGGCGCGGCCACGGCGACGGTGGTCGCGGTGGGGGAGATCGCGTTGGCTGTACCTGCGCAGGTGAGTGACATGGTCGCAAGCGAGGCGACGGCCAGGGTTGCCAGGAAGGGGGGCTTCATCAGTACTGACTCCTCAATGTCGCCAGGCTGGGTGTGCGCCTGGGCCTGATCGGCATTCAAACGACGCTGAGCAGGTCAGTGGAAGGCTCTAGGCGTGGCAGGTACCGGACATGTCCGGTCCCGGACAGGGCATCTGGAGGTTCGCCCGAACTGCCTGGCCCTGACGCCGCTTTGCGTGGAGCGCGGCCACTGAGCGGCCGACCGACGGACGATCGGTGCCGCTGTGCGTCGCGGGCTGCGCCGGGATCTCCGGCCCGGAACGACTCACACCAGACCAAGGACGAATCTCCGACTCAGGACACCAGCCGTGGGCAGGCCCCCACAGATCCGCGCTCAGACGACGATCACCTGAGCGGGCCGGCGGCTGCTGCGTCCGTCAAATGACGCATGTGCGACCTCCTTGCCGCGTGATCTCATCCAGCCATGAGTCAGCTCGAAACTAGCGGTGGCGCGTCCTTCGACCACGGCGCGATGCAGGCCGCCGCGCGCAAGCACCTTTGGATGCACTTCACCAAGATGTCGGCGTACGACGCCAAGGACGTGCCGATTATGGTGCGGGCGAGGGCGCGTACGTCTGGGACTCCACGGGCAAGCGCTATCTCGACACGCTCGCCGGGCTGTACGCGAACCAGGTGGGCCACGGCCGTAGCGAGATCGCCGAGGCAGCGGCGCGGCAGACCAAACAGCTGGGCTACATGCCGATTTGGTCGTTCGCGCACCCCAGCGCCATCGAACTGGCCGAGCGCATCGCCGGCTATGCGCCGGGCGACCTGAACCGGGTGTTCTTCACCACCGGTGGAGGCGAGGCGGTCGAGAGCGCCTGGAAGCTGGCCAAGCAATACTTCAAGCTGACCGGCCGCCCGACCAAGCACAAGATCATCTCGCGCTCGATCGCCTACCACGGCACCAGCCACGGCGCGCTGTCGATCACCGGCCTGGCCGGCATCAAGGCGCCCTACGAGCCGCTGGTGCCGAGCACCTTCCGGGTGCCGAACACGAACTTCTACCGCGCTCCGATCCACGACGACGACGTCAAGGCCTTCGGCCGCTGGGCCGCCGACCAGATCGCGGTCGCGATCGAGAACGAGGGCGCCGACACGGTGGCGGCGGTCATCCTCGAGCCGGTGCAGAACTCCGGCGGCTGTTTCCCGCCGCCACCGGGCTATTTCAAGCGCGTGCGCGAGATCTGCGACGAGTACGACGTGCTGATGATCAGCGACGAGGTGATCTGCGCCTTCGGCCGTCTGGGGTACATGTTCGGCGCGGAGCGCTATGGCTATGAGCCCGACATGATCACCTGCGCCAAGGGGATCACCTCCGGCTACGCACCGCTGGGCGCCACGATCGTGAACGAGAAGGTCTTCGAGCCCTTCGGCAAGGGCGACAACACCTTCCTGCACGGCTACACCTTCGGCGGGCACCCGGTCGCGACGGCGACGGCTCTGGCCAATCTCGACATCTTCGAGCGCGAGGGCCTCAACGAGCACGTGCGGGCCAACGAGGGCGCCTTCCGGATGACCCTGGAGAAGCTGACGGATCTGCCGATCGTCGGCGACGTTCGCGGCGAGGGCTACTTCTACGGCATCGAGCTGGTGCCGGACAAGGTGAACAAGGGCCGCTTCAAGGACAACGAGACCGAGCTGGAGATGCTCGACTTCGTGTCTCGCCGGCTGCTGGAGGCGGGCCTGTACTGCCGCGCCGATGGCCGCGGCGACCCGGTCGTCCAGGTCGCGCCGCCGCTGATCTGCGACCAGGAGCAGTTCGACGAGATGGAGCCGATCCTCCGCTCGGTGCTGAGCGAGGCGTGCGCACGCCTCTGAGACCCATCGAGGACTCGGGGCGCCGTAACCTTTCAACGTCTCGCAGGACAGGGAGCCGGTCATGCCTAGTAGGGCTTGGTCAGGTCGGCTGCGGTGGTGCGTGTCCTTCTGATCCGGTGTGGCGTTGGGAGTGTGTGACTCCGGACGAGGTTGCTGTGGTGCGAGGTGAGTTGGAGGCGTTCGCGGCGGAGGTGTTCGAGCCGTTCGCGCGCAATGACCAGCGCCGTTGGGGGCAGGTCTACCTGCGGGGGCTGCTGACCGACGGGCAGCGTAAGTCGGTCGAGCCGATGGCCGCGCGGCTCGGTGAGGACGGGAACCGGCAGGCACTGGCCCATTTCATCACCAGCAGCCCGTGGGATCCGGCCCACATCCGGGCGAAACTGGCCTGGCGGATGGAGGGGGTGATCGGGCCGGAGGCCCTGGTCTTCGACGACACCGGGTTCCTGAAGGACGGGATCGCCTCGGCGTGTGTGTCGCGGCAGTACACCGGCACCGCCGGCAAGGTCACCAATTGCCAGGTCGGCGTCTCGCTTCACCTCGCGTCCGACCACGCTTCTGCGGCGGTCAACTGGCGACTGTTCCTGCCCCAGACATGGGATCCCGCCTCTGCGAAGGCCGATGCGGGCAAGGTCGCCCGACGTGCCGCCTGCCAGATCCCGGACGACGTCGGGCATGTGGAGAAGTGGCAGCTGGCCCTGGACATGGCCGATGAGATCCGCTCCTGGGGGATCGAGGTGCCGCTGGCCATCGCGGACGCCGGATACGGCGACGCTGCCGCGTTCCGGCACGGACTGCAGGTCCGCGGCCTGAATTACGTGGTGGGAATCTCCAGCACGCTGTCGGCTCAGCCCGCCGGCGCGGTGCCGGTGGCCGAGCCGTACTCCGGGATCGGACGCCCGCCGGTGGCCAAGTATCCCGACGAACCACGCTCGGTGAAGGAGTGGGTCATCGCGGCGGGACGGAAGGCGGCTCGGCCGGTGCAGTGGCGGGAAGGCTCCCGGCCCGGCACCGGCCGCTCCGGCCGCAAGCGGATGTACTCCCGCTTCGTGGCCTTGCGCGTCCGGCCTGCCGGACGCGGGGTCCGGCAGATGACCGACGGCCCGGAGTTGCCGGAGTGCTGGCTGTTGGCCGAATGGCCTGCCGGTGAGAGCGAGCCGGTGCAGTTCTGGCTGTCCGACCTGCCCTCCGGCATGCCTCTGACCACGCTGGTCCGGCTCGCCAAGCTCCGCTGGCGCATCGAGCACGACTACCGGGAGATGAAGCAGGCCCTGGGCCTGGCCCACTTCGAGGGCCGAACCTGGGGCGGCTGGCACCACCACGTCACCCTCGTCTCTGTCGCGCATGCCTTCTGCACCCTGCAACGACTGGCCCGGGCCCCAAAAGACGCGGCGTCGGCCTGAGCCTCTACCAGATCGTCCGCGAGCCACAGACACTACTCGCGGCCTGGACCGGCACCTGCCCGACCTGCCACCGCGACATACCAGCACCAATACACACCTGACCAAGCCCTACTAGGGCGTGTGCCGAGTTGAGATCACGGGTTTGGCTGTTTCGCTGTCCCGGCCGGGCCGGGACGGTAGACAGGCGGGATGACCCGGGGTGATC
>NZ_JBEYTS010000100.1:0-19320 GCF_040643155.1 Streptomyces sp. NPDC047453 | reverse complement strand
CCCCACCCGCCGCGCCCCGTGGTCCCCCCGGTTTTGTGTTGGGCGGGGGCGCCGGGGCTGGGGGGGGGGGGGGGGGGGGGCCCGGCCCCCCCCCCCCGCCTCCCTGTGTAGTAACGTCTTCACCCGCCCAGGCCAGTGGCGAGCGGGGAGGACGGGCCGAGGTGCTCGAAGCAGCTGGAGTCTCACACGTGCAGGAGTCGGTGTACCGGCTCCTCGTGACGTCCGGCCGCGCGACGGTCGACGACATCGTCCAGCGCACGGCCCTGCCTCGAGACGAGACCATACGGGTCCTCGACACGCTCACCACCATGGGCCTGGCCAGCCACACCGACGGCGCACCGCGCGTTTTCCGTCCCGTACCGCCCGACGTGGCCCTCCTGCCCCGCATCAAGAGCGGCACGGACGCGCTGGACCTCGCGCGCGTGGAGGCGGCCCGGCTCATCGAGACGTATCAGGACACGATGCGGCGGCACAACGCCGGGCAGCTCCTCGAGGTCATCACAGGTGCCGAGGCGCTGCGCCAGCACCTGCGGCAGATCCAGACGAACGCGCGAGAGGAGATGCTCTGGTTCTGCAAGGCGCAGTACGTCGCGATGCCGTCCGGCACCAACCGCGAGGAGTTCGAGGCACTGGCCCGTGGCGTCACCTACCGCGTGCTCTACGAGAAGGCGTTCTTCGACGACGAGGGAACCGTTGACAACGTAGTCGCGGGCGTCCGCGCGGGCGAGGTCGCCCGCTCCGTCCCGCACCTCCCGCTCCGCCTGGCCGTAGCGGATCGCTCGGTCGCGATTTTCCCGCTGGTGCCCGGCGGCCCCAACGGTAGCCCCGACGAGCCGACCACGGCACTGGTCCGTGACAGGAATCTGCTCAGCGCCCTTACCGCTCTCTTCGAGAGCTACTGGGACGACGCGGTCCCACTGCACGTCGAAGACTCCGGTGCCCTGGAGCAGGTCGACACCGAGCCGTCGGCCCCCCTCTCCTCGACCGACCGCAAGTTGCTGTCCCTGCTGGTCGCCGGGGTCGCCGACAAGGCCATCGCCTCCCAGATGGGCCTGAGCCGCCGCACGGTCCAACGCCACATCCAGCGCATGATGGAGCACGCGGGAGCGGACACCCGCATGCAACTGGCCTGGCAGGCGGCGCGCCGCGGCTGGCTGTAACGCGACCGGGAGAACACCCCCCTCGGTGCCTTGCTCCTCGATCCCCAGGGCCTGGCCGAGACCGACACGCGGGAGGCTGATCCGAGGGGTCGATGTGCCATGGTCATCCCTCACTGCTTATCGGTGACGACCGGGCCCTACCCGAAACGATCGCCGTGCTTCTCGCGACAGGAGCCCGACCACGCGACCGAGCTACGTGACCCATCGCGTAGTGCCAGGTCTCGTGATCCACTTTCGGCAGCCGCTGATCGACAAAGCTCAGCAGGCGACGGTCGGCTGAACCACCCCGTTGATCAGACGTACAGCCGATCCCTTGGGATCGATCAGTCGGCGACGACCGCCGTGTTCTGGCAGGCGGTCAGCAACCAGCGGCCGTCGTCCTGCTTGGACATCACGTACAGCGGGGCGCCCTCGCTCGCGTCGCCCGGGGTCGGGTAGAGCTGACGGACCTTGACCGCCGCGACGTCGGGGCGAATGAAGAACACGTGGACCACCTCGTAGGTGACCTTGCCGTCCCAGTCGTCCGCGGGGAGGACCTTGCGGGTGAACTCGGAGATCGCGTCGAGGCCTATGAGGACCTTGCCGCCGCTCGTCGTCCAGACCGCGTCGGGGTGGAAGAGGGCGAGGAACTCGTCGGGGTCCTTGTGCTGTTGTGAGTGCTCGACGGTGGCTACGACCTGTTCGATGGCTTCGATGTCTGCGGCGTGCGCCGTGGATTCCGTGTTCATGTGAATCACGGTGCTACCTCAAGCACGGTAGAGGTCAAGAGGTGATCGACCACTGCCCCCTTGGAGTCGATCTAGGTCGCCAGTTCCTCTGCCATCCCCCGTACCAGTTCCATCGCTCTGCGCTGCAGCCATGGGCCAAATGTCACTCGCGTCGCGCCGAGTTCGCCCAGTTCGGCGGGTGTGGGGCCGGTGCCGTCGAAGCGGGCGAGGGCGTTGAGAGGGCCTGGAAGCGCGGCGCGTAGGTGAGGCAGGGCGTCGGGCCGGGCGCTGATGGGGTAGATGCAGTCGGCGCCTGCGGCGATGTACAGGGAGGCGCGTGAGATCGCCTCGGCGGGGCCGGGGACTCCGCGGGCGAAGGTGTCGACCCGCGCGTTGAGGAAGAGGGCGTCGCCGGCCGCGTCCCGTACCTCCGCGAGCCAGTCCGCGTGCGCACGTGGATCCTTGAGCACGCCGCCCTCGGAGTCCTCAAGGTTGCAGCCGACCGCGCCGGTGTCCAGGAGGCGGCCGACGAGTTCGTGGGGCGGGAGCCCGTAGCCGCCCTCCAGGTCCGCGGAGACCGGCACGTCCACGGCCCGTACGATTCGGGCGACCGCGGCGAACATCTCCTGTGCCGGAGTCTCCCCATCCGCGTAGCCGAGCCAGGCAGCGACGCCGGCACTGGGCACGGCCAGCGCCGGGAACCCGGCCTCCGCGAAGAGGCGAGCGCTCGCCGCGTCCCACGGCCCCGGAAGCACGAGCGGATCAGCGGGGGCGCGGTCCTGGTGGAGGGCGCGGAAAAGAGCGGCCTTGGTCATTGCGCGGCGTCGCACTTCGTTGCGGTGATGCCGTCCAGCGTACGGGCGGCGTGCGGCCCACTTCTCCGAATCGCCCATGACAGGCGGACCGTGCGCAAGGACATCTCGCAGAAGGTGCCGTGCAGACTGAGATCACTCGGGGAGCGCGATTTGCCTTCCACAACCCCCGCGGGGCCTGTCGCCCACCGACCGCTGCATCTGTACATCCGGTATCCCGGCGGGACCACGGCGGTGTTCCGCTCGGCAGGATGTGCTCATCCACGCGCTGGGGCTGGCACTCAACAGTCGTCGCGTGCCGGACGGCACCAGGGTGCGCAGCGCACCAACCGGCACGGTCCCGGCGACGGCGTCGCCGTGGAGCGGTTCGGTCGGGGACAGGCCGTTCTCGGGATCCTGGCCCTGCCGCTGAGCACCGTGCAGTTCGTGTCCGCCCCGATCGTCTGGACGCTGACCATCGTCTGGGCCGTCCTCGTGGTCACCGCGCGCTCCTGTCGCGACGCGGAAACGCCTGCAGGGTGACGCGGCGTCCATGACCGGGGTCGCGCCCCACCACCGATACGTTAGTAGCTCCTTACGCTGGGTGATCACGCCTGGTGGTGGGCGTCTTTCTGGTGCGAGGTTAAGGGACGTGGAAGGACTCCGGGGTGAGTTGTCGGAATTCGGGCCAACCTGGAACGCTCCGACGCGCTGACGGGCGACGGCCGCGGCTGGAACGGCTGCCGTCTGGGTCACTGACGGGCACTGGGCTGCGCAGCTACGCGAGCGGACTTGCGTTGGAAGCGGTGGCCAGGCTCGGGTGAAGCACCAGGGCCGGAGGGCGGAGGTGGCGGGAGTGGCTCTGCTGGAGGGCGATGAAATGCTTACCGGGATCCTCAGCGAGGAGCATCTATGCGGCTTTGATCAGCTGCCTGCCCTGGTGGCCAAGCATGCGGCACGGGCGGGGATGGGCGATGCTCGGGTCTTCGTTCCCGACCTGCGCCGGCAACTGCTACGGGAGGTCACAGGTCAGGGCCTCGACGCCGGTGCCGGCGGTGAGACCCTACGAGGTCGACAGCACCCGGCCGGGCCGGGCGTTCGCCAGCAGCCGTCCCCTGCCGGGCGGCGATGGGGAGCAGCCGCGCCGGTGGTGGATGCCGATCCTGGGCGGCACCGAGCGGCTCGGCGTGCTGCGGGTCGATCTCGCCCAGGGAGTCGAGCCCGAGCGAGCAGGTGTGCTGGCCTCGCTGGTCGGGCTGCTGCTGATGAGCAAACGACCGCACAGCGACTCTTACGCCCGTCTGGTGCGCACCGAGGCGATGAACGTGGCCGCCGAGATGCAGTGGAACCTCATGCCCCCGCTGTGTTTCGCCAACCATGCTGTGGCGATCGTGGCGGCAATGGAGCCCGCCTATGCGATCGGTGGTGACGCCTTCGACTACGCGGTCGCCGGCCACCAGGTACACCTGGCGGTCTACGACGCCATGGGACACAACAGCCGCGCCGGGCTAACGGCGAACCTGGCGGTAGCGGCCTGTCGCAACCAGTGCCGCCAGGGTATCGACCTGGTCGCCACCGGTGAGAACGTCGAGGAAGTCCTGGTCGAGCACTTCGGCCACAGCACCTATGTCACCGCCGTCCTCGCCAATCTCGACTTCACCACCGGAGCCCTGTTCTGGATCAACCGCGGCCACCCCGCGCCGGTGCTGATCAGAGGCGGCCGGTGGACCACCACATTGGGGTGTCCACCCGCGCACCCGCTGGGGACCGAATTGGACGTTCCCGCCACCTTCTGCCGGGAGCAGTTGGAACCCGGAGACCGCATCCTGCTCTACACCGACGGTGTCACAGAGGCCCGCGACCGTTGCGGTCGTGAATTCGGCCTGGACGGCCTCACCGACTTCATGATCCGCCACCGCGCCGACGGCCTGCCTTTTCCTGAAACGCTGCGACGTTTGACGCATGCGATAGTGGACCACCACGCCGGGCAGCGGGCCGACGACGCCACCGTGCTCTGCCTGGAATGGTTCGGGCCCAGCCGCAACACCGAGCTACGCCCTCAAGGAACGTCATCGCCTCGAACACCGACCCGCCTGCCTGAGATGGGGCATCACCACAGTGCCGGCGGGGCCGGTGCCGTCCCGGACGAACAGCAGCCGCGGGAAGAACGTGCCGTCCGGTCGGCGTGGGTGTGCGGGCACGTAGAGGCGGAGGTGCGCAAACGCCTCCCGAATGCTGTCAGGGGGGACATCGGGCAGGGCAGCGCCGAGCCGGTCAAGGGTCGGCATGGGCTGCCGCCTTTGCCCGGAGCGCGCCATCCGCCGTCACAACGGCCACATCGCAGCGGCCGTCCGCCACGCAGCCTCCTTCACACTGGTTTGCGTGAAGATGCCCCGGGCCCACCGCTG
Source organism: Streptomyces sp. NPDC047453 (assembly GCF_040643155.1). Lineage (NCBI taxonomy): Bacteria > Bacillati > Actinomycetota > Actinomycetes > Kitasatosporales > Streptomycetaceae > Streptomyces > Streptomyces sp. NPDC047453. Next base: position 14,254 of record NZ_JBEYTS010000100.1, on the reverse strand, counting down.
GGCCTTCGGCCGGTCCGTCGCGGCTGGGATGGTCGCCGGAAGCCCGAGCAAGGGCCGCCTGTGGCGGCGCGACCCGCCCGACCGGCGCGCCCAGTCAGAGCCGCGGCTCCTGGCGGCGGTGCGCTCATCCGGCGTTGCGTGCCGGCTCCGTCAACTGCCGCCATGTCCGCACCAGTTGGCTGAACTCCTTGACCTGGACGAGTACGTGGTCGCGGGCGGCGTTCTCCGCCGTCTCGGCGTCGCCGCGGGTGATGGCGTCGGCGATCTCGCGGTGCTCGGCCAGGGAGCGGCGCATGCGGTCCGGGACGCGCAGTTGCAGTCGCCGGTACGGCTGCAGGGCTCGCTTGAGCGCGTGGGCCTGCTGTCGCAGGTACTGGTTGCCACAGGAGTCGTAGACGATGCCGTGGAACCGGGCATTGGCGTAGTAGTAGCGGTCGGCGTCGCCGGCCGCCGCGTGGCTCTCGCACTCCTGCAGGGCGCGTTCGAGGTCGTCCAGCGCCTCCCGGTCGATCCGGCGGGCGGAGAGCCGCGCCGCCATCCCCTCCAGCTCGGCCATGACCTCGAAGCGCTCGGCCAGCTCGGAGACGCTCAGCTCGGTGACGTACGTGCCCTGCTTGGGGCGGATCTGCACGAGTCCGGAGCGCTCCAGGGCCTGGAGGGCTTCCCGGATCGGCGTGCGAGAGCAACCGAACTCCTGCTCGAGCCGCGCAGGATCCAGACGCTCGCCGGGACGGTAGTGACCGTCGACGACAGCGTTCTCGAGTGCGTCGCGAACGCGCTGGGATTCCGGGACCCGGGCCATGTGCACCTCCGAGCGGTCAGGCTATCCGGGCGTGCAGGGGGTGGTGCACGAGCCTCGATGTGTCCTACGGTGGCACTGTTATATATATCGTCCGCCGTCATGGATTTAAAGCCACGGGCGACACCAGAGGCGAGCGAGACCGGGAGCGTACGGAAGGTGCGGACATGGAACGTCACGACGGCTGGCTGCTGACCGACCTGGTCCAGGCTCTCGGGCGGCGGCGTGGCGCGGATCCGGCAGCCGGAGAGCCGCTGGACTCCCCGCTGGACCAGATGCTCGCCGCCTGCGAAGTCCTGATGAGCGACGTGGGTGAAGCCTCGATGTGCGCGGTCGCGGCCAGGGCTCTCGCCGCCTACGACGAGCTCGACGACGACGGCAGGCGGGCCTTCTTCAGCCACATCACCCAGACCTACGACGCCGACGCCGATCAGGTCCGTGCCGCCTTCCGCCGCTGGGAGGACGCCCGCAGCGCCGGGTCCCGGGGCGAGGAGGAGCTGGTCCGGCTCTTCGACGTGGTCGAGCCGGCCCGCCAGCAGCTGCTCCGCCGGATGAACCACGCACCCGACGCCACGCTCGCCCTGGTCGAGATGCGCGCGGACCTGCACCGGCTGATGCACCGTCACCCCGAGCTGCGGCCCCTCGACCATGACTTCCACCACCTGCTCACCTCGTGGTTCAATCGAGGCTTTCTCCGCATGGCGGAGGTCGCCGGGGACGCACCGAAGGAGCTGCACCAGCACCTGATGCAGGGCGAGAAGGTCCACCCGATGGAGAGCAGTGCCGAGCTCCGCCGTCGCTTGGAGCCGGAGGACCGTGCTGTCTACGCGTTCTTCCATCCGGCCACCGGGGAGGTACCGCTGATCTTCGTGGAGGTCGCTCTGGTGCGCGGCCTGCCGGACCGGATCGCTCCGCTGCTGGAGCCCGGCCCGGCGCTCAGCCCTTCGGACGCGGACACGGCGGCGCTCTACTCGATCAACAACGCCCTGGACGGCCTGGCCGGAGTCTCGTTCGGAAGCTTCCTCATCAAGCAGGTCATCGAGCACGTGGGCGAGCAACTGCCCCATCTGACGCAGTTCGTCACGATCTCGCCCCTCCCCGGATTCCGGCGCTGGCTCGGCGAGCAGGCCGGACGGGACGCCGAGCTGGGGCCGCTCGTCCGTGAGCTGGACGCCCTGGAGGGGCCGGCGGACCTCGGTGCGGCGGACGTCGAACGGATCCGTGCCCGGCTCCTTCCCGCCCTGGCCCGGTACATCGCGGTCGAGCGGCGCGAGGACGGACGCCCCCTCGATCCGGTCGCCCGCTTCCACCTGGGTAACGGGGCCGCCGCCTGGCAGCTGAACTGGCCGGCGAACAGCTCGGCCGAAGCCTGGCGGCAGTCGTACGGCGCGATGATCAACTACCGCTACGAGCCGGGGCAGCTGGAGCGCCGGCACGAGGACTTCGTCCGCCGCGGCGCCGTCGCCCTCGGCGGACCGCTGCGCGACGCCTTCCTCGAGGCCGCGGAGGTGCCCCGTGCCAGGGACGCCTCCGCCGCCTCTACCGCCTCACACGATCGATGAGAGAGGAACACCTCTGATGGCACCACCCTTCACCACCATCTACCAGACCTTCACCGAGCAGGTGGAGCGGCAGCCGGACAAGGCGCTCTTCGAGCTGCCCGACGGTCGGCAGATCACCTACTGCGAGACGGCGCGGACCGTGGGGCGGATCGCCGCCCGGCTCGTCGCCGACGGTGTCACCCCCGGTGACCGGGTCGCCATGCAGGTGGACAAATCCCCGGAGGCCATCGCGCTGTATCTGGCGACGCTGCAGATCGGCGGCGTCTTCCTGCCGCTCAACACCGCGTACACCGGTGCGGAGATGGAGTACTTCATCGGCGACGCCCAGCCGCGTGTGCTGGTCTGCTCCCCGGAGCGGCGGGCCGACCACGCGCACCGCGAAGGGGAGGACCTCGTCGTCGAGACCCTCGGCACCAAGGGCGACGGCACCCTGCTGGAGGGCGACGGCAGCCACGACGAGGTCGTCGACGCGTCGGCCGACGACCCGGCGGCGATCCTCTACACCTCCGGCACCACCGGACGCTCCAAGGGCGCGGTGCTGACTCACGGCAACCTCGCCTCCAACTGCCAGGCGCTGCTGGAAGCCTGGCAATTCACCGACCAGGACCGGCTGATCCACGCCCTGCCGATCTTCCACGTCCACGGGCTCTTCATCGCCGCGAACATGACCCTGGCGGCCGGTGCCTCCATGTACTACCTGCCGAAGTTCGACGTGGAGACGGTCGTGGACCTACTGCCCCGGGCCACGGTGCTCATGGGCGTGCCCACTTTCTACACCCGGATGTTGAAGAACGACCGGCTCACCCCGGAGACCTGCGCTTCGATGCGCCTGTTCGTCTCCGGCTCGGCCCCGCTGCTCGCGAGCGACCACGAGGCCTTCGAGGCCCGTACCAGCCACGCCATCCTGGAGCGCTACGGGATGACCGAGACCGGTATGAACACCACCAACCCGTACGAGGGCGGCCCGCGCAAGCCCGGCACCGTCGGCAAGCCGCTGCCCGGCACGGAGATCCGGGTGGTGGACGGCGAGACTGGACAGGCACTGCCCGACGGTGACGTCGGCAGCATCGAGGTCCGTGGCCCCAACGTCTTCAGCGGTTACTGGCAACTGCCCGAGAAGACGGCGGCCGAGTTCCGTGCGGACGGCTTCTTCATCACCGGTGACCTGGGCCGCATCGACGAGGACGGCTATCTGTGCATCGTCGGCCGGGGCAAGGACCTGGTGATCTCCGGCGGCTACAACATCTACCCGAAGGAGATCGAGGAACTGCTCGACGCCCACCCCACGGTGCTGGAGTCCGCCGTGATCGGTGTCCCGCACCCGGACTTCGGGGAGACGGTCGTGGCCGTCGTCGTCCCGGCGCCGGGCCAGGAGCCCCAAGAGGCCGAACTGCTGAAGTTCATCGCCGGCGACCTCGCCCGGTTCAAGCACCCGCGCGCCGTGCGCTTCGACGAGGCGCTGCCGCGCAACGTGATGGGGAAGGTGCAGAAGGCCGAGCTGCGCAAGCGCTACCAGGACCTGTTCGCGGGCTCGAACGCCTGATCCTTGACATGCTCCTCGGGCTGAAGCCCGAGGATTCTGGCCGTCCCACGGGTTGCTGTGCCGTTACGCGGCACGGTTTCCGTGTGGGATTCCTTGGCTTCCTGTTTCTTCACGCTGTGCCAGAACGGGTTCTGGTCTTACCGGCGCTCCGCAGGCCGTCACCGCCAGTCCGGCGGCCTTGATGTTGAGGGCGGCGTTGTGGTCCCGGTCATGGAGAGTGCCGCAGGCGGTGCAGGTCCATTCCCGCACGTGCAGGGGTTTGGGTCCGTCGCGGTGACCGCAGGTGGAGCACACCTGGCTGGTGGGCTCGAACCGTCCGACCTTGACGAAGGTGCGCCCGTATCGCTGGGCCTTGTAGGCGGGCATGTTCACGAACTGGGACCAGCCCGCGTCGTGGACGCTCTTGGCCAGCCTGGTGCGCGCCAGGCCGCCCACCGCCAGGTCCTCCACCGCGATCGCTTGGTTCTCGCGGATCAGCCTTGTGGAGAGCTGGTGGTGGAACTCGCGGTGCGCGTCGGCCACCCGCGCGTGCGCGCGGGCGACCTTCTGGCGGGTCTTCTCCCGGTTCTTCGAGCCTTTCTGCTTGCGGGACAGCTCCCGCTGGGCTTTTCTGAGTTTCTTCTCCGCCCGGCGAAGGAACCGCGGGGAGTCGATCTTCGTGCCGTCGGACAGGACCGCGAAGTGGGCCAGCCCCAGATCAATACCCACGGCCTGATCACTTACGGGCATGCGGGCCGCGTCGGTGGCCGGGTCGATGTCGATGACGAAGGAGGCGAAGAACCGGCCCGCCGCATCCTTGATCACGGTGACGCTGGACGGGACGACGGGCAGGGGGCGGGACCATTTCACCCGCAGCTCGCCGATCTTCGGCAGGCTCAGCCGGCCGACCGGTGTGATGGACCAGCGGGCGTTGGCGGTGAACCGGATCGACTGCCTTGTGGCCGTGCGTGATTTGAAGCGCGGCGCGCCCAGTTTCGGGCCCCTGCGCTCGCCATTGAGGGAGGCGAAGAAGTTGCGGTAGGCGGCCTCGACGTCTCGGAGGGACTGCTGCAGCACGACTGCGGAGACCTCGCCCAGCCAGGCACGGTCGGGCGTGCGCTTGGCCCGGGTGATCAGCTGCTGGGACAGTTCGGCGGCCCTGGGGAAGGGCGGGCCCTGCCTGCGGGCGTCCTCGCGGGCACGCACCGCGTCGTTGAACACCACGCGGGCGCACCCGAACGCCCTTGCCAGCGCGGTGCGCTGACCGGGTTTCGGGTACAGGCGGAAGCTGTACCGAAGCTGCATGATCCGGACGCTATCGGCAGCCATTGACAGTCCGGAGTGGATCAGCCGAATCCAGCTCCGCTGGAACGATCCTGCGACGCTCCGCGTCGCACCCGTCGGATTCGCTTCACCACCGGCGTGAACGCCGGTGCACTGCGAATGAATCCTCGATGCGGGGACCTGCCGCGCCTGCCCGCTGCGTTTGAAGTGCACGACAGCGGGCGCCGGCAAGTGGGGGCGAGTCCTTACCCTGCGCGAGCCCGCCCAGTGGGCCGCGCTCCAGCAGCGCCGCCGCGAGCAGGAGACCGACGCCTGGCGGGAACGCTACCGCCCACGGGCCGGGATCGAGGCGACGGTCTGCCAGATCGTGCACCGCACCCACGCACGCCGCAGCCGCTACCGGACCGCCGCCGCCACCCACCTGGGCCGTTGCCTCGCTGCCACCGCCGTCAACCTCATCCGGATCGATGCCTGGCAGCAAGGCCACCGCCCAGAGCGCACCCGCACCACCCACTTATGCCGTCTCTTCGCCCCCCTCGAAATGAGAGATCAGCAACGTGTTCCATCAGGGAGGGGAGGATTCAATTCGTGTCTGCGGCTTACCGAGAACGGTGGCAAGCCGTAACCCGTAAGGGAGTTGAGAGCGCGATGGAGCGCCGGGCGGCGCGCGGCTCCACACCGCGCGCGGCCCGGCGGCCGGTCAGTTGGCCTCGGCCGGGACCGGGGCGAGGGAGCGGGACCGTACGATGAGCTGGGCGACGGCCGTGACCACCAGGTTCGGGATGAGGGCGATGAGTCCGGTGTCGACCGTGCCGACGTCCACGCCTCCGAAGGTGAGCCAGACCAGGACGCCGACGCCGGTCAGGATGCCGAGCATCGCGGGCACCGCGTCCAGACGGACCTTCTTCGCCAGGCCCATGACGATCGCCGGGGCGAGTTGGGTGAGGCCTCCGTAGGTGAGCAGCAGCAGGTCGGACAGGAGCCCGGGCCTGGTCAGGCCGAGTACGAGGGCGAGGCCGGCGGCCGCGACGACGCACAGGTGGTTGGTGCGCAGCTGCGCGCGTTCGTTGCGGACGCTGAGCAGGTTGCGGGACAGCAGGCTGGAGATGCCCACGACGATGGCCGCGGACGGCACCATCGCCGCCGAGGCCGCGGCGACCGCGACGATGCCGACGAGCCAGCCGGGCAGGGTCTGGCCCGCGAGGGTCAGGGCGACGGCGTTCGCGGGGGAGCCCGGCTTCACCAGCAGGATTCCGGCGAACCCGACGATCACGGGGATGCCGAGCGCGATCTGGTAGAGCGGCAGCCAGATCGCGTTCTTGCGCAGCGCGCGCCCGCTGCCGGCGGCGAGGACCGGCGGCCACAGGTGGGCCATGGTGCCGAGTCCGCCACCGATGCCGGAGATGATGACGGCGGTGACGAAGAACGTGGCGTCGTAACCATCCTGATGGAGCGTCAGGAAGTTCGGATGGCTGTCTCGTACGGTCGCGAACAGGCCGCCGATGCCGCCGTTCACGGACAGTGCCACGCCGACGATCAGCACAACGAGCCCGACGATCATCAGGGCGTCCTTGAGGTAGGCGACGCGCGCGATGCCGCGGATGCCGGACCACAGGACGAAGGCGACGGTGAGGACGGTGGCGAGCACCATGCTCAGGTTGCCGCCCGTACGGCTGCCGGTGGCGAGTTGCACGATCAGCCCGAGCCCGGTGATCTGGAGCTGGAGGTACGGCAGCAGGAAGACGGCGCCGACGACGGCGACGACCTTGCCCAGCAGGGGACTGCGGAAGCGGTCGGCGAAGAAGTCGGCTTGCGTCAAGTAGCCTCCCTTGCGGCCCAGTTCACGCATGCGGGGCGCGGTGAAGTACTGCAGGATGAAGTTGATGGCGAGATAGCACAGGGCGAAGGCCGCGGCGACGCCGCCGCCGAAGGCGATGCCGGCGAGACCGAGGAAGCTGAAGGTCGTGAAGGACTCGCCCGCCTGCAGGAACCAGGTGGTGAAGGTGGAGAACTTGCGCTTCCCCACGGTCCATTCGCCGAATTCCCCGCGGCTCGGCCGGCGCCCGCTCATGCCGACGACGGCGATGGTCACGATGCCGATCAGGGTGATGGCCATGGTGGTGTTCACGCGGCGACCTCCTCGTACGCGTCGCGCGTCACGTGGTCGTCCTCGTCGTCCTCATCGGTGTGGTGAGCGAAGTGCTCGACGAGCGCGAGCGAAGCCGTCGTACCCACCGTCCACAGCAGGCACCAGGCGAGGACGGAGGGGATGCCGAACCAGAGGTGCGGGCCGTTGACGAAGGGCAGGAACGGTGTACTGAGGAAAGCCACTACGGGCACGACGGCCCAGAGGACGTGCGGTTTTCTCATCGGGGCTCCATACGGCTACGGGAGGGAGGGGCGACGGCGTCCGTGCCCGGTGGCGGCCTCGTAGGCGGCACCGGTCTCGAGCACGGTCCTCTCGGCGCGGGGTGGGCCCACGATCTGGAGGCCGACGGGAAGCCCGGCTGGAGTGAAGCCGGCGGGGACGGAGAGGGCGGGTGAGCCCAGAACGGTGACGAAGTACGCGGAGCGCATCCAGTCGAGGTAGGTGCGCTGCGGCTCCCCGTCGATGTCGGTGGGGTACTCCGACTCGATGGCGAACGGGGTGACCTGGCTGACCGGGGCGATCAGCACGTCGTACCGCTCGAAGAAGGCGGTGGCGGCGAGGTGGATGCGGGCGTGCCCGGTGGTGGCACGGACGAGGTCGGCGCCGGTCAGGCGCCGCCCCTCCTCGATGTTCCAGACGAGGCTGGACTTCAGGGACGCGCGGTCGCTGTCGAGCAGCGCGCCGAGACCGAGGTTGAACTCGTGGGCGCGCAGCGTGCGGAACACGTCCTCGGCGCCGTCCAGGTCGGGGCAGTCCTCGACGACGATGCAGCCGAGGTCCTCGAAGACCTTGGCCTGGCGTTCGAAGACGTCGCGCACGTCGCGGTCGACGGGGACCCGGCCGCCGAGGTCGGGGGCGATCGCGACGCGCAGCCCGGCGGTGTTCCGCTCGAGCGGCGCGCGGAAGCCGGCGCCCGGCTCGTCGAGGGAGATCGGGACGCGCGGGTCGGGCCCGGCCATGACGGACAGCAGCAGCGCGGTGTCGGCGACGGTGCGGCCCATGGGCCCGGCGACGCCGAGGGTGTCCCAGAGGTTGCCGGAGGGGTGCGAGGGGACGCGGCCGGGGGTCGGGCGCAGGCCGACGACGTTGCAGAAGGACGCAGGGTTGCGCAGCGAGCCGCCCATGTCGCTGCCGTCTGCGAGCGGCTGGAACCCGGCGGCGAGCGCGGCCGCGGCCCCGCCGCTGCTGCCGCCTGCGGACCGCGTCATGTCGTACGGGTTCCGGGTCGCGCCGAAGACGGGGTTGAAGGTGTGCGAGCCGGCCGCGAACTCGGGGACGTTGGTCTTGCCGATGCGGATGGCGCCCGCGCCCTGGATGCGCTGCACGAGGAGCTCGTCCTCGTGTGGGACGTGCTCGGCGAAGAGCGGCGAGCCGTGCGTGGTGCGCATGCCGCGGGTGAGGTGGGTGTCCTTGAAGGCGATGGGCAGGCCGTGCAGCGGGCCGAGTTCCTCGCCGCGCGCCTGCCGCTCGTCGGCGGCGGCAGCAGCGGCCAGCGCGCCCTGCGAGTCGAGGGTGACGATCGCGTTGACGGCGGGGTTGTGACGCTCGATGCGGTCGAGGTGGGCCTGGACGACCTCGCGGGCCGAGAGTTCCCCCCGGCGGATGCGGGCCGCGAGGTCGACGGCGTCAAGCACGCAGATCTCGTCCCGGCCGGGGGCGGCGGGGCCGGATGCGGCGGATTCGACGGATTCGGCGAAGCTGGGAGCGACGGGGCCGGGAGCAACGGGCATGACAGTCCTAGGGCAGCGGGCACAGTGGACGTCGCCGCGGTGATGCTGATCCGACCGATGGCCGAGGCGCGACGCGTGTGATGCACCACACTGAAGCTACTGACCCTTTCAGTCAATAGACTGCCCAGGGTGAAGTTTTAGGACGCGAGATCAACGATGGTGAAGATTTCAGTCGTGCTAGGAAGGGTCGCGACCGGTGCCCGGGAACTCGACGCCACTGCGCTTGAAGGACTCGACGACCAGATGGGACTGCACGGCCTCCACGTGCCGCACCCACGGCGAGGCCGTGAGGAACGCGTGCAGCGCGGCCTTCGACGGCTGTGTCACGTCGACCAGGAGCTGATGCTCACCCATCACGACGGCCGCGTACCGCACGAGCGGCGACTCGACGAGCAGCCGACCCACCTTCTCGACCTCGTCGGGCCTGACCTTGATCCACAGCAGCGCCTCGACCGGCAGGCCGAGGAGCGCGGGCTCGACGGCGGCCCGGATGCTCACGAGGCCTTCCCGCGTCAGCGTCTCCACGCGGCGCCGCGCGGTCGCCACGGACACCCCGGCGACGGCCGCCAGGTCCTCGTGCGTGCGTCGCCCGTCCTCGGCGAGCGCCCCCAGGATCGCCAGCTCCTCCGGCCCGACCTCGATGTCCGGGAGAGCGAGCCCGTCGACGATCCCGGACGGCCCCCCGAGCGCCTCGACCTCCCCGGCGTCCAGGATCCCGGGCGACCACTCGTGCACCGTGCGGAAATACCGCAGAACCGGTGACACGCTCTGCGAGACGAGCCCCGGCAGCGCGGGCACCTCGTCGAGCATCAGCGGCGCCAACCGGCCCGGCGGACACTGCAGTTCGGCCACGCAGTCGACCGGCCCGGCGAGCGCGTACGAAAAGATGCAGTCCGCGCGCCGGGCCGCCGCCACGGCCGCGTCCCGTACGGCGCCCGGCCGGCACGTCATCCGCAGGATCACGGTCTCACCCCGCACGACAAGCCCGCGCACGGCGACGTCCCCGCTCTCCAGCAACCGCAACCCGCGCCGCGCCACCTTCCGCTCGGGCTCCCCGAGGGCCCCCGCGATCCGCCGCCACGAGGCCCGCCCATCGATCTGCAGAGCGGCGACGATCCGCCGGTCGAGCCCGTCGAGAGGGCCACTGGGCGCGCCACCGTGCGCGCCGGCGGGCACGCTCGGGTGCGTGGAGGGGCGCGCGGGCTGGGCTGCGGGGGCAGTCGGGGTGGTCGGCGTGGCCGGTACTGGGTACGTCACGGGAACGACCCTAACGACCGGGGCAACCCCGTACCCAGGGGGATTCACGCCGCAGGGCCCGGCGGTCTGCGGCTGCGCCGTGTGGGCGCGAGTGGCCGGAAGCAATGCCGGAGGCAGGCAGCGGGGTTCGGGGGCCTCGGCTGCGTGCCCGCCGGGATGGCGTGTCAGGCCATGGCGAGCCGGTCTACCAGCAGCTTCACCCTCGGCTCGGTGTCCTTCGGCGGCAGTCGTCCCGCTCCGGTCAGGGTGGCCAGCCCGTGCAGGGCCGCCCAGAACACTTCGGTGATCAGCCCCGGGTGGACGCCGTCGCCGGCGACCTCGCTGAGGCTCTCCAGCAGGGCGGCGAAGGCGTCCTTCAGAGGTTCTGGGGTGTCCTCGTTCGCGAACACCAGGCCGCCGTCGAGCTGGTCGCCGCCCTCGCCTGAGCCCGCGGGCCGACACGGCGCTGGTGGCGCGCGATCCCCACTCCCTGGGCGGCAGCGGGCCACCGAAATCCCGACATCCGGGAATGCAGCTGCCGCTCAGAGCCCGCAACTGACGGGTGGCGCCGACGGGCCCGCCGGGAGGACGCTGAAGCCGAGATCAGGAGGTACGGGCGACTCCTCGCGGCCGCCCCTGGCGCGGCTGACCACCCGTACCGGCGGAGGTGGTGAGTGACGGTCGGCCGTGCTCCTCGCCGGGAGCATCCGGCTCCGCTGCCCGGCATCGCCAAGTTCCGGATCGTCGGCGACGACCGCTCGCGGATCGTTGTAGGGCTGAGTTGCCCCTCAGCGGTGGGTGCCCTGGCATTGGCGGTCATGGTTTCCACGGCCTGCGCTTGGCTGGTTGCCCGGGCTGTTTTGCGCCTGGACCGGCTGGTGGCCCCGCCTCAGCGCCTCGTCTACGAGGTCGGCAGGCCGGACAGCCTGGGAAGACGCAGGGCGCGCGACGGTACGGGGACGCCGCCGGCAGCAGCCCATGTGAGGGACTATTGGAATGAAGGCGACATTGCCGTAGTGCGTAACATCACGCCGACCTCGCCACGCGGTGGCCGGCATGACCACGCACCGGCTGTGTGCGCATGGAAAGGGACGATAACCATGGCAACCACGATCGATGCCCCCGACGGCATCCACTCCACCATCGAGCAGCTGCAAGGCGAGCTTCCCGGTCTGGAATCGCGCAAGCAGGAGTTGGAGCAGGAACTGGCAGCCGTGGCACAGCGTCTGGAAGCCGTCCGTACCGCGGTGGAGAGCCTCAAGACCCTGTCCACCATGACGGCGGCGGCCACGACCGCCGCACCCAAGACCGCAGGCCGGAAGAAGACCGGAACCACCGCCCAACGCCCGGCATCCCGCACGGCGAAGAAAGCCGCGCCCCGGGCGAAGGCTGCCGGCAGGGCCGGTCAGAAGAAGGCTGCCCCGGCGAAGCGGGCGAAAGGGCTGACAGACGGGATCGTGGAGATCCTGTCGAAGGCGAAGAGCGCGATGAAGGCCGGCGAGATCAACCAGGCGCTCGGACGCCCGGAGACTGCGGGACAGATCGAAGCAGTACGCGGCACCCTGGAGCGACTGGTGAAGGCGGCCCAGGCCCAGCGCGCAGGCCGCGGCCTGTACGAAGCGGCACAAGGCTGACCGCACCATGCCTGCCGTGTGCGGCTGGTGGATCGGCACTGGGGCCGCGGTCTCGGCGGTCAAGCGCGGCGCCGAACTGCTCCACCGCGTCGGGGACCCCGAGAGGTGGGCGCGCAACCAGTCCCGCGCCGCCGTCGGCACCACCGACAACCACACCCCCGAGCACCCCTGGCTACCGCGCCGCAGGGCTCCAGCTCACAGGTCGTAAGGTTCCCTGGAAGCGTCTGGGCTGGAGTGAGATCAGGCGAGCCGCCTACCCCGGGGTGTGACCGAGCGCGTCCGTTGGTTGGTGCCACCACCCTGGCGGTAAATCGTGTGCGCTGGGGACACTGGCCGCGTTACCCTCGGCGCCATGAACGTCACAGGCCCAACCATCACCGCGACCGCGCGAGCGACCAGCTCGCCGGTTGCCGCCGCCTGACGTACTTCCTGCTTTCATCGGCGACCGGACACGGTCTGCCGATGGTTCCACGGCGTTCCCGCCCCCGGTGCTGATGATCTCGCGGACCGTTGTCCGGTGCCTCCCCGCTGCACACGCGAAGGAGCCGCCCCATGAACACCGATCAGATCGTCCGCACGTTCGTCGAGTACTTCGAGGAACGCGGCCACCGACAAATCACCGGCTCGAGCCTACTGCCGTCACCTGGTGACCCGGTTCTCTTCACCACCTCCGGCATGCACCCGCTCACCCTGTATCTGGAGGGACGCCCGCACCCGCTGGGCAGGCGGCTGGTGAATGTACAGCGCTGTCTGCGCACGACGGACCTCGACGAGGTGGGCGATGACACCCATCTGACCGTGTTCGAGATGCTCGGCACCTGGTCGCTCGACGACTACGACGGCCCGCAGAGCCTGGACTGGGGATACGGACTGCTCACCGAGGGATTCGGCATCGATCCCCGACTGCTCCATGCCACGGTCTTCGGAGGCGACGACCGGTCCGGGCCGGACACCACCTCCCTGGAGCTGTGGCAGGAGCACGGGGTGCCTGTGGAGCTCACCGTCGAGGACAACTGGTGGTCCAACGGGCCCACCGGTCCCTGCGGGCCCGATTCGGAGATCTTCCTGTGGACCGGGGACACCCCACCGCGGTCGACCCCAACCAACGACGACCGCTGGGTGGAGGTGTGGAACCACGTGATGATGCGCCACCGACGGCTCGACGACGGCTCACTCGTGCCGCTGGGCCGGCACAACGTCGACACCGGCCTCGGCCTCGAACGACTCTCCTCTCTGCTGCAAGGTCACAGCTCGGTGTTCGAATGCGACGTCTTCGAGCCCTGGCGGCGCATCGTGCCGGGGCTGTGGCTGCTGGACGAACGGTCGCTGCGGTTGGTCTGCGATCACCTGCGCTCGGCCGTCGTGGTGATCGGCGACGGCGTGCGCCCGTCCAACACCGGCCGCGGCTACGTGCTGCGCCGCCTGGTCCGACGCATGCTCACCGTGCTCCGGCGGGACGATCCGTCGCGCAGTCTCGTGGACCTGCCGGACGAGCTTGTCGAGCACACCCTGCACCACTTCCGCCAGGACATGGATTCGCACGCCGTGCGCGAGGTGCTGCTCGAAGAGGAACGCCGCTTTGGCCGACTCCTGGAGCGTGGCCGACAGGTACTGGCCCGACCCCGATTCCGAGGCCCGCTGCGCGAGGAGGACTTCCACTACCTCCACGACACCCACGGTCTACCACGCGACATCGTCCTGAACCTGCGCTCGCAGTGACGGCCCGGGTTCACCAAATCCTCCGAAGGATGCCCCGGCCTTCAGGCCGGGGAGAAATTCGATCGCCCGCGGAGCGGGACAGGGAAGGCCGTTTCGCCGACAGGCGAACCGGCGTCGACTGTCGTAGGACGCCGATAGGTTGGCGCGCGTGACGACGCAGCAGCAGGAGACGCAGGACGCCGGGTGTGCCCGGTACGTCTTCCGGCTGCGCGTGTCCGCCACCGCCGAGATGTTGCTGACCGGCGAGGGGGGGGCTGCCGCTGGATCTGGAACGAGTGCGTGGCCCGGTCCAGGAAGGCGTTCGCCGAGGGCGAGACGTGCGGCCCGGCGCGGCTGGACAAGATGCTGACCGAGGCCCGCGCCGGCAACGCCTGGCTGCGTGAGGGCTCCTCGGTTCCGCAGCAGCAGATCATCCGGGACTTCGGCAGGTCCCGCGCGAAGGCGTTGAAGGACATCAAGGCGGGGCTGCCGATGTGGCAGCGCGCGGGGATGCCCGGGCACAAGAAGCTCAAGGACTCCCGGCCGAGCCTGAACTACACGCGGCGCGGCTTCCGGCTCAAGGACGGGCGGCTGCACCTGGCGGGCGGTATCGGCCTGACGGTGGTGTGGTCGCGGCAGC
>NZ_JBEYTS010000099.1:0-19367 GCF_040643155.1 Streptomyces sp. NPDC047453 | reverse complement strand
AAGAGCCTGCGCGTCGACCGACGCACCTACAAAGCCACCATCAGCATCGACATCCTGTTGACAGCACCCAACAGCCCATAACTTCATGGCCTTGGTCTTTAGGACGGGGAGCACGTCAACGGTGTACGTACCCAGGTTCGTGTCATGTGCGGCCACATGGGTGTGGTAGAAGCGGAAACCGGCCGGTCCGGGCGTGAACGACAGACGCCGCATCCCGTGCGTGGGGATGTACGAGGTGCCCTCCTCCGCCGCCCCGTCCACCTCGGCGGGTACCCGCTGGCCGTGCCAGTGGAGCAGTTCGGGGGTGCCGGTGTCGTTGTGGACGTCGACCACGACCGGGCGGCCTTCGGTGAACCGCAGCAGCGGGCCGGGGAACCGCCCGTTGTACGTCGTGGTGGACACGATCGTGTCGGGCGCGAGCTCGACGAGCCCGGTCGCGATCCGCACCGTGTAATCCGCCTTGCCCCGAGCAACGGGCAAGGCGGACGGCGCCGTGGAGGCGGAGGCCGGTTTCGCGGCGCCACCGGCCAGCAGAGCCAGGCCACCGAGCTTGAGGACGTCGCGACGGGTGATCTGCACGGTCTGCTCCCTTCCTGGTCAGGAACCGAGTAAGCCCCTGGCCGGTATGGGGTTCGAACCCTCCCCCTTTGTGGCCAGTGTCCGCCTTCGTGGCAGCGCCGGGCGAGATCAAGGATCCGGCCCCCTCCGCCCGGTCTCGCCTTCTACGTCGTACGAGCCGCCGCTCCCGGCCGGGGGTGGGGGACTGCCCGGAGTGTCACCGCACCGTCGGGCTTCGGCGTTCGACGAGGACGACGTCGCGCCAGCGACCGTGGTGGCGGCCGATGCGCTCGCGGGTGCCGACGACTCGGAACCCGGCACGCAGGTGAAGGGCGAGACTGGCCGTGTTCTCCGGGAAGATGCCCGACTGCACGGTCCAGATCCCGGCGGCCTCGGTGGAGGCGAGGAGGGCGCCGAGCAGCGCGGATCCGACGCCTCGGTGGCGCGCCGCGGGGTGGACGTAGACGGAGTGCTCGACCACGCCCGCGTACGCACACCGGTCGGACACCCGCACGACCGCGGTCCAGCCCAGCACCCGGCCGTCCGCGTCCAGGGCCACCAGACGGTGGTCGGGCAGTTTCGCCGCGTCGAACGCCTCCCAGGTCGGCGCCTCGGTCTCGAAGGTCGCGTCGCCCTCCTCGATGCCCAGCCGGTGGATCGCCAGGACCTGTTCGGCGTGTTCCGGCCGCATCGGTGCGACGCGGACGGGCGTGGGCGCGCCGGTCATGCCGCGGCCGGAATGCCGAGTTCGCCGAGCAGTTCACGCACCCGCTGCTCGATGGCGTCCCGGATCGGCCGGACCGCCTCGACACCCTGCCCGGCGGGATCGTCCAGCTGCCAGTCCAGGTACCGCTTGCCCGGGAAGACGGGGCAGGCGTCCCCGCAGCCCATCGTGATCACCACGTCCGAGGAGCGCACGGCCTCGGTGGTCAGGACCTTCGGCTTCTGGGCGGAGATGTCGACGCCGGCCTCCTTCATCGCCTCGACCACGGCCGGATTGACGGCGTCGGCGGGCGCTGAGCCGGCCGAGCGGACCTCGACCCGTTCGCCCGCGAGATGGGCGAGGAAGGCGGCGCCCATCTGGGAGCGCCCGGCGTTGTGGACGCAGACGAACAGCACCGAGGGACGCGGGGCGGGAGTGCTCATGGCCGGTGACTTTCTCGAGAGTGGGAGCGGTCGGGAAGAGGTGAGCTCGATGGGGGAGTGGTCAGGAGGACGCGAGTCCGGGTTCGCCGTGCGGGACGGCGGCGTGGTCCGCGGCAGGTGTCCGGCGGCCGTACACCGCCGCCACGACGGCGAGTCCGAGCCCGGCTCCGAGTAGCTGGGCCGCGATGAACGGGGCGACGGAGGCGGGTGCGATCCCGGCGAAGGTGTCGGTGAAGGCCCGGCCCACGGTCACCGCCGGGTTCGCGAACGAGGTCGAGGAGGTGAACCAGTAGGCGGCTCCGATGTACGAGGCCACCGCGGCCGGAGCCAGTGCCGAGCGGCCGACGCGCTCCAGACCGAAGATCAGGGCGATCAGCCCGGCGGTCGCCACGACCTCGCCCAGCCACAGATGACCGGCGAACCGGTCATGGGTGGAGAACTTCACCAGCGGCCTGGCGAACATCGCGTCGGCCAGCACCGCCCCGCCGATCGCGCCCACCACCTGGGCCGGGACGTACGCGGCGACATCCCGCAGGGCGAGGCCGCCCGGCCTGCGGCGGCCCGTGAACCAGGCCGCGATCGTGACCGCGGGGTTGAAGTGCGCGCCGGAGACCGGACCGAACAAGGCGATCAGTACGGCCAGGCCGAAGAAGGTGGAGAGCGAGTTGGCGAGCAGCTGCACGCCCACGTCGGGGGAGAGCGCGGTCGCCTGGATGCCGGAGCCGACGACGACCGCGACGAGCAGCCCGGTGCCGATGGCCTCGGCGGCGACGCGCCGGCCGAGCAGCGCGCTCACGCGCCGGCCTCCGCGGTCCGGGGGGCGTTCAGGAAGGCGGCGAGCTCGTCCAGCGCGCCTGGCAGCACCCAGTAGTAGACCCAGGTCCCGCGCCGTTCGCAGTCGATGAGTCCGGCCTGGCGCAGCTGTTTGAGGTGATGGGAGATCGTCGGCTGGGACAGCTCGAAGGCGGGCGTCATCTCGCACACGCACACCTCTCCGCCCTGACGCGAGGCGATCATCGACAGCAGCCGCAGCCGGACCGGGTCCCCGAGGGCCTTGAACACCTTCGCCAGCTCCGCGGCCCGCTCCTCGTCCAGTGGTGCGGCGGCCAGGCCCCGGCAGCAGCCGGCGTCCTGGTCGATCACCTCAAGCCCTTGTTTCGACATGCCTCTATGTTGACGTTTTTCGATTCAGGGCGCAACGTTGCATCAACGAACGTCAATACAAGGCGCTCCGGGGCATCGTCATGCCCCGTCACCCGGGAGTGAAGTCATGAGCGAGCAGCCCACCACCCTGCACGGAACCACCCCTCTGCACGAGCCCTCGCACCTGCGCGAAACCGTCCGACTGCGCTACGCCGCGGCGGCCGTGGAGGTCACCGAGGGCGCCACCGCCTGCTGCGGACCGCAGCCCGTCGAGGTCGACGAGAACTTCGGCGCCACCTTCTACGCCGCCGACGAACGCGACACCCTGCCCGCCGAGGCCGTCGCAGCCTCCCTCGGCTGCGGCAACCCCACCGCCGTCGCCGAGTTGTGCGAGGGCGAGCGCGTTCTCGACCTCGGCTCCGGAGGCGGCATCGACGTCCTGCTCTCCGCCCGCCGCGTCGGCCCCACCGGCAGGGCTTACGGCCTCGACATGACCGAGGAGATGCTCGCCCTGGCCCTTGCCAACGCGGAGAGGGCCGGCGCGACCAACGTCGAGTTCCTCAAGGGCACCATTGAGGCGATCCCGCTGCCCGCGCACACCATCGACGTCGTGATCTCCAACTGCGTCATCACCCTGTCCGTCGACAAGCCGGCCGTCTTCGCCGAGATCTTCCGCGTCCTGAAGCGGGGCGGCCGCATCGGCGTCTTCGACGTCGTCGCCGACGACGCCCTCACACCCGAGCAGCGCGCCGAACGCGGCGACTACGCCGGCTGCATCGCCGGCGCACTGTCCTTCGCCGAATACCGCGCGGGCCTGGAGGCCGCCGGCTTCACCGGCATCGAGATCACCCCGACCCACCCGGTCGCGGACGGCATGCACTCCGCGACCATCCGCGCCACCAAGCCGACGCCGACCGACACCTCCGCCTGAGCGGCGCCCCGGGCCGGCAGGTGACGACCGGGTGGAGGCGGCTCGGACCGGCACCGCGCCGCCGCCCGGACCTCAGTGGGCCCGGCCCCGGATCGGATGATCCCGGGCCGGGTCCCATGTGGCCGCAGCTCAGTCGAACGCGGCGGCGAACATGCCGGGCTCGTAGGAACCGCCCTGTTGGTGCACGATCACGGCGAGCCGGTTGGCCGCGTTGATCAGGGCGACCAGGGAGACCAGTGCGGCGATCTGGTCGTCGTCGTAGTGCTTGCGCACCTGGGCCCAGGTGTCGTCGGACACGCCCTGGTGGGCGTCGGCGAGCCGGGTTCCCTCTTCGGCGAGCGCCAGGGCTGCCCGCTCGGCTTCGGTGAACACGGTGGACTCGCGCCAGGCGGCAACCAGGTGGAGCCGTACTGCGGTCTCGCCGGCGGTCGCCGCCTCCTTGGTGTGCATGTCGATGCACCAACCGCAGCCGTTGATCTGGCTGGCGCGCAGCGCCACCAGCTCCTGCGTGGACCTCGGCAGCGGCGACTGCTGGACCACCAGGCCGGCGCCTGCGAACCGCTTGGCGAACTTGGCGCCGATCTCGTTCTCGAACAGGTTGAACCGAGCGTTCATGATGTCGTCCTCACCCGTCACTCATCACTCGTCGTGTTGCGCTGGACGAACACGAGATGCCGGCGACCCGCTCTTTGTGACGGAGTGGCGGTGTGACGTGCGCCACCGCTCATGGGTGTCACAAAGCCGCGCCGACCGGTGTCTTGTGCGCCTGGCGTCGTCGGAAGCGAACAGACGGGAGCGGCCGGTGAAGAGCGAGCGCAGCGAGTGCGCGGCGTTGCGGCCGGCACAGGTCAATGCGCGCGGGGTGCGATGAGTTCTGGACGCCGCGGGGGTCCAACGTTCATGACGACTCAGATCCTCCGGACTCCTGAAGCCGACCTCGCCTACGACGTCCACGGCCCGCTGCCGGCCGCCGACGGACGTCCGCCGCTGGTCATGATCGGCCAGCCCATGGACGCCGGCGGCTTTCGCACCCTGGCGTCGCACTTCCCCGACCGCACCGTGGTCACCTACGACCCGCGCGGTCTCGGCCGCAGCACCCGCAAGGATGGCCGGGTCGACCACGCGCCCGAGCATCAGGCCGCCGACGTGCACGCCGTGATCGAGGCGCTCGGAACGGGCCCGGTCGAGATGTTCGGGAGCAGCGGCGGCGCCGTGACCGCGCTCGCCCTCGTGGCGGCGTACCCCGACGACGTGACCACTCTGGTGGCGCACGAGCCGCCGCTCATCCCGGTGCTTCCCGACGCCGTGGCCGCCGAGCGCGCCCGGGCCGCCGTCCGGCAGGCGTACCAGGACAAGGGATGGGGTGCCGGTATGGCGGCGTTCATCGCGATGACCTCGTGGCGGGGCGAGTTCACCGACGACTACTTCGCCCAACCCGCCCCGGACCCCGCCGCGTTCGGGATGCCGACCGAGGACGACGGCTCCCGTGACGACCCGCTGCTCTCCGACCGGTCGTGGGCGGTCAGCGGCTACCGACCCGACATCGACGCCCTGAACTCGACGCCGACGCGGGTCCTGATCGCCGTCGGTGAGGAGACCCTCGACACCTTCACCGGACGCACCTCGGAGGCGGCGGCCGAACTGCTCGGTCAGCAGGCGACGGTGTTCCCCAGCCACCACGGTGGCTTCCTCGGCGGCGAGTCCGGCTACGCCGGTAAGCCCGAGGCCTTCGCGCACAGGCTGCGCGAGGTCCTCGACGACGCTCGCTGACGATCGTCCTCCCTGCGCCCCGGTGCGACCGCAACGGGGCGCAGGGAGGCAACGGGTGTGGCCGCAGCGAAGAGTTCGGGGGTCGTTTCAGAACTTGCCCATCTGCTCCGCCGTCCGGTGTCCCAGCCGCCGGCTGAACTCCGCGCAGAAGCCGGTGGAGAGCGGTGGCCACCCCCAGAAGTCGAAGGCGAGGGCGCCCACCGCGAAATTGGACTCCCACCGCCACTCGGTGACCGGGACCGAGGCATCGCAGGCGGAGCAGGGGGCACTGCCGTCACCCGTGTCCTTCCAGGCGGCGATGCCGTCCCTGAAAGGCCGCCAGACCTCCTCGTCCGCCTCGAACTCCTCGGGATAGCGGATGATCACGGTCTTGGTCTCGCACCGGGGGCAGACGGCGTACTCCGCGTCGTCCACTCCCTGACCCCCGCAGTGGTGGTCGCGTCCGACGCTCACGGCCACCGGGCCCGGTGGCCAGTCCGGGTCCGAGGAGTCGGCGACGGCCCGCGCCCAGTTCGGGCCCGGCACATAGCCCTCATCCACGTTCAGGCTGTACACGCCGTCGCCGGACGTCTCACGCGTGATCAGACCCTCGGTGACCATCCAGTCGACCATCCGATCCGCGAGCGGCCCGGCCTCCTCGCCGGTCACCTCTACATCGACGATCCGCTCGAAGAAATCCCCCATCGCCCCCTCCACGCCTCTCGATCCTTGTCCGTCACTGTGCCACCACCCTCTGACAACGCCGCGGCACCGGCTCGGACGCCGAACCACCCCCGAGTGACCGGGGGAGGGCGCCAAGACGGGTGGCGCGGTCGGCGACGTCGAGGAGTTGTCGCTCCTCGTGGTGGCGGGCGACGAGGTGGAGACCGACAGGCGCTCCCTGGGCCGTGATCCCTGCCGGAAGGCTGAGCGCTGGATGACCACTGAGGTTGAACGCCCAGGTCAGGGCGACGCTCATCCGCGTTCCTGGCCCGTCGTGGCCGTGCGGGGGGTGGGGCGTGGTGGGTGTGAGGACGAGGTCGGCTCGCTGGAAGCAGTCGCGCAGTCGCTCCTCGTTGGTGCTGACGACCCTGCTGACACCCTCGGTCGAAGAAGGCGCTCCCGCGCGGAGGGCCGTCCAGGCGGGGGCGGGGTCGACGAGTGCCAGGTCGGAGCCTTCGGCCAGGGTGATCAGTCCGGCCTCGGCGAGGCTTCTCGCCGAGCGGCGGGCGACGGCGGCGACCGCCGGATCGGTGTCCGCGTATCCCAAAGTGGCCGACCAGACCGCTCGGAGCGGGTACGTGGAGCGGGCGGCCGGAACCGGCGACTCGGTCACCGCGTCGAGATGGGCGAGGGCGTCGAGCGGGTCGCCCACCAGGACGCCGGGCGAGTTCAAACCCGCCCGATCACGGGCCGGGAGCAGGCCATTGGTGGGCTTGAAGCCGACGATGCCGCACCACGCGGCGGGGATGCGCACCGATCCGGCACCGTCGGATCCACTGGCGAGAGGGACGAGTCCGGCGGCGACCGCGGCCGCCGAACCCGCGGACGAGCCGCCGGGCGACCACGCCGGATCGAGCGGATTGAGGGTGGGACCCCGGTCCGTGTGCCCGTAGGTCTGCCAGCCACGGCTGGTACGCGGCACCGAGGTCGCACCCACGGGCACGCACCCGGCGGCCACCAGCCGGGTGTTCTGGTAGGAGCCGGGGCCCTCGCTCGCCTTGACGCCGATCGGCACACCCGCGAGAGGCAGTACGGCGCCGCGGGCGAGCCGTGCGTCGACATCGGCCGCGTGAGCGAGTGCCTGCTCGGCCCAGACCTCGGTGAACGCTCTTACGTCATCATCGACTTCGGCGATCCGGGCCAGGGCGGCCTCGACGACGTCGACGGCCGTCACATCGTCGTGCCGCACATGACGGGCGATGTCCAGGGCGGACAGATCCGCGTACTCGCTGGTGCCGATCACCTGCTTCCTCCTTGTTCAGAACCTCCACCGCGTATGGGTGTACACCCCGCCGTCCCGGCCGAAGCCGTACGCCGTGCCCGGAGCCACCGCGAACACCACCGCGTCGCCCTTACGGAACGCGTCCCCGATCCCGTGGAAGGTGCCCTCGGGGGAGGTGATGTGCGGTCCGTACTTGGCCTCGTACGCGGCGATCACCTCCTCCAGCAGCGCCGGATCGGCAACCTGTTCCGCCGTGCCCTCGACCACGAGGTCGAGCCCTTCGGTGAGCGAGTTTCCCCCGGTCGTCAGTGCGCAGTGCGCGTCATGAGCGAGGTTCCTCGCCTTCTGTTCCCCCGGGCCGGTGGAGAAGTACAGCACCCCGTGGTGCCAGGCGGCGATCACGGGAGTGACGTGCAGCCGGCCGTCGGGCCGCACCGTGGACACCCAGAAGATCTCGGCGGACTTCAGCAGCCGCTGGGCCTCGGCCCATTCGGTGGCGGTGACCTCCGTGGCACCCGGGCGCGGATTGAGTGCGGAGCTGTAGCGGGCGTCGAACTCGGTCGTGGGTTGCTTCGAGGTTCCCTGTGTCGGCATGGCGGAACTCCTTTCCCTCACCCATAACGACCGGCGGCCCGCGCCGAAATCATCGCTCCTCGGCGTGCGGGTGCCGCGTGATCGACCAGCTCTTACTCTGAGTACGTGCCCGACTGCACGTCGACAAGATCGCCGACGGCTGGATCATCCTGAACCCCGGCGGCGGCCCCACCGACGACAAGCCCGACGTCGTACTGCGCCCGCCGGACGACCCCCGCAGCGCCTCCAGCTTTCTGAACGACATGCGGTGCGCGGCTGCCACTGAGCCTCAGCCGGAGGCGGGGTGAGGTGTGGGGGACCACAGTTGCGGGTCCGTCACCCCGCCCGGGCACGCGAGCGGGTCGATCGGCCATCCGGCGCACCGGGCACCGGCCTGGTACGCGCTCTCGTAGAAGGCGAGCACGGCGGCACGCGGGTCGGCATCGGCGCGGACCTCGTCGTACGGCAGCACGGCCAGGTGGCTGTCGAGGCGGGCGACCCAGTGCGCCGCCGCGGGCCGGAGCGGCTCCTCGGCCAGGTGCGCCGGCTCGGGAGCGGTGTACGAGTAGAAGGCGGGCGCGGGGAAGGCGTCGTCGCCGAACCAGAAGCCGAAGCTGATCACCTCCCGGGAGTACGCCTCCCGGGTGACCGGGTCCACCTGCTGGGGCTGTTCGATGCGACGGTCGGAGAACCGGGTGTGCGCGATGTCGAAGGTGTGCCAGAAGTGGTGCACCGGGCTCACCTTCCCCGAATACCCCGCGGCGAATTCCTCCAGCACCGACGCCACCTGGCTGAGGACCCGCCAGTAGCGGTTGGCCTGCGCGGGGTTGTACGTCGCGTGCTCGGCGTCCTCGGCGAACGGCCGGCCGGAGTCGGGCAGGTCGAAGGGCCTGGGCACGTCGAGCCGCACCCGGATGCCCAGCGCGGCCAGCGAGTCCATGACCGCGGCGTGGAAGGACTTCACGGACTGGCCGACGAGCGGGAAGGAGATCTCCCGGCCGTCCAGCGTCGAGACGACCAGCCGATGCGCTACGAAGTCGAAGTCCATTGTGAAGATCGGGTTGCCGTCGACCTGTCCCATCGGACGCGTCGTGGTGCCGCGCCCCGTGAGGTGGAACGGGACGTTCCACCAGTGGTTGCGCCGGGTGCTGGCGGCGAGGCGGACCTTCCCGACGATCTGCGCGAAGCGATGGAGCGTCTCTTTGGTGTCGTGCCACTCGGCGAGCGGGATCGGCGGGAACAGCTCCATGGTCATCATCCTTCCCATGCGGCCGACGCTCCTGACGGCCGGACCGGGGCCTGGATGACCATGATGGCCGCGCGGGGCAGGTGTGGCATCTCGTGCGAGACGCCTCTCGACGTCGAACGTCATCGCTTGGCGGGCGCGAGATCGTCGAAGAAGTCCGAGAGCAGGGTGTGCAGAGTGTCGGGCTGCTCCAGGTGCAGGTCGTGACCGGTTCCGGGGATGCTGACGGCCCTGGTGACGGGGCCTTGACGGAGCATGCCGTCGACTTCGTGCGGCGGGATGATGCTGGACCGGGCCAGCACCGCCAGGGTCGGGCACACGATCTGCTCCCACTCGTCCCAGAAGGAGCGCCGGGCGTTCTCCGCCAGCGAGTCGACCATCACGTCCCGGTCGAAACGCGGCCACCAGCCACCGTCGCATTCCTCCAGACCGGCTGCCCAGCCTTCGCCGACCGGGCCGCCGCCGAGGAACCGGACAGCCGCCTCCCGGGAGGTGAACGGCAGCGGCCACGAGTCCAGCCACCCGCCGATCTCGGCGGGAGCGTTCGGGTTCCCGGCACCCGGGCCGGCCTCGACGAGTACGAGCGCGCGGACCCGGTCGGGATGTGCGGCGGCGGTGAGCATGGCCGTGTGCCCGCCCAGGGACTGGCCGACCAGCACCGGCTGTCGCAACCCCAGCTGATCGGCAACGGCGATGACATCGGCGACGTACGAGGCACGGGAGACGTCCCTCGGGTGGCGTTCGGCGGCGCCGTGCCCTCGCTGGTCGACCGCGACCACCCGGTACCGGCAGCTCAGACGCCGGGCTGTCGCGTCCCACTCGCCCGAGTGGCCGGCCAGACCGTGCAACAGCACGACGGGCGGGCCGAGCCCGCCCCAGTCCCTGCAGACGAGTCGCACACCGTCTCGCGTCACGATGCGCTCGGACCACGCCATGCCGAACTCCCGTCGATCGTCGATCGTCTCAGTGGGTGGAGCGGCCATGCAGGACCAGAGCCCAGGCCAGGCAGCCGAACGCACCCGTGGAGGTCACGGCGCGAGCGATGTTCCAGGCGACCCAACCCGACTCGAAGCGCTCCCGCACGGCGGCGAGGTCGCCGATGCGGTCCGGTTGGCCGGCGGCGGCCAACTCGTCGTTGAGCGGGACGCTGACCGCCGCGGTGATGACGAACATCGCCAGATACAGCACCAGCGCGGCGAGGACGAACACGAAGACCCTGCGGTCGCCGCCGGACCACTGCGCGACGGCGGCGAGCGCCAGCGCCAGGATCGCCCCCAGGAAGCACGTCATGAACCAACCGTTGAGGATCGCCTTGTTGATCTGCTGCATCGCGGCGACGAACGTACGGTCGTCACCGCGGCGCAGACCGGGCATCACGGCGTAGGCGAAGGCCGCGAACAGGCCGGCCATCAGGCCTGTGGCCAGGGTGGCCGCCAGCAGGGAAGAGGTGGCGAGTGCTTTCACGTCGTTTCCTCGGGTAGGTGACGATGCCGACGCCGGGTCGAAGCCACGGCGCGCGGCCGGCAGGAACCCGGTGGGGGCGAACGGGCCGGAGAAACAGTGACGCCATGGTGAAGCGCCTGGTGCCGGGAGAAGCCGCCTGACCAATTCGGGACAGCCGCGGCTGGGAGCCGTCATGCGCGGCTTCCGCGTCAGGACTTGGTGCCGATCGCTCCGATCCGGATGCAACTGGTGCGAGTGATGTGCGTCTTGTCGCAGAGGGTGGCGCCGCTCAGGTTCTGGCCCGGCGCGGGGGGTTGCGGATTCCCGCTGTCCCGTCCGCTCCGGGAACGACCGCGTCATGCCTGCTACAAGCCGCCGGTGTGCCGACGGCCACGACCGTTGCGCACGCCCACCGCTTGGACGCTCCGATCCGCAGGTTCCTGCTCACTCTTCCCCCGTTTCAGCACACCATCAGATCAATAGGCGGATCACTCTAGGGGGTGCTTCTGACAAGCGTCAGCAGGTTACTTGTGTGGTGTGCTGGGTCGGAGCACATGCTCGCGATGACCACCAGGCACCGCCCCTCACATGAATCCGGTGATCCGCCATGGCCTCAGAGGTCCGCCACCCCGTCTTCGCCCGCTTCTACGCCCGTGTCGCAGGCCCCGGCCTGGAGAGGGCCGGCATCACGCGGTACCGGAAGCGCCTGGTGGCCGGTCTGTCCGGCCGGGTCGTCGAGATCGGCGCGGGCAATGGACTGAACTTCCCGCACTACCCCGCCGAGGTGAGACGCGTTCTGGCCGTCGAGCCGGAGCCCCGACTGCGTGCCCTGGCCGCGGAAGCGGCCCGCGCCGTGCCCGCGGAGGTGGAGGTCGTGGACGGCCGGGCCGAGCAACTGCCGGTGCCCGACGCCTCGTTCGACGCGGCCGTCGTGTGCCTCACTCTGTGCTCGGTGGCAGACCCAGCAGCGGCCCTGACCGAGATCCGCCGCGTCCTGCGGCCCGGAGGCCGCATGCGGTTCTTCGAGCACGTCCAGGCGGACACGCCGGGCATGCGCCGCGTCCAGCGTGCCGTGGACGCGACCTTCTGGCCACTGCTGTGCGGAGGCTGCCACACCGGCCGCGACACGCAGTCCGCCATCATCGCGGCCGGGTTCACTCTCATGGAGGCGGAGAGGTTCGCCTTCCCCGAAACCCGCCTCCCCCTGCCGGCGGCCACCCACATCCTCGGCACGGCCGAGCGCCCCCGCGAGGCAGAGCACTGAACGCGCGCTGCCGCTCATCCGGTGTCGGGCAGGCGCCCGGGACAGCCTGCGGTATCGGCCTTCTGCCAGGCCCGTCGCGCGTTCTCCTCGCGGACCGAGGCCGGCCACCGCCACGGTTCGATCTCGTCCGGAGTCAGGCCTGGGCACGCCAGTTGATGGGGGATGCGGCAGGTGGTGCCGGGTGAGGGTTCCTCCGGGCCGCCGTTCCACGCGGTGCCGTCGGTGTCGGCGTGCCAGCGGTGGCCGCCGAGGGACCAGCCATACGGGGAGCGTAGCCCGGCCGTGCACCGCGGGCACCCGGAGCCGGAGGCGGCGTGATTCCGTCAGCGTTCCGCCGGTTGGTGGCCGGCCCGGTAGACGAACGCCGGCGGCAGATTGGGCCACACCACCGCGGTGCGCTCCACCGTGGCGAAATGGCGGCGCAGTTCCGAGGCGAAGCGGCGGGCGGGCGGGGTCCAGGCCGCGTGGCAGTAGGCGAAGGTGGTGAAGCGGCCCCGCGGCCTCAGCACCTGGGCGACGGCTTCGAGAGTGCGGTGTCGCTGCCGTTCGGGCATGACGGTCCACGGCAGTCCGGAGACCACCGCGTGCACCGGCTCCCGGGTCACGGTGGCGACCTCGGATGCCGCGCCCCGGACGACGGTGAGCCGGTCGTCCCGGTGAGCGGCTTCGAGGCGGGCGGCGAACCCGGGATTGATCTCGATGGCGACCAGGCGGGTGCCCGGCGCCATCAGACGCAGGATCGACCGGGTGATCGCGCCCGTGCCGGGGCCGAGTTCGACGACGAGAGAGGCGGTCTCCAGCCCGATCCCACGGGTCATGGCGCGGGCCAGCCCCGGTGAGCTGGCGGCGATCGCGCCCGTCGTCAGCGGGTGCTTGAGGAATTGCGTGGTGATCGACATGCCGCTCATGCTCGGCACCCGCGGCGTAGCCGTACGTCGTGTCCGGGGGCCGGGTGTGTAGTCCTCGGGGAGGATCCCACTGCCCCCCACGGGACGACGTGCCGGGCTGCGGGGCGGCATAGCTTGAGGCGGTGCTTCGTCTCATGGAGAGCCTGTCGCACTGGCGGCGGCGTCATCCCTGGCTGCCGGACGCGGTGTTGGTGGTCCTGGTGGGCGTACCGCCCGTGATCCGCGAACAGGCCGGCTGGCGGCCGGTGTGGGTGCAGGTGGTGGTCCACGCCGCACTGGTCCTGCCGCTGCTGTGGCGGCGCCGGCACCCCCACGTCGTCGCCGTGGTGGTCACGGCCGCGTTCTGGGCGCAGTACCTGGGCCAGGTGTGGGGGCAGGAAGTGGGCCCGGGCGCCCTCGCCATGGCGGCGCTGCTCTACACGCTCGTGGTCCGCGGTCTGCGCCGCCCCGCCGCCGCGGCGGCCGCGTGCGCGTCCGGGTGCGTGCTGCTGTGGGTTCCGGACTGGCTTCGGTCCTACGAACAGGGGGCTCAAGGAGGGCACGGCGCCTGGTGGACGCCCGCCTCCGTGATGTTCTGGCTGGCCGGGTCGTGGGTGTGGGGCGAGTACGTCCGCGCCCGCCGCGCCCATCTCGCCGAGTTCGCGCGCCGCACCGAACTGGCGGAGTCCCAGCGTGCCGTTCTGGCCCGCGCCGCCGTCGCCGACGAACGCGCACGGATCGCTCGTGAGATCCACGACATCCTCGCCCACGGCGTGAGCGTCATGGTCGTCAACGCCGAGGGCGGCAGGCTGGCCGGACATGCCGACCCGGCGGCCGCGCACCGGGCGCTCGAGACGATCAGTGCCACCGGCCGCGACGCGCTTGTCGAACTGCGTCGCCTGCTGGACGTGCTGCGTCCTCAGCAGGACGAGGAGGACCAGGAGGGCGAGGAGGACGGGCACCCGCGCACCGGGCCGGACGGGCCGCAGCCGGGCCTGGACGAGCTGCGCTCCCTCGTCGCCCGCTTCCCCGGTGCGGCCACCCTGGAACTGCGCGGGGACCGGCGCGGCCTGCCCGCGGGCGCCGCTCTGCAGACCTACCGGATCGTGCAGGAGGCGCTGACGAACGTCGTCAAACACGCCGCACCGAACGCCGCGGTCCGGGTCCTGGTCGAGGTCGGCTCTCCGGGACCGGAGCGCCGCATCCGCATCCGCGTCGACAACTCGCCGGGCGTGGGAACCGCACCCAAGGTCGCCCTGCCCTCGGCCGGGCGGGGCGTCGAGGGGATGAGGCAGCGCTCGGCCCTCTACGGCGGCACCGTCTGCGCCGGTCCCACCCCGGAGGGCGGCTACCGCGTGGACGCGACGCTGCGGCCGGGGCCGCCCGCACCTGCCGGGATGGTGCGGTGAGCGGGCCCGCGGCGCCGCACCCTCCGTACCGCGTGCTGCTCTGCGACGACCAGGAGCTGATCCGGATGGGGCTGCGCATGGTGATCGGCAGCCAGCCCGACCTCACCGTCGTCGGGGAGGCCGCGGACGGGCACACCGCCGTCGCCCTCAGCGCCGAACTGGAACCCGACCTCGTCCTCATGGACGTACGCATGCCGGACCTTGACGGCCTGGCCGCCACCCGGCACATCTGCGCCCGGTCGTCCGCTCCGAAGGTCCTCGTGGTGACCACCTTCGACCTCGACGAGTACGCCTACGGAGCGCTGCGCGCGGGCGCCAGCGGGTTCCTGGTCAAGGACGCGCTGGGGGAGGAGATCCTGGTCACCGTACGGGCCGTGCTGCGGGGCGAGGTGATGATGGCGCCCTCCGTCATCCGCCGCCTCGTGGAGCGCTTCGTCCTGCCCGAGGCCCGCCCCGCCGAGCGCGAGCGGCTGTCGCGGCTGACCGAGCGTGAACGTGAGGTGCTGGCCCTGGTCGCCCGGGGACTGAGCAACGCGGACATCGCCGCGCGCCTCTTCCTCGGCGAGAGCACCGTCAAGACCCACCTCGGCCGCCTGCTGTCCAAGCTGGGCCTGCGGGATCGCGTCCATGCGGTCGTCTTCGCCTACGAGAGCGGCCTGGTACGGGTGGGCGCCTGACTCCCGGCCGCCTGCTCCGGGCCCCCGGCCCGCCGGGACGGGGCGCACACTGGAGGCAGAAGGACGTGCGACGTGAGCCGAGCCGTGGAGGTCGCCATGAGCACCCTCGAAGAACACATCGACGTCGGAGTCCCCATCGACAGTGCCTGGGACAGCCTTCACCGGGTGGAGAATTATCCCCGCTTCATGGACGGCGTGCGGGACGCCCGTGCGGAGGCCGATGGCCGCGCCCAGTTGGACGTCGAGGCAGGCGGACGGTCCCGGCAGATGGAGGCCGAGGTCTCCGACCGCGCCGGAGACCGCGTGATGGAGTGGCACACCACGGGAGCCCCGGAACTGAAGTGCTCCCTCACCCTGCACCCCATCGACCAGGGAAATACCCGGGTCCAGGCACGACTGGAGTACGATCCCGACACCGTCCGGGAGGCATTCGGCGGCCCCAGGGGATTCGCCCAGGCCAACGCGATCGAACGGCTCGTCCGCAGCGATCTCGAACACTTCCGGGAGTACGCCGAACACAGCCGGTGAGTGACGGGAAGACCCAAGGAAGACCCGCGAGCGCGCCGGCCGTGCTCGTCAGGGCAGTAGGCGCTGTTCCTTGGCGACGGCCACGGCGCCGGCGCGAGTGTCGACGCCGAGCTTGTCGTAGATGCGCCCCAGGTGCGTCTTGACGGTGGCCTCGCTCAGGAAGAGGGCCTTGGCGATGTCCCGGTTGGTCAGCCCGCGGGCCAGCTGGCCGAGGATGTCGCGCTCGCGGTCGGTGAGTTTGGGGCGCGGACTGCGCATGCGGGTCATGACCCGTTGGGCGACGGGAGCGGACAGGGCGGTGCGGCCGGCGGCGGCGCTGTGGATCGCCGTGAACAGCTCATCGGGGCGCTCGGCCTTGAGCAGGTAGCCGGTGGCGCCCGCCTCGATGGCACGGGTGATGTCGGCGTCGGTGTCGTAGGTCGTCAGGACCAGCACATGGACCGAGCCGCCGGAGTCGGCGGTGATGCGGCGCGTGGCCTCCACACCGTCCATGCCGTCGCCGAGTTGCAGGTCCATGAGGACCACGTCGGGGACGAGCTTCGAGGCGAGCGCGACGGCCTCCGCGCCGCTGTCCGCCTCGCCCACCACGTCGATCCCCGGGGCGCTGCCGAGCAGGGCGCGCAGCCCGGCGCGGACCACGGCGTGGTCGTCGCACAGGACGAGCCGTACGGTCGCCGGTTCGGTGCCCTCGGTGGGTTCGGTCCGGTTCATGGAGTGGGGACCTCCGCGGTAGTGGGACGGTGCGGGACGGCCGCGGAGACGACGGTGCCGTCACCGGGCGCGGACTCGATGGTGAGGGTGCCACCCAGCTGGCCGACCCTGGCCCGGATCGCGGGCAGGCCGTGCCCGCGGACCCCGACGGCGCGCTCCGGCAGCGCGGCGGTGTCGAAGCCGCGGCCGTTGTCGGCGACGTCCAGCCGGACCTGGTCCTCCAGGTGGGTGAGGGTGAGGGCGGCCCGGGTGGCACCGGAGTGCTCCCGGACGTTGGCGAGGGCGCCCTGGGCGATGCGCAGCAGCGCGGACTGCACCCGGTCCGGCAGCCCGGACGGTCCCGGCGTGCCGTCGACGAGGCAGGTCACGGTGAGTCCGGGCGTGGTCTCGCGGGTGGCCAGGACGCGCAGGGCCGACTCCAGGCCGCCGCCCTCGGCGAGGTCGGCGGGCGCCAGGTCGTGCACGAATCGGCGGGCCTCGGCCAGGCTGCTCTCGGCGATCGACCCGGCGGTGCGCAGATGGGCGCGGGCCCGCGCCGGTTCGGTTTCCCACAGCCGGTCGGCGGCCTGGAGGAGCATCCGCTGGCTGGACAGGCTCTGCGCGAGGGTGTCGTGGATCTCCATGGCCAGCCGCTGGCGCTCGGCGAGAGTGCCCTCGCGGCGCTCGGTGGCGGCGAGTTCGCGGCGGGTGCGCACCAGGTCGCGGATCAGGGCGGCCTGCCGGGTCGCCTGCCGGTCCATGTAGGTGAAGACCGCGGTCGCCAGGGCGGCGACGGCCGGGGGACCGATCACCAGGTCCACGTCGAGACGGTCGGCCAGCCGCAACTGCGCGACGACGACGAAGGCGGTGAAGAACGTCACCAGCGTGTACGCGGCGGGCGTCGGCAGGGTGCGCAGCGCGGTGTAGAACAGCGGCACCGCGCACCAGGCGAAGCTGGGCGCCAGGGCGACCAGTACGGCCCACACGCCGACGAGCGCGCCCAGCCACAGCAGCCCGGTGAGGGGAGGCCGCCCGCGGCCCGCGGAGGCCGAGCCCAGCGAGGAGGGCGAATCCGTCCCGGGGACGGCCGCCGTGCCCGCACCGGCCGCGGCGACCGCCGTACGGTGGCCGACGACGTACAGCAGGGCGAGGACGCCGGCCAGGGCGAGGACAGCCGGCACCTGGGGCTGGGCGTTGTGCCGCTGGACGTACCGGAACAGGGCGGAGCCGAGCAGCAGGAAGAACGCCAGATGGATGACGAACGCCAGCCTGCGGGACTCGCTGTCGGCGGTGCTCGGGCCGGCCGGGGAGGGCCGGTTCCTGGACGGCATGGGCTGTTCCTCCCCGGCCGGGACGTACGGACATGGCGGTGGCTCGGCGGCGCGCAGGCCTCGGCGCGGCCTCGGCGGAAGGGCCCCGAGCTCGGCGAACACTGCCATTGTCGCCCGGCCGGCACGGCAGGGGGTCAACCGATCGGGTGACCCTGACGTCCGCCGTTCCGCCCGCCGGAAGCAGCCGGTACGTCGACGGTCGGGCGTGCTGAGCGGGTCGAGGGTTGAGGCACGGCGCAGCAAGCGCCGAGTTCTCCGACACCCGCTCAGGTACGGCCGATCCGGCGGTCCGGGTGCTCGGGGAACGTGACACGACTGGAGAGGTACCCGTGATGCAGCACAAGGCCAAGAAGTTCTCCGCCCGGGCCAAGGCCATCACCTCCGTGGCGGCCGTGGCAGCGGTCGGTGCGGGTGTGGTCGGAGCGGTGTCCGCCTCCGCCGACACCCCGGCCACCGCTCCGGTCGCGGCCGGGGCCGCGGTGAAGAGCAAGGCGACGACCACCAGCACCCACCTGACGGCCGACGCCGCCGCCGACGCCGCGCTGGCGGCGCTGAAGGCCGCCCAGAAGGAGGGCCAGCGGGTGACCGTCGCGGTGGTGGACCGCAACGGCAACACGATCGTCACCCTGCGCGGCGACGGTGCCGGCCCCCAGTCCTACGACTCGGCGATCAAGAAGGCGTACACCGCCGTCTCCTGGAACGCGCCCACCTCCGAGCTGGTCAAGCGCCTGGACTCGGCACCGACCCTGAAGGACATCCCGGGCACCCTGTTCCTGGCGGGCGGCGCCCCGGTCGCGCACAACAACGGTCCGATCGCGGGCATCGGCGTCGCGGGCGCCCCCTCCGGCGACCTGGACGAGAAGTTCGCCCAGGCCGGTGTCGCGGCGATCAGCAACGGGGACTGACCCCATCCTGTAGCACCACCCGAGTGACCGGCGTCCCGAAGTGAGCGACGTCCCGAACGGGCGGGCACTCGGCCACCGCGGCGCGCGGGGGCATTCGCCTCGCGCGCCGCGGGTTCCGGCTTCTCCCGCCCTCCCGGCCCCTCGCCGACCACCCTTTTCCGCTCTTCTGCTTTGCTTGTCGTCCTTGCCGCCGACGCCGTTGTCGTCCCGTTGTCCGTTGCCACTCTGTGGAGGAGTTCCGTCGTGGCCAAGAAGTCGCTTTCCCCGACCGACCGCGCCCTGCTGGACGCCGCACACCACGGCGACGTCGCCGCCGTCCGCGAGGCGCTCGCAGCCGGCGCCGACCGTGAGGCACGTGACGAGCAGGGCCGTACGCCCCTGTTGCGAGCGGCCCTCGCCGACGAGGTGGAGGCGGCCCGGGTGCTGGTCGACGCGGGCGCGGACGTGAACGCGCAGGACGACCGCCTGGACAGCGCCTGGCTGGTGACCGGCGTCACCGGAAGTGTGGCGATGATGCGCACACTGCTGCCCGGTGGGCCCGACCTGAGGCTGACCAACCGGTTCGGCGGGGTGTCGGTGATCCCGGCGAGCGAGCGCGGTCACGTGGCCTACGTACGGGCCGTACTGGCCGAGACCGGCATCGACGTCGACCACGTCAACCGGCTCGGCTGGACGGCGCTGCTGGAGGCGGTGATCCTCGGTGACGGCGGGCGCACACATCAGGAGATCGTGGAGGTGCTGCTCGGGGCGGGCGCCGACCCGCTGCTGCCGGACGCCGACGGGACGACGGCCCGCGCCCACGCCGAACGCCGCGGCTTCCGCGGGATCGCGGCCCTGCTGCGCGAGGCCGAAGCGCAGGCGGACCCGGAACGCGGCACGGCCGAGCGGCGATGAGCGGGCACACCGGTCACCGCGCCCGCACCGCGGTCGTCGCGGTGCGGG
>NZ_JBEYTS010000098.1:0-19427 GCF_040643155.1 Streptomyces sp. NPDC047453 | reverse complement strand
CACCGTGTCCGACCTCGTGGATTCCCTGGGGGCCGGGCTTCTGCGTACGGTCGTCCCGGCCGGGAACGCCGAGGTGCACGACGTCGCCCTGGCCGTGCCCGGTGACACCGCGGGCCAGCCGGGCGAACTCGTCCTGGGGGGTGTGACCGACCGGTCCGCAGCCCTCGCCCTGCTGGAACGGACCGCCGCGGCAGGGGCCGCGGGCCTCGTGCTTCTCCCGTCGATCGTGAAGTTCAGCCCGTCGGCTTCGACCTGGATCCGCCTGCACGGTGCCGTCGGAACCGTGCAGGAAGTCAAGGGCAAGGCGTGCAGATGCCCCTCACCTTCACCGTGGAGGTCGAGGGCAGCGACGAGCCCGCCTGTGTGGCGCAGGCCGTCTACCGCCACTACGCCTGACCCGCCCCTGGGCGCCGGCCCGGCCGGAGCCCGCAGCGCTGAAACGTGGTTCACCCGTCGGCGCCTCGCCGGTGAGCCGGAGATGGTCCCACAGGGCACTCCGCCGAGCGTCTGCGCGCAGGCGGTGGCACTCCGCCTGCGGGCGTCGGCATCCTGGTGGCAGTGCGGTGGCGGGGATCACCTGTACTCCGGTGATGAGCCGGACCAGGGATCCCGGCATGGTGGGGTCAACGGTTCCGCCGATGGTCAGCGGTCGGTGGACAAGGCCAGGAGTTGCGCGAATGTGCCCCTGCCGTGCGAGAGTTCGTCGTAGGTGCCCTGTTCGGTGATACGGCCTGATCCATGACGATGGTCCAGTAGAGCGCGCGTCCGCAGACCAGGCGCTGCCACTGACCGCCGGACAGTAGTTCGGCACCGCCCTACAGTTCCTTGGCGAGGAGGGTGTCGAGGTGCTTCGGCAGCTTCTCGACCGCCTCCCGCATGCCGCGGTCAGGCATCTCGGCCGCGTGCACAGGCAACCTCTACTCCTGCACGTACGGAACGTGCAGCCAGGCGTCGGCACGATGGGCTGCTGCGCTATCCGGCCAGATCGTCCAGCAAGGGGATGAACACCTCCTGCTGCCCGCCGGTCAGGGACTGCTCGGTCCAGATGACCTTGCCCCTGGCCGTGTACCTCGTCCCCCACCTTTCGGAGCACTGGGCCACCAGGAACAGCCCACGGCCGCCCTCGTCGGTGGTCTTGGCGCGGCGCAGGTGGGGGGAGGTGCTGCTGGCATCGGAAACCTCGCAGATAAGGCTGCTGTCGCGCAGGATCCGGACCCGTACCGGCGCGCAGCCGTAGCGGATGGCGTTGGTGACCAGCTCGCTGAGGATCAGCTCGGCGGTGAAACCCAGTTCCTGCAGCCCCCACGCCTCGAGTTGGCGGGTGCATGAGGCGCGGACCTGGGAGACGGCCGCAGGGTCGGACGGCACGTCCCAGTCGGCGACCTGTTCGGGGGGTAGCAGGCGGGTGCGGGCGACCAGCAGGGCGATGTCGTCGCTTGGTTGCGGGGGCAGCATGGTGTCGCAGACCGCCGCGCAGGTCTCCTCGGGGTTGCGGTCCGTGCTGCCGGTCAGCGCGGTGCGCAGCAGGTCGAGGCCGGTGTCGATGTCGCGGTTGCGGTCTGTGAGGAGTCCGTCGGTGTAGAGGACGAGTTGGCTTCCCTCGGGCATCTGCAGGTCTGCTGTCTCGAACGGTTCCCCGCCCAGGCCGAGTGGTGGGGAGGCGGGTACTTCGGGGAAGGCGACGGTGCCGTCGGGGCGGATCAGCGCGGGGCCTAGGTGACCGGCGCGGGCCATGGTGGCCCGGCCGGTGACCGGGTCGTAGATGGCGTACAGGCAGGTGGCTCCGGTGATTCCTTCGCCGCTGGTGTCGGTTCCTTCCTCTTGGTCGAGTTCGGTGACCAACTCGTCAAGGTGGCTGAGGAGTTCGTCGGGTGGTAGGTCCAGAGCGGAAAAGTTACGGACGGCGATTCGCAGTCGGCCCATGGTCGCCGCGGCATGCACGCCGTGCCCGACCACGTCGCCGACCACGAGGGCGACCCGGGCCCCCGGCAGTGGGATGACGTCGAACCAGTCCCCGCCCGCCCCGGCCTGAGCCGGCAGGTAGCGGGAGGCCACCTCGACGGCGTCCTGCCCGGGTACGCCACGGGGGAGCAGGCTGCGCTGGAGGGTGACCGCCAGGGTGTGTTCGCGGGTGTAGCGGCGGGCGTTGTCGATGCACACTGTGGCGTGCGTGACCAGTTCTTCGGCGAGAGTCCGGTCATCCACGTCGAAGGCATCGGGTCGTTCCGAGCGCCAGAAGGCCGCTATGCCCAGGACAGCTCCTCGTGCCCGCAGCGGGACCGTGATGAGGGAGTGGAATCCGTACGCGAGCGCCTGTTGTGCACGCTCGGCATCCTGCTGCCACCACGATGGGTCGTCGCTCAGATCCGGCACGGCTACCGCCTGCCCCAGGTGGAGAGCCTGGGCATGCGGCCCGCTCGGAGCGAAGGTGATCAGTTGGTCCTGCGGGTAGAGGGGATGGTCGTCGCGGATGCCGCTGAGGGCCGTACGGCGGAAGGTCGTACCCACCGGCTCCTCACCCTGCAGGACGGGGTCGACCAGGTCGACCGTGACGAAATCCGCGAACCGGGGCACCGTCACCTCTGCCAGTTCCTCGGCCGTCCGTCGCACGTCGAGGGTGGTGCCGATGTACACGCTGGCGTCGTACAACAGCTTCAGGCGCTCGCGCGCTACCTTGGCTCGCCCCGAAAGGGCGCGTAGCTCGGTGGTGTCCCGGAGCGTCGCCACGCTGCCGGGCGGTCCTCCGTAGAGATCCGTGGGGCGCTGGTTCACGGCCAGCAGGCGGTCCCCTGCCGGGTGTACTTCGTCGGTGGCAACACGTCCGGAGGCCAGTAGTTCCGATATGCCAGGATCCAGGCCGAGGGCGGTGACGGGGCGTCCTTCTGCGTCCGGGGGCAGGTCGAGCAGGCGTTGCGCCTCGTCATTGGCGAGCAGGAGCGACCGCCCGCCGTCCGTGATGAACACGCCCTCGCGGACCGAGTGCAGTACCGCATCGTGGTGCTCGTACATGCGGGTGATCTCTGCGGGCCCGAGGTCGCGGGTCTGGCGCCGCAGCCGTCGGCCCGCCAGCGCCGTACCAGCGGTGATCACGGCAAGCGCTGCGGCACCACCGCCGGCGAGGATCGGTAGCGTCCGATAGACCGCGCTGTTGATCTTGCTGACCCTGAGCCCGGCGCTCACCATGCCCACGACCGT
Organism: Streptomyces sp. NPDC047453; assembly: GCF_040643155.1. Taxonomy (NCBI): domain Bacteria; kingdom Bacillati; phylum Actinomycetota; class Actinomycetes; order Kitasatosporales; family Streptomycetaceae; genus Streptomyces; species Streptomyces sp. NPDC047453. The sequence continues at coordinate 16,232 of NZ_JBEYTS010000098.1, read as the reverse complement.
GCCATGAGCATCGATCACCGGGGCCGTCGCCTGTATCTCATAGCCGAGAGGATCCTGGACTCTCTCGACGTACGTGTGGCCGGCCAGCACCGGTCCGATAGTGGCCACCATCTTCTTTCCGATGAGTGCTGGATTTGTCTGTGTGTAACGGATCCCATGCGTATTCGACACGACGATGAAATTGACACCGGCGCGCTTACGGGCCGCCTCGGTCAGCGGCTGGAGCACCGCCGTAGGATTCGGTGACTTCAGCGCTTGCTGGATCCCCGGCGCATGGGCGAACATCTCGGCGGCGGTGACCGAGCGGTCGCGAGCATTCCGCGTGCTCTCACTGCGTGCCAGGAACACGAGGGCCAAGACCGCAGAAGCAATGGTCAGCAGCACAATCGCCACCTGCAGGAGGAAGACCTGCCCGGCGATGCTCTGTGTGTTCAGCAGGGGCCGCAAGCGCTGCCCGGGTCGGCGCCGCGACGTGATACGCCTGTCTTCACGATCCCTCTCGGGACCCGCGCCACCACGTCGGTCGAATTTTTGGACTGCCCAGAACAACGGCAGCCTAAAAATGCCACCATGTGTCATTTGTATCACCCGGTGTTGAGAGATGCAGGCCCGGGAAGGTGGCCACAGCCGCCTGACCATATAGGGGCCAGTGAAATCTCCGAGATTCCACTTGCTCCCTCACTCCCGTATGTCCGCCGAACGTGTCTGAAGGCCTACTCCGGCAGGACCAGGCTCCGAACGCGCCGAGATCGATGAGATCCTGCACGCATCACCGAGAGGGGCTGCTCGCAGAGAGACTCCCGCTCGTGGCAGCCGCCAACCCAGGCTATCGGGGGCTGGCGCCAGACAGTGGTGCACGATGGTGGGGCCGGATGAGGCAAGCAGGTGCCGCATGACTTCCCGCCGTACAAGATCGTGTACGACTACCGGCCAGGGCTTGCCGTGGCTGCCGGAGTGCACCGCGGGCCCGGCCGCGGGCTGGCGTGGGGGCGAGGCGTCATGCGGCTCTACCTTCTTCGTGTCAGTCCCGGCGCGACCGCCGACGGTATGGACAAATGTCGGCGGCCCTGTCGGCGTGCATCCGGCGGCACACATCAACCATGCACTCTCGGTGCTGGTCGTCGAGGACGTGGCGGATAGAGGTGATGCGGTGCTGGTTACGGCGCGGAGCCGGGATGCTGCGGTGTCATGACCGGTGTGTGGGACGCCGACGGCGAAGGTGCATGGGTATCACGGCCGGACGGTGGCGGACGTGCCGGTGGACGGCCGTCAGGTTGTTGTGCATCTGCGTGTGCGGCGGTTGGTCTGCCCGGTTCTGGGATGTCGACGGCAGACCTTCCGCGAGCAGATCCCCGGGGCTACTGAAACGTCATCAGCGTTGGACGGTGCGGCTGACGGGCCAGATCTCGGAGGTGGCACCGGAGTTGTGCGGTCGTGCGGCCACCAGTCTCGCCTGGCCGCGCCGGTGTCCCGCAGCACAGCTCTGCGTCTGCTACGGCGCCTGCCGGTGCCGCACCACGAGGTTCCGCGGGTGATCGGCGTCGACGACTTCGCCCTGCGCCGCCGTCACCACGGTCGCAGCGCGGGCACTGGCCGCGCTGCAGTGGGCGAACGGCGGTTGCTGAACGTGGCCCTGCAACTGGGACAGCGCCAGGTAAGCATCCCGGAGAGTGGCTCGGCCCAGCCGCTCGGCCGGGGTGCAGAGCGGCTGGGCCCCGTCAGCCATGGAGTTCGACGGCAGTGGCGTGAACGCCGTTCCGGCATCGACGAGCGATCTGCGAACCGTCGTGATCAGCGCGCCATGGACGGCGCTGCTCCGACCGCGTGCAGCGTCCCCGCATACCGCTGGGCGAAGCCCGTGTCGTCGTCGGTCGTGACGGTCACGTCATATCGTCCACCGTCCGTGGGCCAGGGCAGGACGGCCTGCTCGCCCGGACCGACCAGCCGGGTGTGCACCGCGCCGCCGAAGTCGTTCGGGGTGACCGTGAAGGACACGGCCGTCCCGCCGTCGTTGGCCAGCAGCAACTCGACCGACGAGTTCTCCGGCTCGCTGCCCCGCAGGACCGCCGTCACCCGGGGGACGGCGATGTCGTCCTGATCGACTCCCGCCGCCGTTCCAGCGAAGCGGCAGACGAAACCGTCGGCACCGTGGACCGTGAAGTCGTAGCGCCCGACGGTACGCACCGTGTCCCACACGAAGGTGTCGGTGCTGTGCGACGCGACGGTGAACGGCGTTCCCGCGAAGGGCCGATGGATATTCGGGAACACCGTGAAATGGAAGGCCTCAGGTCCCTCGTTGACGAGCATGCAGGTGACCTTGCCGGTGGCGCGGTCCACCTCAATGTCAGCCCATGGGCGGTACGGCAGTGGCCGATGCGGGCGCGCGCCGCCGGGTTCCTGCGTCGGCACGGTCTGTGCGCCCGGTGCTGGGAGCTGCACTGGCGGCAGTTCCATCGCTGCGTCAGCCTGCTCCACCAGCGCATGGGTGTCCGGCAGTACGGGGATCGAGAAGTCGGGCCGGGTGAAGTCGAAGCAGCTCGTGAGGTCGCCGCACACGGCGCGGCGCCACTCCGAGATGTTGGGCTCCCGCACGCCGGTGACGAGCTCGAGGAAGCGCAGGACGGAGGTATGGTCGAAGACCTGGGAGTTGACCCAGCCGCCCCGCGACCACGGCGAGACCACCCACAGCGGCACGCGGTTGCCCAGCCCGATCGGCTGCCCGTCCACGAACTCGTCGGGGGTTCCCCCGGGCGGGAACGGCGGCACCACGTGGTCGAAGTAGCCGTCGTTCTCGTCGTACATGACGAGGAACACGGTGTGCCGCCACACCTCCGGGTTCGCGAACACCGACTGAAGGGCGGTGTTGACCCAGTGTGCGCCGTAGGCGGGACTGGCGGTCGGATGCTCGCAGAACAGGTACGGCGAGACCAGCCAGGACACCGTCGGCAGGGTGCCGTCCTTGCAGTGCGCGTCGAACGCCGACAGATCCCACTTCGTCATCGCGTCGATGTAGCGGGGGTCGTCCTTGTCGAAGTGGTGGAACTGGCCGAAGTACTCGAGGGCGTTGTCCTCGTAGTTGCCCTCGCGCTCGTCCAGGCCGGGAGTGTGGTAGACGCGCCAGCTGACGTCGGCGGCCGACAGGCGCTCCGCGTAGGTGGTCCAGTCGCAGACCGGGCTTTCGGGCAGCGGAGTGTTGTCGATCCACGGGCCGGTCGTGCCGTCGCGGCCCGGGCCGGCCGTGCCGCTCCACAGGTAGAGGCGGTTGGGACTGGTGGGTCCGGCCAGTGAGCAGAAGTACCCGTCGCACAGAGTGAATGTGTCGGCCAGCGCGTACTGGTAGGGGATGTCCTCACGGGTGAGGTAGCCCATGCTCTGCTCGCCCTTGGCGGACGTCCAGCGGTTCATCGCGCCGTTGTTGATGGCCTCGTGACCGCTCTCCCAGTCGTGCGGCAGGCCGTCCGCGTTCTGCGCGTTGAACTTGGTGGAGTCCATCCGGTAAGGCAGCAGGAACCCGCCGTCGGGCCGGGACAGTGCGGGCTGACGGAAGACGCTGTCGCCGTTCGGAAACGTCAGCGCCTGGCGGTCGTCGAAGCCGCGTACGCCGTTCAACGCGCCGAAGTAGTGGTCGAAACTGCGGTTCTCCTGCATCAGGATCACGACGTGGCGGATGTCGTCCATGGTGTCAGTTCCTTTCCGCTGAGGTGACGAGGGAGCCGAGCAGGGCCAGGTCGGCCCGCTCCAGGGAGTCGAGGACTGTCCGGTTGGCCGCGGGCCGGATCGGTACGGTGGAGGGCACGGCGAGCACCAAGCACCCGGCGGCCTCGGCCGAGGCGACACCCGTGGGGGTGTCCTCGACGACCACGCACGCGTGCGGATCGACGCCCAGAGCGGCGGCTGCGGCCAGGTACGGGTCAGGCGCCGGCTTGGTGCGGAGGGTGTCCTCGACTGCGAAGGTCAGCGTGAACCGGTCCGCCCCCAGCGCCGTTCGCACGAGGTCGACGACATGGCGCGGCGAGGCGGAGACGATCGCTGCGGGCACGCCGGCCGTGGCCAGTTCGTCCAGCAGGCGCAGTACGCCCGGACGCGGGACGAGATCGCGGGCGACCCGGGCGGCGAACTCGGCATCCAGTTCGCTGGCGAGTGCGCCGGGGTCGCAGGCCGCCGGAGCACCCGTGCGGTGCAGGTGGGCAGCAGTGTACGCAGCCGGGCGACCCAGTACATGAGGGGTGTCCGCGTCGGTCAGTGGCCGCCCGATCCGGTTGGCGACCTGTTCCACCGCAGCCCCCCACAGCCGCTCGGTGTCGACGAGCGTGCCATCCATGTCGAACAGAACGGCAGCAGGAATGACGGGCGCGGCGATGCGGTGCTCCAAGGTGCGTTTCTCCATCAGGGAGTCAAGAGCGGAAGCAGAAGGCGCTCCGCGTCCAGCAAAGGGGTCTTCAGCCGGGTCGAGGGAAACCGACGGCGTCTTCTGGTGGGGCATCGGTCTCGGCCGTCAGCTCCCCCCGCCGTCGCTTGCGCGGCGGCGGTCCACCAGCACGGGCCGTTCCGGCAGCGTCAGCGTCACCGCCGCACCGACCGGGAGCGTGGTCATGGCGTGTGTGGGAACGTCGGCCGACACCTCGGCGCCGTTGGCCAGCCGCACGGTCAACCGCGAGGTCGCGCCCAGGAACGCCGCGCCCATGATCCGGGACGTACCGTTCTTGTCCGCCGTGACCTCGACTGCCTCCGGCCGTACCAGTACGTCCATCTCACCGGTGCCACCGACGGCCTCGGTGCCGAGCAGCCTCCCGTTGACCGGCAGCCTGCGGCCGAGCACGTGCACGGTCCCGTCGTCTGCCCCGGTCCGGGCGGGGATCCGGCTCATCACCCCCACGAACTCGGCAACGAACGCGGTCGCGGGGCGTTCGTACAGCTCCGCCGGGGGCGCGCACTGCTCCAGTCGCCCGGCACGCATCACTGCGACCCGGTCGGCCATGGAGAGGGCTTCCTCCTGGTCGTGTGTCACGAAAAGGGTTGTGATGCCCAGCTTCTGCTGGAGGCGGCGGATCTCCTCGCGCAGCGTCAGCCGTACCTGTGCGTCGAGCGCCGACAGCGGCTCGTCGAGCAGCAGCACGCGTGGCTGCAGTGCCAGAGCCCGCGCCAGCGCGACCCGCTGCTGCTGGCCTCCGGACAGCTGATGCGGATAGTGGCCGGCATGCTGCTGCAGTCCGACCAGCTCGAGGAGTTCGGCGGCGCGAGCCCGCCGCTCGGTTTTGCGGATGCCGCTCATCCGCAGCCCGAAGGCGACGTTGTCGAGGGCGGTCAGATGCGGAAAGAGGCTGTAGGACTGGAACACCATGCCCGCGTCGCGTCGGTGCGCGGGGACACCCGTGATGTCCTCGCCGTCCACGAGCACCTCGCCCGAGTCGGGCCGCTCGAACCCGGCGAGGGTTCGCAGCGCGGTGGTCTTGCCGCATCCGGAGGGGCCGAGCAGCGCCACGAGTTCACCCGGCTCGACCGTCAGGTCCAGGCCGTCCAGCGCGGTCGTGGCGCCGAAGGAGCGGCGCAGCCCGCGGAACTCGACGGTGGCACCGGTCCGTGCCGGGGTGATGGTTTTGACATCGCTTACCAGGTCGGTCATGAGGTCTCCTTGGGATGGCGAGCGCGTCCGGCGGTGGCGACGATCAACAGCAGCACCCAGGTGACGAGCAGGCCCATCACCGACACGGCCACCGACATCTGCGCCTGCGACCCGCTGATGGCGAGGATCCACACGGCCAACGGCTGGTAGCCGAGGATCGCGGCGACGGTGTACTCACCCAGCACCAGCGCCAGGGTCAGGAACGCCGTGTTGAGCAGCGCCCCACGCAGGTTGGGCAGCACCACCTGCAGGAGGGTGCGCGGCCACGGCGCCCTGCAGGCCCGGGCGGCCTCGACAAGCATCCGCAGGTCGATGGCTGCGATCCCGGCGTCGAGTGTGCGGTACGCCAGCGGCAGTGCCATCAGCGTGTACGCGAGCACCAGGACGAAGGGGAAGTTCTGATCCTGGATCGCTACCAGGGCCTGGAAGACCGGGGTGCCGGCGAAGTGGTCCGGTCCCCAGCGCAACACCGCGCTGATTCCGGCGACAAGGGCAACAGCAGGTACCACCAACGGCAGCATGCACACGATCTCGACGAGTGTGCGCAGGCGCGGTGCGGCCAGCCGTACGGTGACCAGGGCAGGCACGAGCAGCCCCAGCACGAGCACGATGGTGGCGGCGGCCAGTGTCAGAGTCAGCGTCAGACTGTCGGTGAAGCCGCTGGCGCCGAGGATGCCGCTGTAGGCCCCGAAGTCGATGCTCTGGCCCGGAGCGCCGGCGCCGATGCTGAAGGCGAAGGCGCAGGCAATCGGAACAAGGAAGTACGCACCGGTGAGCAGCAACACGAAGGCGCGCCCATATCGGAGTTTACTCAGGCAAGCCATCGCGCGCTCCTCCGCTGCAGCGGCAGCTGAACGGCCATGACGAGCCCCGCCACCAGCACCATGTCGACTCCGAGCGCGAGCGCGACATTGCCCTGGCCGACCAGGACGTTGCCGGACAACGCGTCCGCGATCTGCATGGTGACCAGCGGTACCGAACTGCCGACCATCGCGGCGGCAGTCGCATAAGCGCTGAACGCGCTGCCGAACAGCAATACGTAGCCGCCGAGGAGCGATGGCGTGAGGATGGGCAGCGCGACATGCGTCCAGTACTGGAAGGCGTTCGCACCGTTGTTGCGGGCGGCCTCCCCCCACTGCCGCCGCAGCCCCTCCAGAGCCGGGGTGAGCGTGAGCACCATGAGCGGAATCAGGAAGTAAAGGTAGACCAAGGTCAGGCCCCAGAAGCCGTACAAGTTCCAGCCATGGCTGCGCAGGTGGAAGCGGCTGGTCAGCACGCCGGCGTTGCCGAGCGTCGCCACGAAGGCGAACGCGAGCGGCACACCGCCGAAGTTCGCCAGCACGCCCGACGCCGCAAGCACCGCCTTGCGCAGGGAGTGGAACCGCGAGGTCACGATCACGTGGGCGATCGGCAGGCCGACGACGGTGGCGATCAACGCGGAGACGGCAGAGAGCTTGACGCTGCCGAGCAGCGCGGTCAGGTAGGCGCCGTGCAGCGAGGCGCTCATGTTCGCGCCGGTGAGGTGGGCCCCACCCGGCGCGGTCTCGGGCGTGGTGAACGCGCCGAACACCATCGTCGCGAAAGCCAGGCCGAACACCACGACAGCGAATACGAGCAGCGGCACGACACCGAGCCAACCCGCCAGGCGCGGAAGCCGTCGCCGCCGTGCGGCCCCGAGGCCGGGGCTGCGGCCGGCGGAACGGGTCCGGCTGTCGCCGCCGGCCGCCGTATGGATGGCACTCATCCGGCGACCGCCTGGCCCCAGCCCTGGGCGACGTCCTGCTTGGCCTTGCTTACCTGGCCCTCGGTCGGGAAGGCGCCCACACCGTTGTCGGGTACCGGCGGGAGTTTGGCCGCGGAGGCCGTGTCGAGAGTCCCAGCCTGCTTCATCGAGGGCATCAGCACCGGGCGGGAGTAGCCCTTGAGCCACAGGTTCTGACCCTCGGTGCTGTACAGGAATTCCTGCCACAGGCGGGCCGCGGCCGGGTGCGGTGCCCACTTCACGATCGCCTGCGAGTAGTAATTGGCATACACGCCGTCCACCGGGATGCTGACCTTCCAGTCGACACCCTTGCCGCGGAGTTGGTCCGCGTAGCCGGCGTTGAGGTAGTCCCAGGTGATGCTGATCGGTGTCTCGCCCTTCTGAATGGTCGCAGGGCTCGACTCGACAGGGTTGAAGTTGCCGGCCCTCTTCAGGCGGGCGAAGAAGTCCAGGCCGGGCTTGACGTTGTCGTGGGAGCCCTTGTTGGCGAGTGCCGAGGCGTACACGGCGCCGAAGGCCGAGGCGGACTTCGTCGGGTTGCCGGTCAGCGCGACCTGGCCCTTGTACTGCGGATCGAGCAGCTCGGAGAAGGTCTTCGGACACTTCTTGACGCGGGCCGCGTCACAACCGATGGAGACGTAGCCGCCAAAATCGTTGTACCAGCGGGCCTGGGGGTCTTTCTGCGTCTTCGGGATCTGGTCGAACGCGCTGACCTGGTACGGCGCCAGGAGGTTCTGCTCGGCCGCGCTCATGGCGAATTCGCTGCCCACGTCGATGACGTCCGGAGACCGGTCCTGGCCCTTGCGGGAGGCGACCGCGCTGATCTCGTCCTGGCTGGAACCGTCGGGGTTCTCGACCTCGACCTTGATCCCGTACTTCTTCTCGAAGGTGTCGATGATCTGGCCGTAGTTCGCCCAGTCGCGAGGAAGGGCGATGGCGTTCAACTTGCCCTCCTTTTTTGCGGCTGAGACAAGGGCGTCCATGCCGCCAAAGTTTTCTGCCGAGGTCGCGGTCGCGGCCTTGCTGCTGCCAGCAACCCCAGCGCTGCTGGACGAGCTGCAGGCACTGAGCCCAACCGCGGCCATGACGACGGAGCAGGCGAGGCTCACCGTGCGAACGTGCAGTTTCACAAGGTTCTCCAGGTGGAGTGAAGTTGGCTGTACAACTTGGGCCATTACCGCGAAGGGGGGTGTCCAGAGGGTGAACACCAGCACGCGAAGGGGCAAGCTTCATGGGAAGAGGTTGTACGCCGGCCGGGTGGTTGGAACCTGGCTGGTAAACAGCTGCGACCAGCGGATAAGGTCATCCAGAGCAGCGGGAGGTGGTTGATGGCGAAGGAGAGCGGCATGGCAGGCGCAGGCGGTCGCGCAGCCGGGGCCAGGTACCGGCAGTTGGCAGCCGACTTGCGGGAAGCCATAGCCTCGGGGGCCTACGGGGCCGGCGGCCGTCTGCCCAGTGAAGAGGAACTCGCCCAGCAGTACGACGTGTCCCGCGGCACCGTTCGCCAGGCGCTGGCCGTACTGCGCGCCAACGGCCTGGTCACGTCCCGACGTGGTACGCGGCGCGTCGTACTCGGCACCGCACGCACTCAGAGCTTCTTCGAGTTGTTGAGTTTCACCCGCTGGGCACGATCGATCGGAGAGGAGCCGGGCGGCCGCACGATCGATGTCGAATGCCGTCCCGCCGGCCCGTTGGAGTGTGAACAACTCGCTCTCGAACCCGGGTCGCAGATACACCGGGTGCTGCGGCTGCGGACGCTGTCGCGCGTGCCGATCATGATCGAACGCACTATTTACCCTGAGCGTGTCGGCGCCATGATCGCCGGCCTGGAACCCGATGCCATCTCGCACACCGAGCCACTGGCGGACCTCGGAGTGGTGTTCGCCGACGCCGAACACACCATTGACCTCGTCTACGCTGACGCAGAGGACGCGCGCCTGCTCGGCTGTGCAGCCGGCGGGCCGCTGATACGGGAGCGGCGGCGCGTGACGGATCCGGCGGGCACGCCATTGGCCTGGTCGGAGGACCGCTTTCTGCCGGGCACGGTGGCATTCACGGTGCATAACTCGGTGGCGACGACCGCGCTTTCGCGCCGCCGTGGCTGACTACCGATCTGGAGGGCCGATGAGCCACGACGACACGCTATTCACGGGAGCGCGGGAGATGCCCGACCTCCGGCTCAGCCTGCGCGCGCTGGAACACAATGTCCAGCTCATGGCGGATTGGTGTCGCGATCAGGGCGTCGAGCTGTGCCCACACATCAAAACCACCATGACGCGCCCTGTTGTCGAGCGGCAGATGGCCGCCGGGGCGTGGGGCGTCACGGTCGCGACCGTGCGGCAGGGCGGCATTGCGATGAGCTGGGGAGCACGACGCATCCTCATCGCCAACGAGGTGATCCACCGCCCCGACCTCGCCCTCATGCGGCGATGGCTCGAGGAAACACCTGAACTTGAGCTCTATTGCTTCGTGGACTCGATGGCAGGGCTGAGCCTCGCGCGGTCGGCCATGGAGGGGGTGCACAGTCCCCTGCGACTTCTTGTCGACGTCGGTGCGGAAGGAGGCCGGACCGGCGTACGGGAGGCCGCCGCGGCGCATGAACTCGCCGTGGCCGCCCAGGAATCCCCAGGAATCCTCCTGGCCGGTGTCGCGGGCTATGAGGGCATCCGGCCCAACCGTCGGGACGCCGCCACAATTGCGGAGGTCGACGCCCACTGCCGGAAGACGGTCGATCTTTTCCGCAGCCTGACATCGCTGTTCCACACCACGCAGCCCATATTCAGCATGGGCGGCTCCGCCTTCCCGGACCGGGTCGTTCACGCCCTTTCGGAGCTTGCCGAGCGGTCTGGGACGGTGCCGATGGTGCCGGTCCTGCGGTCGGGATGCTACGTCACCCACGACCACGGCACATACGAGAATGTCTCGCCCCTGCCGGGGCTGAGGGCAGCACTGACCGTCCGGGCGGTCGTGCTCTCCGCACCGGAACCGGGACGGATCGTCGTCGGCGCCGGGAAACGTGAGCTGCCCTACGACGCGGGGCTGCCGATCCTGGTCGGCTCCCGCGACGCACAGGGAGTGCCGCAGGCGGCCGCGCAGGCCACCGCGGACCACATCTATGATCACCACCTGGTCTTCACGGGCGCCCACGGCCTCAAGGTGGGCGACGAGGTCGACCTCGGAATCTCCCACCCGTGCTCCGCCTTCGACCGGTGGCCCGACATCACCGTGGTCGACGACGGGGGCCACACCCAGGATGTGTGGCACCCCCAGTTCCGTTAGCGGGGCCGGGGACCGGCACGGTGGCATGGCGTGCTGGTGACCTCGCGGACCGCTCCCGCGCGGAACAGCAGTGGGAGAACGTCCGCGACGCCTGCCGCGCCGGCATCCCCCTCTCCGTCATCCAGCACGAAGACGTCCTGGTCTTCACCCAACGTGAACTCGCCCCCCGCCTCGTGCCCGGCAGAGGGTCACCGATCACGACCCTGGCCGCGACACGGGCAAGGCACACCGAGGCTGCGACGACCCCTGTCTACTCACGCGAAACGCGCCCCATAGCGAGGGATGACGCCGAGCTGTAGCGGGGGTGCGAACACGCCCCCGGCCCACGCCTGATCACTCCGCGCGGCGATCCCGCTGCCGTACGGTCCACAGCCCGATCGGAGCATCAATGACACGCTGATGCGGGAAGCCGGTGATGCGCGGGATCGCGCGGTCGTTGTCGTCACCAGTCAGGTAGTCGTCGGCTCGGAGCAGGTCGTCGTTGTGGCCACGATCCCGGCGCGACGGTCGGCGAGGTCGTCGAGAGCAACGAGGATGCGCTTCCGGTTCCCCCTGGCCACTACCGGGACCCCGCACGGCGCCTGACCGCAGACCCAAACTGGGCCGGCGCCGCCCTTGGCCCTCGGAGTAGGGGTGGGCCGCTCGGAGGGCTGCATGCCGCCTCGCCGAAAACCGTGCTGACCGGCGGGCGCGGTCACCATGACTGTCGCCCGTGCCTCACTGTCTGGTGCGGGAGGGTCTGCAGGCGGTGGTCAGGCTTGTGCCTGCACGAGCTGGTCGACCTGCTGCCGCTCGATGCCGAGGAGCATGGCTGCGTCCAGGGCCGGACTTCGCGTTCAGGACTCGGACATCCAGCCCCTCCTTCTTGAAGAAGCCCTGCTCGACGGCGATGGTCAGCAGGCCCGCGCCCAGCAGGCGGCCGAGCCCGCGTTGAGGCATCTGGCGCAGGCACACCCATGGCTTCGCGTCACGCCCCTGGTCGGCGCCGGGGTGAACGCCCGCCAGGTGTTCGGCAGCTCAAGGGGCTCAGCCACCTGCTGCTCCACCGGGTCAACGTCTACTCCTTCGTCATCGCCGACCACCGCGAGTGCGTTCTTCCGTGGCGTGGGCCAGATGGATGCGGGGCTTCCAGCAGCCGACTCAAGGACGGAGACGTGAAGGGAATCGCCGCGCTGGCCGGGCCCGCTTACAAGCAGCCCGGGCCTACCCCGGCCAAGTACGTACGCGAGTACGGCCAGGCAGCGGGCGGTTGAAGGATGACGGGCACTGGTGGATAGGCCTCGGCGACGGCGACCCTGCGGCGGGCCTGTAGTGACAACCGCGGAAGACGACGTTCGAGGTGCAGCCTCATCTTTATCAGGTCGATCACAGGGGACCGTCGACGTCGGTCAACCGGGCCTGCGCCTCGGCCGATCGTTCACTGAGGTCCGGCGCCGACCGTTGTCGTTCGCGCTTGTTGGTGTCAGCCGCTGGTGTCAGCCGCCCCACGTGGTCTTGGCAAGCGGTTTTTCCTGCGTCTTGGAGCAGCAGTTCGAAAGAGTCCGGTTACGCGCTCCCCTCGATACGGGCACGCAACGGGTACGCGGCCGGGGTTTCTCTCGGCGCTCCGCCACTTCAGCAGGACTCGTCAATCAGCAGCAGGATTCGTCCATCCTCCGAGGCGAACTTGAAGGCGCAGTAGAGCGGTTCCTTCGGCCATTCGGGACCTTCGACCTTGCCGCCGGGACCCTCGTAGCGTCGGCTGGCCGTCTCCCAGACTGCGGCGCGCTGCTCGGCGGGCACAGCCTCCAACTGAGTGCTGCCTCCGCGTCCCAACACCATGAGGTCGGCACTGATCGCGAGTCGTCGGGCGACTCGTACATCCAGTTCTTTTCCGGTCAGGTGCCAGGTACCCCCGGCCCAATCGTCGATCACGCCGGTGTTCACGACGGAGAGCCAGACCTCATGGGTGTTCCCGGGGTCCAGAGAGTCCATGATCTCTTTGAAGGTTGCACGATGCTCGCCCTTGGCCATAGACCTAGTCTGGACTGTATCCATGGCCAAGGGCGGGTTGGTTCCCTGATACTCCAGCTGTAGATCGTGATCTTGTGTCTTGCGGCGGTGAGGGTTGAGCGCGTGCCTCCCGACAACGGGAGTGCCTCGACCTGGTCGGAGGTGCCGTAGCGTTACATGTTCTGGCAGGCCGTGGCTTTGAACTCCGCTATGGAGACGGTGATTGCGGGTTCGTCGCCGTTGTCCGAGATGCTGTCGTAGAGGACCTTTCCTGGGGTGAGTCGGTCCCGGTCGGCCAGGGTGAAGGAGATGCTGTTCGCTGACCACGAGTTGTCTTTGGTCCACCCGTAGAGCGTGTAGGTGGTCTTGGCGGTGAGCGGAGCGAGGGATCTGGTTGCGGTCCAGCCAGCAGCAGGTGAATCGAGGGTCCAGGTGGCGAGCCCCGGCGTGAGTGGGCGGTCAGCGGTCCATTTACCGACCGTCACCTGCTTGTTGACGTCGTCGCTGTCCATGTAGAGGGTCGCGCCATCGATGTGATGTCCGCAGACCATCATGACGCCGAGCAGGTGGCCGTCGGCGGTCACGGAGATGCCGGCGACGGCGTCGGCGGGAACCGTGCATCCTGAGGTTGTGGCCAGGGCCACGCCGACCGCGACGGCGCCGACGAAGTGCCGGAATACCGGACGTGAAGTGGTCGACGACATGCTTAACCCCCTGCCCGGGGTGCGCGTGGGGCCCCCTGCCCTCGGATGTTAGGGGGCGAGCGGCGTCTGGCCGCAGTGTCGCCACCCATCCGTTGCGCGCTCGTTGTTGCCTTGTAGTCGCTTGGCTGAGTCAGCCCGATCACGGCACCGACGTCCCGGCATCTTCTGCTCAACGATCGGCGGCATGCGAAACGGATGCGACCACCGCTGATCATCGGTGTGTGAAGACAGAAGATCAGGCGGTGGCCGCAGGTCACAGCATAGATCCAGCCCGCTGGCAGGACATGTTCGAGGCTCTGATGGGCCGCATCGCGGGACGGTTCACCCGAGTGGTACCACGGCGGCGGGCACGGGAGTTCGTGCTCGGGCTCTTGTCGGACCTGCCACGCAAGAATTGCTGGACGCTGGCCGAGCACGCCGGCGACGCCACCCCGTACGGCCTGCAGCATCTGCTGTCGAGGGCGAAGTGGGATGCCGATGCGGTCCGGGACGATCTGCGCAGCTTCGCCATCGAGCAACTGCATGATGAGGACGCGGTGTTGGTGGTCGATGAGACCGGCGACCTGAAGAAGGGTACCGCCACGGTCGGCGTGCAGCGTCAATACACCGGCACTGCCGGGCGCATCGAGAACAGCCAGGTCGCCGTCTACCTCGCCTATTCCAGCCGACGCGGTACGCGGCGATCGACCGGGAACTGTATGTGCCGCGCTCGTGGATCACGGATGCGGCCCGCTGCCGGTTGGCCGGGATTCCCGAGGAGGTCGGCTTCGCCACGAAGCCCGCGCTTGCCCTCCGTATGATCGACCGGACCCTGGATGCCGGGATCCGTGCAGCCTGGGTGGCCGCAGACGAGACATCCGATGCAGAAGATCTGTCAAGCGGTCTGGGTGAGTTGAACGTCTGACGGGACGGGGAAGGCGACGGTTTCGCTGTAGCAGACGCGGTGGGTCAGGCAGTGGTGGAGGCAGCCGATCATGCGGTTGAACAGGTTGCGCTGGGCGGAGGTATGGCGGTCTCCGGCCTCGCGGCGGCGGTCGTAGTGGGCTCGGGCGCCGTCGGAGTGGGACATGGCGGCGAAGGCCCATGTAGCCGACAGCCGCCAGCCGCTGGTTCTTGACCCGGCGGGCCAGGACAGCCACGCTCTTGCCCGAGGCCCTGGTGATCGGGGCTGACCCGGCGTAGGCCTTCAGGCCGCGTGCGTCGGCGAAGCGGGATCGGTCGTCGCCGATCTCGGCGAACACCCGGGCGCCGCTGAGAGTGCCGAGCCCTGGGAAGCTGGTGATGATCTCGGCGTCCGGGTGCTTCTCAAAAGTCTCCACCGCGGCCTCGGCGAGGTCGTCGGCGCTGGCGCAGGCGGCCTCCAACTGCCGCAGCAGCGCGAGCGTCTGGTGTCCCATCGCCTGCTCGTCCAGGGGGAGTTGCCGCATCTGGGGCAGGCGGAGCGCGGTGTGGAGGCGGTCGGCCTCGGCGTCGAGGGTGTTCTTTCGGCCGGCCTTCTTCAGCAGGGACCGCAGCTGGGCGCGGGTGAGATGGGCGGCCTGGTCGGGGGTGGGGGCGGCGGCCAGCAGGGTGCGCGCGATGGGGTGGCACACGCCCTCGCGGCGGATGCCCACCGCGGCGAGGAAGCCGGGGAAGTACTCGCGCAGGTGCGAGGTGAGCTTGTTGGCGGCCTGGGTGCGGTCCCACACCGCGTCCTGCTGGGCGCGCGCGAGGACCGCGATGGCCTGGGCGAGTTCGGAGTCGGCGGGCAGCCGGCGGTGGGCGGCGGCATCCGTGCGCAGGATGTTGGCCAGCACCATCGCGTCGAGGTGGTCGGACTTCTTACGGGAGACCGCGTGACGGTCGCGGTAGCGGGCGGCGGCCATCGGGTTGATTGCGTAGACGGGGCGGCCGGTCGCGCGCAGGCAGGCGACCAGCAGGCCCCGGGAGGTCTCGATGGCCACCGGGACCGGGACCTCGGCGGTGTCGCTCTGCTCGGCAAGGAGCTGTAACAGCTCGGCGAGCCCTTCGGCGGTGTCTTCGATCCGGGCTTTGGCCAGTAACGTTCCGGTGTCGTCGACTATGGCCACGTCGTGGTGGTCGCTGGCCCAGTCGATGCCGCAGAACACCTTCACAGTGCTTCACGTCCTTTCGGTCGAGTCACGGATCGTGGCTGGTCACAGCCGTGTGGGGCACGCGTCTCCTTAATGGAAGGGCTCGATGGCCCGTCATCCGATTAGCCGTTCGTGACCCCAGCGACCCGCACGGTCCTCGGTCTTGGGAGGAACTCGGCGGCTCCCGAACACGGAAGAGGTGCTCCCTGCGGGTGGCTCGGACCACAAGCGTCAACGGTCTGATCATGTGCTCGGTCACGGTGCCGGTGCCGGTGCTCGCCGCTCTTTTCCAAGGGCTCACATCCGGGTAACGGGAAGCCGTCGTACCAACATCGGCGTCCAGTCCTACGGCCGGGAGGTTAGGGGGACGACGGCGACGGACGACCGAATCTCATCACAGGGGTCGGGGCCCCTGGTCTACGGTGCGGTTCCCGATATCGCCGTCTGCCCCCCTTCCTCCACTGCCCATTAGGTCTACGGAGGCAATCCGCAACTGCGGAGCGCGCTGGAATACCGCCAGGTCGGCTACGTCCTCGCGGTCGCCTGCGGCGCGCGGGCACCTGAAGGACGCGGCGGCGGCCAAGTCGGTGGACGATGGCGGCTGGTAAACGTGATCGACTCCGGACCTCTCGCAGAACTCGCGCAACCGGCCAATTATGCGAGTGGTCGATACGGTGCCACCGTTAACCTCGATTCGTCAGCGGGTTTCGGTCGCTGATCGGTGCGGCTGTTCGCCCGTAATGTCCTCTGCCGTTGGAGGACGGGCCGTCGCGTGACGC
>NZ_JBEYTS010000097.1:0-19785 GCF_040643155.1 Streptomyces sp. NPDC047453 | reverse complement strand
CGTCACGCGACGGCCCGTCCTCCAACGGCAGAGGACATTACGGGCGAACAGCCGCACCGATCAGCGACCGAAACCCGCTGACGAATCGAGGTTAGTTCAGGGTCGGGTTGCGCTCTTCCTGGTGGAGTAGAGGGGCGCGTGTCGATGTTTCGATCTGAGGAGTGGCCATTGGCTCAGCGCACGCCATCGCGAAACGTTGCCCCCGGACTATGGGCAGGTGCTGTCAGTCCTGCTGTGGGTGGTGGGCGGGGATTTCCGGGAGCATCCCCGTGCGTTCATAGTCGCTGAGCATGTCGATACGGCGGATGTGGCGCTCTTCCTCGGAGAACGGGGAAATGTGCGGACCGCAATCCACCGGCTCGTGGCCCGCGGCCGTGAGCCATGCGACGAGGTGGTTCCTGAGTTCGTAGCCAGCATGGTCCGAGCCGAGGTACACGCGCATGCCGCAGAGCTTGCCACGATCGGTGCTCTGCGCCCGTATTCCTCATGTGCGGCACGTCGAATCACCTCAGCCTGGGGGGCCATCGGTAAGGATCAACGTGTCAGAGCAGATCAGGTGTCTGACGGCATGTCCGCCGCTGGGCAACTGCGCGGCAGCACCCTTGTGATTCTGGATTGGGTTATAGGGCGTTAGCCAAATTCCCACGATTGGCCGGTTGCGGCCCGGATATAGCGGGCCGCTACTTGATCATCTGGGGCACCAACCTGCCGATCACCCGTACCCCTGACGCGCACTTCATGACCGAGGCCCGCTACCGCGGCCAGAAGGTGGTGGTGGTCTCCCCGGACTACGGCGACCACACCAAGTTCGCCGACGACTGGCTGGCGGCGGCGCCCGGCACCGACGGGGCGCTGGCGCTGGCGATGGGGCATGTGATCCTCACCGAGTTCTACCGCGACCGGCAGGTGCCCCGCTTCACCGAGTACGCCAAGACCTACACCGACCTGCCGTTCCTGGTCCGGCTGCGCGAGCGTGACGGCGCCTTCGTGCCGGAGAAGTTCCTGACCGCAGCCGACCTGCCCGGCGCGGACACGGAGGCGGCCGAGTTCAAGACGGTGCTGCTGGACGCGGCCACGGGCGAGCCGGTGGTGCCGAACGGGTCGCTGGGCTTCCGCTGGACAGAGACCGGGAAGGGCCGGTGGAACCTGCGTCTGGAAGGCGCCGACCCGCTGCTGTCGCTGCACGGCCGCGCAGGCGCGGAGGCGATGGCGGTGGATCTGCCCCGGTTCGATGCGGAGCCCGGAGAGTCCGGTGGGGTGCTGCGGCGCGGTGTGCCCGCGCTGCGGGTCGGCGGGCACCTGGCCACCACCGTCTTCGACCTGCTGCTCGCGCAATACGGCGTGGCCCGCGAGGGGCTTCCCGGCGATTGGCCGACTGGCTACGAAGACGCCACCCAGCCGTACACCCCGGCCTGGCAGGAGGCAATCACCTCGGTGCCGGCCAAGGCCGCAGCCCGGGTGGCGAGGGAGTTCGCGCGCAATGCCGAGCGGACCGGTGGCCGCTCGATGATCGCCATGGGCGCGGGGACCAACCACTGCTGCGACCGCGGCCTACTCCGAACGTATTAGCTCCGCGAGAACTTCCGCCTCGCTGTGCTCGAGGTCCTTTGTCGCGGTCAGCAAGGTCACAGGCCCGGTCTGCGCCTCATCACGCAGGTGGCCCAAAGCCTCGGCCCGGTCCGGCTCTGTCAACTCGGATTCGTAACGGCGCTTGAACTCGGCGAACTTGGAGGGCTGATGGCCGTACCAACGGCGCAGCTCATCGGACGGAGACACCGCCTTGAGCCACTCGTCCAAGTGGGCCCTTTCCTTGGACAGGCCGCGAGGCCACAGCCGGTCCACCAATACACGCCTGCCGTCGGACGGTCCGGCCTCCTCATAAACGCGGCGCGCGCGCACCTCCTGCATGGCACCATCACCCCTTCTCGAGCCTCCGACGTCCGCACCACCCGCCGACTCGACCCGCCAGGTGGTGGGGTCCTAGTTCATTATTACCTTCAGTCGATCATTTCACCTCTCGGGTCTTCACGGCGATCGACGATCTAAGCTGGGAGATGAAGGTCGGCGACGACTCTTCGTGCAATCCGCAACTTTCCTGACCAAGCGCCTGCTCGGCCCGCGTCCAGAAAGGAACGGGAATGGTGAAGCAATTCACTGTTGGAGACCATGTCAGATGGAACTCCGAAGCCGGATACGTTGAAGGAATTATCGTCAAGAAACACACGCGCGACGTGGAGTACAAAGGGCACATGCGTCACTGCACTGAAAGCGATCCGCAATACGAGATCAAGAGCGACAAAACTGATCACATCGCCATGCACAAGGGAGGTGCGCTAACGAAACTTTAAAAGACATGACCATCATTCCAGGGCCTCGTCGGGCAGGCCGTGTTCGAGCGACTCGATGACCCAGTCGGCCTTGGCCTCGGCGAGTTGGGTGGAGTTGAAGTTGTGGCTGGCCACCCCGACGCAGGCGACCCCGGCCGCATGCGCGCCCGCCACGTCGTGCGGGGTGTCGCCGATGACCAGGCAGCGGTCCGGGGCCAGGTCCTCGCCGTAGACCAGAGAGCCCCGGCGTATCGCGATGCGGGTTACCTCGGCGCGGTCGTTGGAGTCCGAGCCGTAGCCGCCGAAGGAGAAGAACCGGTTCAGGCCGACGCGGTGCAGCTTGATGTGCGCGGCGGCCTCCAGGTTGCCGGTGATCAGGCCGAGCAGGTATCCCTCGTCGATCAGCCTGGGCAGCAGGTCCTCGACGCCAGGCAGCACGCGGTAGTGCTCCGACTCGTTCACGGTCTGGCGCAGATAGTGCAGGCGGCGTTCCAGGAGTCTGGCGAACTCGTGCCGTTCGGGCCTGCGGCCCAGTACGGCCTCGAAGGTCTTTCGGCCCACGTCGGGGTCGGTCATGCCGGTGTCGGTGAACTTGCCGATGTCGGCGGGGATGCCGTACAGCTCGTCGAAGGCCAGGCGCCAGGACCGGGCCCCTGCCCCGCCGGTGATGATCAGGGTGCCATCGATGTCGAACAGCAGGGCCAGGTGCCGGTAATCAGGGGGGCTCATCCGGCCGGCCGTTCCGCGTGCCCGCCGAAGCCCTTGCGCATGGCCGACAGGACCTGGTTGGAGAAGTGGTCCAGGTCCCTGGAGCCGAACCGGGCGAACAGCGCGGTGGCCAGGGTGGGCGCCGGCACCCCCTCCTCCACTGCGGCGACCGCGGTCCATCGCCCCTCGCCGGAGTCCGAGACCCGGCCGGAGAACTCCTCCAGGGTCGGGGACTGCAGCAGGGCAGCGGCGGTGAGGTCCAGCAGCCAGGACCCGATCACGCTGCCGCGGCGCCACACCTCCGCTGCTTCGGCGAGGTCGATGTCGTAACGGTAGTTCTCGGGATGCTCAAGCGGGGCCGTCTCGGCGTCGGCCTGGCGGCTCGCGGTGCCGGCGTTGGCGTTCTTCAGGATGTTCAGGCCCTCGGCGTAGGCGGCCATGACCCCGTACTCGATCCCGTTGTGCACCATCTTCACGAAGTGCCCGGCACCGGCCGGCCCGCAGTGCAGGTAGCCGTGTTCCGACGGCGCGGAGGTCCCGTACCGGCCGGGGGTGCGCGGCGCCGCGTCCACGCCGGGGGCGATCGCCTCGAAGATCGGCCGAAGCCGGTCCACGATCTGGTCCGGGCCCCCGATCATCAGGCAGTAGCCGCGCTCCAGTCCCCACACCCCGCCGCTGGTGCCCACGTCGACGTAGTGGATACCTGCCCCTGAAAGGGCCTTGGACCTGGCGATGTCGTCGCGATAGTAGGAGTTGCCGCCGTCGATGACCACGTCGTCGGGTTCCATGTGGCTCGCCAGGTCATGGACTGTCTTGCTGGTGATCTCGCCGGCCGGGACCATGACCCACACCGCCCGGGGCTTGGTCAGCCTGGCCACCAGGTCCTCCAGGGAGGACGCCCCGGTGGCCCCCTCGACTTGCAGTTCCTTCACCGCATCCGAGTTGATGTCGAACACCACGCAATCGTGACCGGCGCGCATCAGCCGCCGGACCAGGTTGGCGCCCATCCGGCCCAGCCCGACCATTCCGATCTGCATCTCGTGTCTCCTTCTTGCTCTTGTGTCATGCCTGGTCTTGGAGCTGCTCTTGGTCCGCTCCACGCGGGCCGACGATCAGCCGCACGGGGCGGTTGCGGAACAGGTAGCCGGAGACCCAGTTCGCCAGGGTCAGCGCGCGGGTGCGCATCCCCGCGATCCGGGCGATGTGCACCACCAGCCAGGCCAGGAATCCCGGCTGTCCGCTGAGCCGGACCGGTCCGATGTCGGCCACGGCGAAGCCGCGTCCGACTGTGGCCATGGTGCCCAGGTCCTTGTACCGGAAGGGCTGGGGGATGTCTCCGCGCAGGAGCGCGCCGATGTTCCTCCCGGCCTGCCCGCCGGACTGGATGGCCACCTGGGCGAGCATCGGCAGCGGCTCCCCGGCGTCAGGCTGGGGGATCTCCGCGAAGTCGCCCACCACGAACACCTCCGGATGCCCGTCGACTTGCAGGGCGGGCGTCACCGTGATCCGCTCGTGCGAGCCGAGCCGGAGGCCCAGGCTGTCGGCCAGGTGCGAGGCGCGCACCCCGGCGGCCCAGATGACCGTCGCGGCGGGGACCCTTGTCCCGTCCTTCAGGCGCAGGCCCGTCTTGTCGACTTCGGTGACCATGACCCAGGAGCGGATCTGGACACCCTTGCGCCGCAGCGCCCGTTCGGCCGCGACCGGCAGCGGCCGGGGGAACACGGACAGCGGGTGAGGGCTGGCCTCGACGAGCGTGATGCTCACCTCCGACCGGTCCAGGCCGGGGAAGTCCCGGGCCAGGGTGCCGGTGACCAACTCGGCCAGCGCCCCGGCGAACTCGGTCCCGGTGGCACCGCCGCCGACGACCGCGAAGCTGAGCAGGCGAGCCCGTTCGGCCGGATCAGCCGACCAGACGGCTGCCTCGAACCGGTCCAGGATGGCGTTGCGCAACTGCAGCGCCTCGGGCAGGTCGTTCAGCCCGAGGGAATGCTCGGCGATCTCGGAGTGCCCGAAGTAGGCGTTGACTGCTCCGGCGGCCAGCACCAGATAGTCGTAGGGCAGTCGGCCCTGGTCGGTGTCGACCGCCTTGGCGTCCAGGTCGACGCCGGTGACGGTGGCGAGCCGGAACGCCACGTTGCCCAGCCGCCGGACCTCGCCGCGGACCGGGAAGGCGACGGCGTCGGCTTCGAGCAGTGCGGTGGCCACCTGGTACAGGAACGGGGTGAAGGTGTGATAGTCGTGCTGATCCACCACGGTGACCTGGACGGGCGCCCGGTGCAGGGCCTTGGCCGCGGCCAGCCCGGCGAAGCCGGCGCCGACGATCACGACTTTGGGCCGGGGGGCGCTCACGAGGCTCGCCTCCGCGCCGCTCGGTGCCGGCGGATCAGCGCCGTGGTGGAGGAGTCATGATCCAGGTTGTGCGCCGCGTCGGACGATATGCCCCAGATGACTCCCTCGGTAAAGACCCGGTGCTCAGACATGGATTCTCCCTGGTTCGCCGTCCGTAGCGATGACGGACGGCTGCCGGAAGCGGTCAACCCGCCCCGGAGAGCTGCTTGTGCCTGGCCCCGATCCGGTCCAGCAGGTCTTTCCAGGAGGTCACGAAGGCGTCCGCGCCCTCGCGCTGCAGCTCGCCCGCCAGCGAGCCGGCGTCGATGCCGGCCTTGGCGAAGCGGGCGATGACCTCTTCGGAGTCGCCGCCGTCGGCAGGCAGCCGCTCGCCGACCTTGCCGTGATCGGCGAAGGCCTCCAAGGTCTTGTCCGGCATGGTGTTGACGGTGAACGGAGCGGCCAGCGCGGCCACGTACAGCACGTCCGGGGCCTCGGGATCCTTGACCGAGGTGGAGGCCCACAGGAGCCGCTGCGGCCTGGCTCCTTCGTTGGCCAGCCGTTCCCAGCGCGGGGAGTCCAGCAGCTCCCGGTAGGCGCGGTATGCCTGCCTTGCCGCGGCGATGCCCAGCCGGTCGCGCAGCTCCTCAGGGACCCGCCCGGCCACCGCCTTGTCCCACCGGGACACGAACAGCGAGGCGACCGAGCCCACGGCCGGGTCCAGGCCGTCGGTGACCCGGCGCTCCAGGCCGCGCAGGTAGGCCTCGGCCGCTGCCTGGTACTGCTCCGCCGAGAACAGCAGGGTCACGTTGACCGGCACCCCGGAGTAGATGCATTCCTCGATGGCAGGCAGTCCCTCGGCGGTGCCCGGGATCTTGATGAACAGGTTGTCCCGCTCGGCCCTGCGATGCAGCGTCCTGGCCTCGTCGATGGTGCTGCTGGTGTCGTGCGCCAGCAGCGGGGACACCTCCAGCGACACCCAACCGTCCACGCCGTCGGTCCGGTCGTGGATGGGCGCGAACAGGTCGGCGGCGCGGCGCAGGTCGGCCACGGCCAGCTCGAAGAACACCTCCTCGTCGGTGGCTCCGGCGGCCTTGCGGTCGGCGATGTCGGCGTCGTAGTCGCGGCCACCCTCGATCGCTTTGTCGAAGATCGTCGGGTTCGAGGTGAGCCCGGTCACCGAGTACTCGGCGATGTAGCGGCCCAGGGTGCCCTCGTCGAGCAGCGCCCGGGTGATGTTGTCCAGCCAGATGCTCTGGCCCGCCTCGTGCAGAGCCTGGGTCGGTTTCATGGCTCTTCCTTTCTCCGCGGGACGATCGGGACGGCGCCGGTCACGGCCGGCGGGCCAGTTGGTCCCGGGCTGCCTGGATGACATGGGCGGGCTCGAAGCCGAACTTCGCCTGGACCTTCTGGATCGGCGCCGAGGCTCCGAAGGTCTCCATGCCGAGGATGGCTCCGTCGAGGCCGACATACCGGGACCAGCCGAAGTCGGCGGCCTCCTCGACCGCGACCCGGGCGCGGACCCGCGGCGGCAGCACCTCGTCGCGGTAGGCCTGGTCCTGTTTCTCGAACAGCTCCCAGCAGGGCATCGACACCACGCGAGCGGGGATGCCTTCCTCGGTGAGCGCCTCATGGGCGGCCACGCACAGCGCGACCTCCGAGCCGGTGCCGATCAGGATCACGTCGGGTTCCGCGTCCGGGGGGTCGGCCAGCACGTAGCCACCGCGGGCCAGGCCGGAGGCGGCGGCGTAGCGGGAACGGTCCAGGGTCGGCAACGCTTGGCGGGACAGCACGAGAACGGCGGGCTCGTGACGCAGCGGCATGATCACCCGCCATGCCTCGGCCACCTCGTTGGCGTCGGCGGGGCGGATGACCAGGATGCCGGGCATGGCCCGCAGCGAGGCGAGCTGCTCGATCGGCTGGTGGGTGGGGCCGTCCTCGCCCAGGCTGATCGAGTCGTGGCTCCAGATGTAGATGACCGGGATCTCCATCAGCGCCGACAGCCGCATCGCGCCGCGGGCGTAGTCGGTGAAGATCAGGAACCCTGAGGCGAACGGCCGCACCTTGGTCAGCGCCATGCCGTTGGTGATGGCGCACATGGCGTGCTCGCGGATGCCGAAGTGGAAATTCCGCCCGGTATAGCTGCCGGCCTCGAAGTCCCCGGCGCCGGCGAAGGTGAGCCGGGTCTTGGTCGAGGGGTACAGGTCGGCGGCTCCGCCGAGCAGCCAGGGGATGTTGCGGGCCAGGGCGTTGAGCACCTGGCCGGAGGACTCCCGACTGGCCAGTCCCTTCGGGTCGGGCGGGAAGCTGGGCAGGCCGGAGTCCCAGCCGTCGGGGAGCTGGCGGTGGCTCATCCGGTACACCTCGTCGGCCAGTTCCGGGTGAGCCTGGCGGTAGCGCTCGAACAGCGCAAACCATTCCGCCCGCAGTTTCGCGCCGCGGCGGCCGATGCCCTCCTGGAAGTGCTCGTACACCCCATCGGGCACCAGGAAGTGGGCCTCTTCCGGCCAGCCGTAGAACCGTTTCGCGGCCCGGACCTCGTCATCGCCGAGCGGCTTGCCGTGCGCCGCTGCGGTGTCGTGCTTGTGCGGGGCGCCGTAGCCGATGTGGGTGTCCACGATGATCAGCGTGGGCCGCCCTGATGTCTCCCTGAACGTGTCAAATGCCTTGGACAAGAGGTCCAGGTCGTTGGCGTCGCCGACCCGGGTGACGTCCCACCCGTAGCTCTGGAAGCGGGCAGCCACGTCGTCGGAGAACGCCAATGAGGTGGATCCCTCGATCGTGATGTGGTTGTTGTCGTAGATCCAGCACAGATTGTCCAGGCGGAGGTGCCCGGCCAGCGATGCCGCCTCGCTGCTGATGCCCTCCATCATGCAGCCGTCGCCCATCAGCGCGTACACGTCATAGTCGAAGAGCCGGAAGCCTGGCTTGTTGTAGCGCTCGGCCAGCCAGCGGCCCGCGGCCGCCATGCCCACGCTGGTGGCCACCCCCTGGCCGAGCGGCCCGGTCGTGGTCTCCACTCCCGAGGTCCACCGGTACTCCGGGTGCCCCGGACAGCGGCTGCCGATCTGTCGGAACGCCTTGATGTCCTCCAGCGTCACCGAGAGCTTGCCAGTGGTCTCGTACTTCGGGTTCACCGCCTGCACACCGGTCAGGTGCAGCAGTGAGTACAGCAGCATCGAGGCGTGCCCGTTGGACAGGACGAACCGGTCCCGGTCCGGCCAGATCGGGTCGGCCGGATCGAACCGCAGGTACCGCTGCCACAGGCAGTACGCCACCGGGGCCAGTGCCATCGGGGTGCCGGGATGCCCGGATTCCGCCGCCTGCACCGCATCCATGGACAGGGTGCGGATCGTGTCGATGCCGCGCTGGTCGGCATCGTGGGTGGCGGGCTGGTTTGCTTGATCATTCATGGGTGGTTCACGCTCCCCTGGCTGTAGCCGTGCGGGAAGTGGCTGTCCGCGCGGCGGAGTCGCGCAATGCGGTCACGCAGGCCGGTACCGGCCGCGTGGTATCGAAGATGGCCGAGTCGCAGACGGCGATGTCTGCCCTGGCGTCGACCGCCATTGACAAGCCTCCGACTGGCCGGCAGTACCGCGCTGGATGGGGCGATCTCCATCGGGGTGGTCATGGTCTCGGCCTTTCCTGGTGGTCGACCCTGCTGGGAGTGGCGATGGTCAAGTCGGTTGCCAGGCCGCAGAACAGGCCGACCTCGGCCACCCCGGCTCCCGCCGGCAGGCCGGCCGTGAGTTCGGCCCCCGAGCCGAGGCCGACGATCACACCCGGGCGGATGAGCCCGGCCGCACGCTGCGCCGCGGCCCGAATTTCCGCGTCATGCTTCCGATGACGCGCGGCCAGGTGGTCCTGGGTCCCGGCAGCCGTGCTCATTTCCCAGCCTCCGCGGAGCGAGGATCGTGCCAGCCGCCATGGCGGGCCGTAAGGTCGGCGGCCTGCTCCGGGCCCCACGTGCCCGGCTCGTAACGGTGCAGCGGAGTGGCGTCGCCGAGCACCGCGTCGACCACCGTCCACGCGGCCTCCACGGCGTCCTCACGGGCAAACAGCGAGGCATCGCCGTCGAACGCGTCGCCGAGCAGCCGATCGTAGGGCGCCAGCTCGGCCGGCCCAGGCTGCTCGTGCAAGGCCAGTTCGACACCCGTGCCGGTCATCGTCTCTCCCGCCGCCTTGACCCTGGCGCCAAGCGAGATCGCGATGTCCGGGGTCAGACGGAACCGCACGTAGTTCGCTTCGCCGACGTCCTGGCCGCCCCGCGATGGCCTCCGGGGGCCGGCGCAGCCGGGCCAGGACCTCGGTCGCGGTGACTGGCAGGCGCTTGCCGGCCCGGATGAAGAACGGCACCCCTGCCCATCGCCAGGTGTCGACGTGCGCCCGCAGCGCCACGAACGTCTCCACGGCGGAGTCCTCAGCCACCCCGGGCTCATCGGTGTAGCCGGAGAACTGGCCGCGGATGACATCGTCCGGCGGCAGCGGGGGCATGGCGCGCAGCACCTTCGCCTTCTCGTCCCTGATGTCCTCGTGTCCGTATCCGGCAGGCGGCTCCATGGCCACCAGGGACAGCACCTGGAGCATGTGGTTCTGCACCACGTCGCGGATGGCCCCGGTCTGGTCGTAGAACGCCCCCCGGCCGGCAACGCCGAAGTCCTCAGCCATAGTGATCTGCACCGAGTCCACGTAGGAACGGTTCCAGATCGGTTCCAGGAAGGAGTTGGCGAATCGGAAGTAGAGGAGGCCGAGCACCGCCTCCTTGCCCAGGTAGTGATCGATGCGGAAGATCGAGGTCTCGGGGAACACCTGGTGCAAGGCGACGTTCAGCTTCCGCGCCGACGCCAGGTCGTGGCCGAATGGCTTCTCCACCACTACCCGGGCGCCGTCGGCGGATCCGGACTCGTGCAGGGCCTTGACCACAGTGCGGAACAGCGCCGGAGGGATGGCCAGATAATGCAGCGGAGCTTTGGCGTCGCCTAGTTCGGCGCGGAGTGCCTTGAACGTCCCAGGGTCGTTGTAGTCGCCGTCCACGTAGCGCAGCAGCCCGTACAGCCGGTCCGCAGCCTGCGCTTCGATACCGCCGTGGTGGGCGAGGCTGTCCCGTGCCCGTTCGACGAGCTGTTCCCGGTCCCACCCGGACTTGGCCACCCCGATCAGCGGCACATCCAGTTGCTGCCTGGCCACCAGCGTGGCCAGTGCCGGGAAGACCTGTCTGTACGCCAAGTCTCCGGTCGCCCCGAAAAACACCAGAGCATCCGAACGGCCTCCGGTCATGATCGCTCCTCCTGATCCCGTCCGCTGGTGTCTTGTGTCTTTCGTCTACTTCTGAGCGCGGTGAGGGGCTCGCCGCCCGTCTGGCGGTGCAGCCAGAGCCGAGTTCGAGGAGGGCCTCCTCCAGGAGCAGCCTGGCCGCCGGCCGCCAGGTCGGCGTGCCTCCTGGAGCGCCATGACCTTGTACTCGTGGACGACACTGTCCGGTGCGGAGGGGCGGCCGGCAGTTTCTCCAGGGTCGAACGACTTCGTGACGGCGTCCAGATTCTCGGGCTGCAGTCCCGCGCGGTCGAGACACCAGCGGGAGGCTCCGGCAGTGCCCACGCGGAGAACGGCACGGGGCGCTAGCCGTGCTTGCGGCGGCTGAAGCACTCCTTCAAGCATGCGCATGGTGGCGGTTCCGTCCCGTTTGGCGGGTGATTCGACGCGTCGGGACCTTCCGGGCAGTCCAGACTCCGGGTGCCGTGGACTCGGCCGTCCCAAACGCCTGGAGTCAACCGACCCGTGGGTGATGCGAGAGTTTGGCTACATGTCATATTTCGATTACGCACAGTTATCACGCCTGGCCAAAGTGGCGCAGTACGGCGCGGGCGCCGCCAGCCGCCCGCGACCGCCCGGAGGAGCGAAGCGACGACGCGTGCTTGAACCAGTAGAGAAAGTTGCAAATCAGTTGGTGGCGTGTGGCTCGAAGTCGTATGCGTGCCCCGGCAGTTCAATCCCCTGACGGTGCGTCAACGGGAGGAAGGGTGCTCGCTGGTCGGATCGCCCACCTGATTCGGGTGCTGTGTTGCATGATCGTCACCGTGCGGGCCTCGGAACGCAGGAGGGCTCTTCTCGTCTTGATGCGGCCCTCGTACAGTCAGGCCCACGCTTCGTCTGAGGCGTCCGCGTCGAGTGTTGGTGTGATTGCCCGGAGGGCGACCGCGACCCATCTGTCTGCCTGGGGTACCGAGTAGGCGTAAGAACCTCGGCACCACCCACATCACCAACGGCTGCTACCGCCTGCACCCCGTCGAGTGGAACATCGGCGAGGTCGCCGGGCTGCTCGCGGCCCATTGCGTCGAACACAAGCTCACCCCCCACGGCGTACGCAACACCCCCGACCGGCTCGAGACCTGGCGCGGGCGATGTCGCCTGTCCGGTTCGGGCTGAGGAGAGCCCCGAGGCCTGGTCCGCCACCTGCGCGCCGATCTGCTCGACCGCGTCGGCGGGCACGTGGCCGCCGACGCAGCCATGATCGTCCTGCAACGCACCGCCTGAGGGCGAGGTCCCGGGGAGGTCGGGGCGGCGCGCACCACCGCGGGACGAGAGGACATGGGCTGCGCGGGTCCGGGGTCGCTGTTAGCGTCTTGCGGGGGCGGATCTCCACGAAGCTGGATGCTTGTCCATGCTTCTCCACGATGAGGAGGCCCCCATGTGCGGAATCTCCGGTTGGGTTTCCTATGGGCGCGACCTGCGGCAGGAACGCCCCGTCGCCGAGGCCATGAACGCCACGATGGCCTGCCGCGGACCGGATGCACAGGGCCTCTGGCTCGACCGCCACGCGGCCATGGGCCACCGTCGGCTCGCCATCATCGACCTGCCCGGCGGCGTCCAGCCCATGACGCAGGACACCCCGGACGGCGATGTCGTGCTGGTGTATTCCGGGGAGGCCTACAACTACACGGAGCTGCGTGACGAGCTCCGCCACCGCGGGCACCGCTTTCGCACCGACAGCGATACCGAGGTCGTGCTGCGCGGCTATCTGGAATGGGGCGCCGAACTCCCCGAACACCTCAACGGCATGTTCGCGTTCGCGATCTGGGACGGACGGTCAAAGTCGCTGCTCCTGATCCGCGACCGCATGGGCATCAAGCCCCTGTACTACTTCCCGACCGAAGACGGCGTGCTGTTCGGCTCCGAGCCCAAGGCCGTCCTGGCCAACCCCATGGTGCCCCGCAGTGTCGACCTGGACGGCCTGCGCGAGCTGTTCTCCAGGGCCAAGACCCCCGGCCACGCCGTCTGGGCGGGGATGAGGGAGGTGGAGCCGGGCACGGTGGTCACCGTCGAGCGCTCGGGCCTGCGTGCCCGCCCCTACTGGCAGCTGCGTGCTGCCGAGCACACCGACAGCCGCCAGGACACCGTGGCGCGGGTGCGAGAGCTGCTCGACGACATCGTCCGCCGCCAGTTGGTCTCCGACGTGCCGCGGTGCGTCCTGCTCTCGGGCGGTCTGGACTCCAGCGCGATCACGGCACTGGCCGCCGAGCAGATGCGCGGAAAGGAGACGGTGCGCAGCTTCGCCGTCGACTTCGTCGGCCAGAGCGAGAACTTCATCCCCGACGGTCTGCGCTCCACGCCAGACACCCCCTACGTCCACGACGTCGTGGAGCACGCGGGTATCGAGCATCAGGACATCGTGCTCGACCCCGAAGGCCTGGCCGATCCAAGCGTGCGCGCCGCCGCAGTACGGTCCCGGGACCTGCCCCTGGGCCTGGGCGACATGGACCAGTCGCTGCTGCTGCTTTTCCGCGCGATCCGGGAGCACTCCACGGTGGCGCTGTCTGGTGAGTCGGCGGACGAGGTCTTCGGCGGCTACGCGTGGTTCCACGATCCCGCCGCACGGGACGCCGGAACCTTCCCCTGGCTGGCGGCTCTGGAGCGCCAGCACGGCCGCGGCGGCGGTTCGCTGCTCGAACCCGAGCTGCAGGAACGTCTGGATCTGCGGGATTATCTGGAGCGGCGTTATCAGGAGGCGCTGGTAGAGGTACCACACCTGGAGGGGGAGAGCGACCCGTTGGAGCGCCGCATGCGCGAGGTGTGCTACCTCCACCTGACCCGCTTCGTGCGGATGCTGCTGGACCGCAAGGACCGGCTGAGCATGGCCACCGGACTGGAGGTCCGCGTCCCGTTCTGCGACCATCGCCTGGTCGAGTACGTCTTCAACACGCCGTGGTCGCTGAAGACCTTCGACGGCCGGGAGAAGAGCCTGCTCCGGGCGGCCACCGAGGACCTTCTGCCGCGTTCGGTCGTCGAGCGGGTCAAGAGCCCCTACCCCTCGACTCAGGACCCGGCCTACGTGGTGGCACTGCAGAGACAGGTCCGCGACCTGCTCTCGTCGGACGACAGTCCCGCTCTGGACCTGCTCGACCGAGGCCGACTGCGGGAGGTCACCGCCGTCGAGCCCGGCCGGGTCACGACCGCGGACCGCAACGGCCTGGAGCGGACCCTGGACCTGGCCGTGTGGTTCGAGCTGGAACGACCCACGCTCGCGCTCGACTCGAGCGGATGACACCGCCCCGCGGACGCACGGTCGCCGGGCCCACAAGGCGTGGCGTGGCCCCCTCCACGTCACGGCCATGCTCCCGATCTTCACGTCGTTAGCCGAGGATGAGCGGGAGGTTTGCGGCGAGATCGCCCAGAGCAGCCTTGTCAGCGTCGGTCGGCGTGCGACGTCCAGTGCCGATCAGCAAGGCGTCCTTGTCGGAGAACGGGGCGGGAAACGGCGTCCCGGCGATCTTCTCCAGCGACGTGCGAGCCGCGCCGAGCGTCTCGGTGGGCGGCTCGGCGTCCGACGGCAGATGCGCGATCAGATCGAGGTGGTGCAAGGTCCATTCGAGCACGTACGCGGACAGGTAGTCGCCGACGGTCAGCACCTTGTCCTGGGTGCTGACGCGGAGGGTGGGATCGGCGAGTTCGGCGGCTCGGCCCGCGGCGGAACCCACGTCGTCGAGGTGGAACTTGAGCCACCGCGGCTCGCCGTATGCGGCGGCCAGCCGGGGGATCAGCGCATCGAGGGGGTCCTCGCCGGTCGGTGGTTCGTCCAGGAGGCCCCAGTAGGTGACCGCGTCCGTGGTTGGTTCGGTTTCGGTGGGCGTGACCAGGGTGATCAGGACGTCCTGGGCGTCGATGACCAGGTGGCAGACCAGGTCCCGCACGAGCCAGCCGGTACAGCCGGACGGCCGCTCGAAGTCCTCGTCCGGTAATCCGGCGACCGCCGTGCGCAATGCAGTCCAAGAGCGTGAGAAGAGATCCACTACGGCACGGTAAGCCGGACTCGGAACGGCGGACAAGCGAATTCAGACGGGTCGGCTCGTGTACCTAACCGATCTTCCATGACGTCTTACGGGCTTGACCTGGTTGTCGTCGATATCCCAGGCACACACGCGACGGTGCGGCAGGCTGCTTGGCTGACCGTGGCCGAGGAGGGGCGCCGATCGGGTCTGCTCCAGTGCGGCTGTTTCCCGTCCGGCCCGGGCCTCTTGCCGGCGCGGCAGTTACCTATGTTGACATAGGTATGTGACTATACCTATAGTCGGCGCGTGCCCGACTCAAGCGCCTCCGGCAGGCAGAACGACCACGTGGCCTCGGTCCTCGTGGCGGTTCTGCCTGTGCTGAACAGAGCGCTCGAGCGGCGGGTGGTCCAGGACTTCCCTCACCCCACGCTGCCGGAGGGGCAGCTCACTCTGCTGCGGCTCGTGGAGGAGCGCCCGGGGATCACGGTCCGTGACGCGGCGGACGCCCTGCTGATGAAGCCGAACAACGTCAGCGCCCTCGTCGCCCAGCTCACCGAGCTGGGGCTGTTGGAGCGCAGGCGGGACGCCGTCGACAAGCGGATCGCTCATCTGCACCCCACGGCCCTGGCTACGGAGCGACTCGCGGAAGCGCGGGGGCTGAAGGAAGCCCACATGGCGCGTCTGCTCGAGACCCTCACCGACGGTGAGCAGGACGCCCTCGGCTCGGCCTGTGGCGCGTTGCTGGCGTTGACCCGGCGCTTCTACTCCGCCGACTGACCTTCCGGCACCGGTTCTCCAGCGCGAGCGCCCGGTCCCGTGCGCAGCGCCCACGTCGACCGCGCCGTTGCCCACCGCGCTTCCCCGTCGCCGGCCGCACGCCGCCGCATCTCCGTCCATGCCGTAGATCTTGATCCATTTTGTCGATTTCTCGACGCTCTCACCACAGACAAGGCACCTGCATGCCCTCCACCGCCGTGGACCACTCAACCCTGCCCACTCCGTCGCCACTGGGCGCCGAGCGGGGACCGCGCTCCAATCCGTGGCTGACGCTGATCGCCGTCGCGATCGGTCTCTTCATGGTCAACCTCGACGGATCCGTGGTCTCGATCGCGAACCCGGAGATCGGCCGCAGCCTGCACGCGTCCACCGCCGACCTGCAGTGGGTCACCAACTCCTACCTCATCGCCATGGCCGCCGCCCTCATCCTGGGCGGCAAGCTGGGTGACCGGTTCGGGCGGCGCACGTACTACATGGCCGGCGTCGCGGGCTTCGTCGTGGCCTCCGTCATGATCGGGTTGATCGGCTCCGTCGAGGGCGTGATCGCCTTCCGCGCGCTGCAGGGGCTCTGCGCCGCGCTGCTGATCCCCAACACCCTCGGCCTGCTGCGAGCCGTCTTTCCGCCGCACAAGTTCGGCACGGCGGTGGGCCTGTGGGCCATGGTGGCCTCTTGCTCGACCGCGCTCGGACCGATCGTCGGCGGCCTGCTGGTCGAGCACGTCAACTGGGAGTCCGTGTTCTACATCAACGCGCCCATCGGCATCGCGACCCTGGTCTTCAGCGCGCTCGTGCTGCCGCAGAGCAAGGACTCCACCGGCCGCCACCGCTTCGACATCCCCGGCGTGATCCTGCTGGCGCTCGGTCTGGTCGCCGTGGTCTTCGGCGTGATCAAGGGCGAGACCTGGGGCTGGACCTCGGGGGGAACTCTGGGCTCCCTCGCCGCCGGACTGGTCCTGCTGGTGCTCTTCGGCTGGTACGAGACCCGTGTCCGGCGCCCGCTGCTGCCCATGCGACTGTTCCGCAGTCCGGCGCTGACCATCGGCGCGCTGGTCACCGCGATCAACTTCTTCGTGCTGCTCGGCGTCATCTTTTTCCTGATGCTGTACCTGCAGAACGTCCGGGGCCTGCCCCCGGTCGAGGTCGGTGTGCGAACTCTGCCGCTGAGCCTGGCCTCCGTGGTGGCCGCACCGCTGGGCGCGGCGCTGACCGAGCGGCTCGGCGCCCGCCTGTCCATGCCGGCCGGCATGCTGCTGGAGGCGGTGGCCTCCGTGTGGATGTTGACCTGGGACGCGCACGCCTCGTACGCGGCCATGTGGCCGCCATTCGTCCTGATCGGCCTGGGCGTCGGCATGGTCATGTCGGCCTCCTCCGACGCGATCGTCGGCAACGCGCCCGTCCGGGACGGCGGTGTGGCGAGCGGCCTGCAGTCCACGGCACTGCAGATCGGCGGCGCCCTCGGTACGTCCGTTCTGGTCTCGTTGATCAGCAGCCGGGTCGGAGCCACGCTCGCCGCGGAGCTGACCGGCGCCGGGGTGCCGGCCTCGCGGGCCCGCGGCTTGGAGGGGGCCAAGGACGCCGTGGCCATGGGCATTGCGCCGGTCACGGACGGCATGCCCGCGTCGCTCAGGGCCGCCGTCGTCGAGGGCAGCGGCAATGCTTTCATGAACGGTGTGCACGCCGCCGTTCTGGTCACCGCCGTCCTGTGCGTCGTGGGCGCCCTCCTCGCCGTGGTGGGCCTGCGACGCGACACGGGCCCGGCCGCCGGCGAGGACTGACGGCGGGCGCTCGAGGCAGGTACGGTGCCGTGACCCTGGCGGGGTGGCGAACCGCTGTACCGACTGCGCTTGCGCCGACGTGCTCTGTCCCGACCGGTGACGGCCCGCCCGCCGCCTTGTGTGTGGCGGACGGGCCGTGCGCGTCGATGGTCCTGGTGACGTAGTCGGGAGACGTGGAGGTCAGGGATGGGCGGCGTCGGCAACCGGTTCGGACCTGCCGTCGTGGCCGGGCAGCGCGGGCGCGGTCACCTCGTGCCCGGCGGCACCGCGGGCGTGGAGGCCGATCATGCCGAAGGCGGTCAGCGTCGCGGCGACGGCGGCCGCCACACCGCACACCAGGTAGGCGGTGCTGAAGCCGCTGCCCAGGGCGTCCAGGGCCAGGCCGTGTGCCGCGGATCCCGGGGCGCCGGGCGGCAGGCTGTTCACGGCGATGGGCCCTCCGGCCCCGGCGATCTCGCGTGCCGCTGCCAGCTGACGGGCCGGCAGGTCCGTGCCGGACAGGTTCGCCGCGAACGCCGACCCCGCGTTGCTGAGGGCGACCGCGCCGACGACGACAGGGCCGAGGACGAAGCCGAGATCGCGCAGCATGTTGGTGGTGGCGCTGGCCATGCCCGCCAGGTGCAGGGGCACGCTGTTCAGCGCCACGGCCGTCACGGAGCTGACGGTCAGGGCGAAACCGACGCCGATCAGTAGAGCGGGCGCGACGAACGCGCCGAATCCCGGGTCGGTGACGTCCAGTTGGGTGAACAGCAGGCAGCCGGCCGCCATCAGAGCGAATCCCGAGGTCAGCAGCCAGGACGCGGCGATCCGGTGCAGGAGACGCGAGACGGCCGGGATGAGTACGAAGGCCGGCCCCTGCAGGAGCAGGAAGAGGATGCCGACGCGCATCGGATCCTGGTGCTGCACGGGACCCATCCACATGCTCGTCGCGAAGCAGGCGCCGAGGAAGGCGAGCATCCCGATGACCGCGACGACGGACGACACGGCGAACGTCCGGTTGCGGAACAGCTTCAGGTCGAAGATCGGGGACTCGGCCCCCAGCTCCACCACGATGAACCCTGCGAGGAAAACCGCGCCGAGGGCGAGGGAGAGCATGACGGGCAGGGTGATCCAGCCCGACTCGGGCCCCTCGACGGCGCCGTACAGCACCAGGATGAGACCGACGGCGAAGGTGATCTGGCCGGGCACGTCGAACCTGCGGCCCTGGGGCGCCTTCGACTCCGTGGCCAGCACCAGGGTGAGCACCATGCTGACCAGGGCGAGTCCGACGAGCACCCAGAAGGAGCCGCGCCACGACCCGACCTTGGCGAACATGCCGCCGAGCAGAGGTGAGACGGCGGCGCCGGCGGACAGGAAGCCGCTCCAGAGTGCCACCGCGTGTGCCCGTTCCCGCAGGGTGCGGGTGACGGCGGTGATCGCGGTGAGTGAGCCGGGGAACATGGCGCCGGCGCCCAGTCCGTTGAGGGCGGCGCCGATCCACAGCACCTGCACGGTGGGCGCGAGCGCGGCCACTGTGCTGCCCGCGGCGACCAGGGCCGTGCCGGCCACGACGAGCCTTCGCCGCCCGAAGAGGTCACCGAGGACACCGAAGGTGAACTCGAAGCAGACCACGGCGATCATGAACGCGGCGGTGATCCAGGTCAGTTGGGATCCGTGTGTCTTCAGGTCCTCCTGGAAGAGCCCGAGCAGCGAGGCCGGCAGCGCGTTCGCGACCTGGGCCACGAAGACCGCACCGCAGGCGGCAGCCAGTGTTCCCGCGTAGCCCGGTCTCCGGGCGGCCCCCGCGGTTGGGCCCTGGGACGTGGTCGTCCCGTTGTTGAGCGTCATTGCTGTTCTCCCTGGCTGGGGAAGGCGGGCGTCCCGGAAGCAGGAGCCCCGAGAGCGTGAAAGCGCTCGGCTCGGCGCACGCGGTGGGGGAGAGGGCACGTCGCGAGTCCGGCGTGGTGTCGTGGAGAATGGCACTTCGCTTTACGGCACGTCAATGAAATGCGCACAACTTAAGGTGAGTGGTCTTGATGTAAGGTGAATCGAGGCTCAGAACCGCTCGGCCAGGTCGTCCTCCAGAGCGAGCGCCGCGGCGCTCAGGGTCGTGACCAGGGATCGGAGGCGGTGCGGGTCGTAGCGCACGCTGGGCATCGACACCGACAGGCCGGCCAGTGCGGTGCCGTCCCGATCACGCACTGGTACGCCGACGGCGATCAGGCCCCGCTCGGACCGTTCCTTGTTGACGGCGAACCCGTCGCGCCGCAGCCGTTTCAGCTCCGTGTGCAGGCGGGCGAGGTCCGGCCGGTCGGCCGGGCGGTCGCGGTAGCGCTCGGGGGCGTACACCTCGTCCAGTTCCTCGTCGGAGAGGTCGGCGAGCAGGAGCAGCCCCGCCGTGGTGCGGTGCGCCGGGAACACCATGCCCTCCCGGGAGCCGACCCGCAGGGCCTGCCGGCACTCGACGCTGGCGATGAACCGGGCTGTGTCCCCGGTGCGCACCGTCAGGTTCGCGGTCTCGTCGAGCAGATCGACGACCCGGTGCAGGTGGGGCAGGGCCGCCGCGCGCAGCCGTGAGACCAGGGACTGGGAGTGCGCGGCGAGTTCCAGCACCGGTCCCGCCTG
>NZ_JBEYTS010000096.1:0-20351 GCF_040643155.1 Streptomyces sp. NPDC047453 | reverse complement strand
CGCACCAGCCCTGTCCGGCAGAACGGAAGGGGAATCTGCCACACACCAGCCTCCCGACCAAACAACCCAGAGCTAAGCAGCGACACGCTACTAGTCAGCACCGGTGACATCCGGTCAACTTCGGTTGGGATCAGGTGTCGACCGCTGCGCTCGGCACTCCCGTACGGGCGGCGTCGGACGGCCAGAACGATCACGTGGCTGAGCGCGCAGGTCCGGGATATCGATGACGACGAGGGCAGGCTGTTGCTGCGGATCATCCGCAGAGGCACAGGCTCGGTGGTGACCTGGAGGCGGGCCCCGATGGTGCTTTATCCGGGCAGAAATCGGCGATGACCCTTCGATTCACTGTCCGCGGCCCTGCGCGCGTGCGTCGGCGCCGCCCCCTCACCTGGGGGAGCGGTAGCAGCCGCGTCGTCACCCACCGGCGCATCGCCAACCGCCGTTTGAAGGCGGTCGGCCACTACTGGGCCTTGCAAACCTCTCCCGATCCGCAGGATGCAGCGCCCACTTCGACCGTCGCTGCGCCTGCGGCGACCGATACGCCGCCGCGCTTCGCCACCTGTACGGGAAGCTGCTCGCCAGCCTTCACCGCTGTCTGAAGGACGATGTGACTTGCCGGGAGGCCCCCGCACGGGTGCGGGCGGGCGCGAAAGCGGCCGGGAACACACCTGGGATACGTCCCGGGCCACTGCGAGCCGATACCCGGGCACGATGCCGGCCGCTCTCTGCTCGCCCGACACCCACGGAGCGCCGCTTCCCGAACCGGGAGTGGGGCTTTCTACTGCTCTGATTCCCCGTGCTGGGCCGATGAGTCGGAAGGCTGCGTCTTCCCCGGCGCCTACAGCCACCTCACGTACTCACCGAGCGCCAAAGAGGGGAAAGTCGCAGAGCACATCGTCTACGCCCAGTGGTACTCGAACTACACCTACCTGCTGCTGGCGCCCCCCGGTAAACCCGCCCCGCGAGACAAGGAGATTCCCGGAGCATGGGTTGCCAGCGGCCCGAGCGGTGCACCATTGCACCGCATCACACCTGAACTTCACTCCGCCGTTTACAAGGCCAACGGAGACCACAAGGACGGTGCCTGCTATGGAACAGGCCCCTACGCCAGTACCTACAACGGCCTTGGACGGTCTCTGTGGGGTGGGGCGCCGGTGCGTCCCACCCCACACCGTCTTCGTCCAATGGAGTCACCGATGAGGAGCAGAATCCTGGATCTGCGGCAACTCTGGGGAGAGGGCTGGTGCATCACCCTTGCTCCACGATCACTCAGTCCGCCCTGCGCATCATGGGAGTTCAGGAAATCGAGCAAGCCCCTGCCCGCAGACCTCGCCTCCGCTTTCGCCGGGCGAGACCCTCGGAACGGTCCACCCGTGCTGCTTGCCGCCGCTCCCGTGGACGATGTCTGGAGCATCATCACCGAATGCGAAGCGAGCACAGGATGGGTCGGAACACATTCCGACGTACTGTCCTCGCTCGCTTCCCCCGGCCGGCCGGCATGCACCGCCTTCTCCGACCCCGACCAGCTCCAAGTGGAATTCTGTGAGGACGCTTCCCAGCCGTGCGGTATCGACCCACGCACCAACAGGCGCTGGGGCCCGTACAGCCAACGCGCCACCGAGTCGCTGCGCCTCGTCGGCTTTCCGGACGACTACGCCACCGAAGAGGAACCCGTTCCGGAGCCGGATCGGGTGGCCGTCGGCGCGCTCCTCGTCATGCAGGCCATCACGGGCATTCAACTCCGCCACGAGCACCTGACCGGCTCCTGGATCGGAGGCTTGTCCTCGAAAATTGCTCCTTGAACCGCCATCGCACCAGTCAGCTGCCCATGGAAACCACAACGGAAGTTCCAGCATAGATGCCCCCTATACCCCCAGAGATGATGCTGGGTATGAGGCTCGCGGGGCCGGCAGTCGGTCACAACACACAGACCAGGAGGCTCTAGCAGCCGGGGCGCGCAGGGCCGGTTGGCGTGGCGTGCGCGGGCCGTTGGCCTTTATGGGGCCGTTTTCGGGGGTTATCGGCGTCCGCCGAGGCGGTCGTCGTGGATGTGTCCGACGACGGCAGCGAACTGGTCGGGGTCAGCGAGTTCGGTCAATCCGTGCACCGCGGCATCCATGCGGTCGGGGCTGTCCATGCCGTCGACCCAGGTGACCATCTGGTCCTCCAACTGCACGTGCGTGCCGACGTGGTGGAGGAGGCCCTGGTCGTACGGCCTCGGGGAACAGCGGACCAACTGCTAGCTCAACTGCCTGGGCCGCTATAGCTTCCGGGCCACCGTCCCGGCCTACGCCCGCTGCGCGACCCGGACACCGCCGGGCTCGACGATGACGACTACTCGAGGCGGAGGACATCGCTATCCCGCCGACTACCACCCACCCGCCGCTCTCACAGCCCTTCACGCCAGAGTCACTACCCAAAGCAACAGCCCCAACAGCAAGATCAAGACGACACGTTGATGATCGGCAAGCCCTTAGGTAACAACTCCTGGCACTCCGTCGTGGAACGCCCTTCCGGCCGACCGTCGACCGTGCGGAGGAGCACCACCGCGTTACGATCAAGGCCCGCCCGTCCGACAGGAGCGTCATGCCCCACAACCGTACGAGACGCGGCCCGTCAGCCGGCGCACTCACCTACGGCCCGGCCGGGGCGACCCGACCCGCCGACGAGCCATGGCCGTCGGGGAACACAGGTCTGCGCCCCTATGCCCGTACCGTCGTCATCGGCCGCGGGGAGGCGGACTGGCAAGCCGCGGCGGACGCGGTGCTGCGCTGGGGCGTCAAGCGGCGCAGCGGCTTCACCGTCAGTGGCCGCGACGGTGCAGGGGAGCGGGTCGTCGAGGGGGCGGATTACCAGGTCACTGCGGCATTCGGTCCTTGCGTGGTGCGGGAGCCGGTCCGGGTCGTCGCCGTCGTCGACACCCCGGACCGCTGCGGCTTCGCCTACGGCACCCTGCCCGGTCATCCCGTCAGCGGTGAGGAGGCCTTCATCGTCCACCGGTCCCCCGACGGCACGGTCGCACTGACGATCCGCTCCCTGACCAGTGCCGCCCCACACGGGTGGTGGCGCCCGGTGTTCCCGGTGCTGCTGGTCGCGCAGCGGGTCTTCCGGCGACGTTATCTGCACGCCCTGCTGCCCGGTCGGGGAGCGGACGTCGAGTGACCCGCCGTCCCGCACCCTCTGCGGGACGGCGGGCCGGGGGCGGCCTGGTCAGCGGGTGGGCCGGCCGTCCAGGTGGCGGTGGAGGGTGACAGTGGGCCGCTCGTTGCCCTTGGGGCGTTGGCGACGGCGCTAGTGCGTCCAGGACGTGTGTCATCTGGGCCTTCACCGCGTCGGTGTCGGGCTGTTCGAAGAAGGTCCGCAGCGCCTCGACCGTCGCGACGGCCCCGGAGTCCTCCAGTACCCACCGGATCTGCTCGGGCGAGGAGGTGTCGTAGATCGGCACCGGCACCGCACCGATCGTCCACAGGGCATAGTCGGTCAGAGTCCATTCGTAGCGCGTCGCGACCAGTAGGGCGACCCGGTCGCCGGGCTGGATGCCGGCGGCGAGGAAGCCTGCTGCGAGGGCGCGCACCTCGGTCGCGAACTGCGCGGCGGTCACGGGCTCCCAGCCACTTCCCGTTGGCCGGTCGAACAGGACAGGCTCGGGGGGTCGCCTCGGAATACCGCGTTGGCCAGCTGATCCTGCGGCGGAATCCGGATCGTGGAGGGGCTCTCGTACTCGCGCATACCCGCAGCGTCAGCGCATGTCAGAACATGCACCATTCGTTACGACCGAATGGACACGACCCGGCCTTTCCATAAACGGGAGGGCAGAGGGGAGCGGCGGCTACTTTGCACCGTGGGTCAGTGATACGAGTCCGGGGCCGACACCAGGCGCAAAGTAGGTACGCTTCGCTGGTCAGCGGTTCGGCCGACTGCGGGTAAGAAGGCTGTCACCAGCCGCATAGGGGCAAGTGTCGGAAAACAGGCGCTGTCGACACTCACTGGGGCCAGAGAGCTTCCGCGGGTCGGCAGTGTCGGCAACCTGTGTCGAGAATCACGTCGGCAAGCGGTGGGCGCCAATCAATGGTCCTACTCGCATACTTGTCCCCTGGTGTCCGAGGTGGGAGCCCTGGGCCAATTTACGGTGGAGGGCATGGAGACCAGCAACCTTCACGTACTCGACGAACAGATCACGCAGTGCGGGGCCTGTCCGCGTCTGGTGGCCTGGCGCGAGGAGGTCGCCCGCACCAAGCGGGCCGCGTTCGCCGACTGGACGTACTGGGGGCGGCCGGTGCCAGGCTTCGGGTCGCCGGGCGCCCGGCTGCTGATCGTGGGGCTCGCTCCGGCCGCGCACGGCGCCAACCGGACCGGACGCATGTTCACCGGGGACCGCTCCGGGGACGTGCTCTATGAGGCCCTGTACGACGTGGGGCTCGCCTCGCAGCCCACCTCGGTCCGGGCCGGCGACGGCCTGGAACTGCATGGCGTGCGGATCACCTCTCCCGTGCACTGCGCCCCGCCCGACAACAAGCCGACACCGGGGGAGCGGGACACCTGCCGGTCCTGGCTGGTCCAGGAGCTGAAGCTGCTGCGGCCCACCCTGCGGGCCGTGGTCGTGCTCGGCGCCTTCGGCTGGCAGGCCGCGCTGCCCGCCGTCGCCGAGGCGGGCTGGACGGTGCCCCGGCCCCGCCCCGCCTTCGCCCACGGCAACCGGGTGCCGCTCGACGGCCTCGACCTCTTCGGCTGCTTCCACGTCAGCCAGCGCAACGTCTTCACCGGCAGGCTCACCCCCGCCATGCTCCGGGACGTCCTGTGGACGGCGGCGGAAGCGGCAGGACTGCCGACCAGGGGTGCGGGCGCGCTACGGGGTCTACAGCGCGGAGGTGCCGACGGCGATGCGGGCGCCGACCAGTTGGCCGGCTGATAACAAGCCCAGCGGTGGCGGGGTGCCCGAAGATCGACAGAAGCGAAGCCGTTGCGCAGGGTGACGAGGACGCTGACCCCGGCGTGGTGAGAGAGCGTCTGCGTCGCCACCTGGAGCGCGCCGACTCGTCACTCGACCAACAGTGTCGCGCCGTGACCGACGAACTGGATGGTCCCCGTCCGCCCGCACGACGACGCGGCCCTGCTGATGGCACGCACCAGGCGCATCGGTACCCAACAGGTCGCCACCTGGGACCTGCCCACCGACCCGGCGGTCGTCGCCGAGGCCCGCAGAACGAGCACCCGGCAGCTCGACGCCTGGAGTCTGGACGAGTCGGCCTTCACCACCGAGCTCGTGGTCAGTGAACCCGTCACCAACGCGATGCGGCATGCCGTCGGTCCCATCCGGCTGCGCCTGATCCTGGAGCGGTCCCTGATCTGTGAAGTGTTCGACGGCGGAGCCACCGTTCCGCACCTGCGCCATCCGAAGACGACCGACGAGGGCGGCCGCGGCCTGTTCCTGATCTCCCAGTTCACCCAGCGCTGGGGCACCCGTTACCTGCCGGAGGGCAAGGTCATCCGGGCCGAGCAGTCCCTCACGGAGCCTGTCACGTGACCTGGTTCCGACGACTGCCCGCCGCTGCTCGGTGCAGGCCGTGGCCACCCGCGCCGACCTCGGCACGTTTGCTTACGCGCATCCGCAGCCGACCGGTCGGCCTGGGCAGCTTGCGGTGGACATCACTTTCCCCACCGCCGGTCAGTACATCGTCAACACCGAGTTCCGGCGGCAGGGCCAGAGGGCCGACGTCCACCCCCGGCAGGTGGCCACCGTCGTCGGCTCCGCCCCGCGCCGGCGCGTGACTGCCTCAGGTTCACCGCCGGGACGCGGCTAGAGCGTCACGTCCCCGCACAGGTGCACCTCGACGCCCAACTCGGCGAAGAGTGCCGCCTTGGCGCGCAGCGCCTTGTCGGCGGTTGCCGCGTCGGGAGCGTAGGCGACGTTGAGGTGGTTGGCGCGGTGGCGGGCCATGAACTGGTCGCGGGTGATGCCGTGCAGGATCGCGTGCATGATCGGCCACTGGTGGTTGGTGGCCTCCAGCCGGCGCCGGGTCTCCGCCTCGGGCAGCTCGATCGAGGTGGCGCGGCCGAGGTCGACGTGCAGCCGGCCGTCCATCAGGAACACGCGCGACCAGACGATCTCGCCCGGCTTGGAGACACCGCTGAGGGTGCCGCCGCCGAGTGGGAAGAACATCGGGGGCTGGCGCATGCTGTACGACTTGTCGTAGCCGCCGTTGTGGGAGGCCGGCACCGAGCCGGAGATCTCGAAGACCCAGACGAACCGGCCGTCGTACTCCTCGCCCCAGCGGATGTCGTGCAGCGTGGTGGCCGGGTCGAGGCCCATCGCCGTCCAGATGCGGTTGGTGACGAGGGAGTCGACGGCGACGCCCTCGTCCACCTCGTTGAAGTGGGGCAGTGGCGTGCCCGCGTAGAGCTCACGGGTGCTGTCGCGGCTGAGTACGGGCGGGCGCTGGACGTTGTTGAGCAGTCCCTCGGCGAGGTCGCTGGCCGGGACGGTGTCCTTCAGGCCCTGCTGGTACTGGATGCCGACAGCGTCGAGGCCGAAGTCGTCGGCGATGCGCAGTGCGGCGATGTACATCTTGAACTGGCTGAGCAGCTGCGCGTCGGTGAGTTCGGTGGCCTCGTCCGTGCCGGTGTGGAAGGTCATGCCGGCGTGGTCGAGCCAGACGCGGACCGCCTGGGCCTCCTCGTCGGAGACCTTCTTCATCTCGGCTACCAGGGCGCTCTGCGACAGGCGCTCCTTGTAGATGCCGAGCGGGTTGAGGAACTCGTCGTCGATGATGGCGTTGTACATGCCCATGCAGCCCTCGTCGAAGACGCCGATGATCGCCTTCT
Organism: Streptomyces sp. NPDC047453; assembly: GCF_040643155.1. NCBI lineage: Bacteria > Bacillati > Actinomycetota > Actinomycetes > Kitasatosporales > Streptomycetaceae > Streptomyces > Streptomyces sp. NPDC047453. The sequence goes on along the minus strand of NZ_JBEYTS010000096.1, from coordinate 13,529 downwards.
CCTCGCGCAGCTGACGGGCGAGGGCCGCGCCCAGTTCGGTCTCCGGGTCCTGCGACAGGGGCGGCAGGGGCCGGACGTGGCCGGTGTCGTGGGTGAGGGTGCCCGTCTCCAGCCAGGTGCGCAGGCCCTCGCGCGCCCACTCGTCGGTGAAGTCGGCGCTCCACAGGACGGAGTAGTCGCGTCCCGCCTTGGTGAGGCTGCCGGCGAGGTTGAGCAGGCCGACCAGGCCCGGGAACTCACCGCTCCAGTTGGCCACGATCAGGATCGGGCCCTCGTGGCTGCGCAGACCGGCGAGGACGTGGTGGCTGTACTGCCAGACGGCCTCGACGACGATCAGCGGGGCGTCCTTGGGCAGGGTCTTGAAGACCTCGATGCCGGCGCGCTGGCTGTCGATGAAGCCGTGGCCCTTGGCCTCGTCGACCACGTGACCGCGGTGCAGCTTCCAGCCGAGGTCCGTCACGGCCGCGGCGAGGTCGCTCTCCAGCTTCTCCTGGGTGGGCCAGCAGGTGACGTTGGCGGCAGGGCGCAGGTCGCCGCTGGCCACGGTGTAGACGGTGTGCGGCTCGGTGGCCGGCGGCCGGTTGAACTCGGGCAGGGAGTACGTGGTCATGCGGTCTCCATAGGTTGTGCGTTCGGCCCCGGAGCGGGGCCGCTGTCTCGAGCAGTGGGTGAATCCGGTGTGACGGCCCCACGGCGGCAGGCCGGTGCCGGCCGCCGCCGAGGGGGCGGCGGTCGGCCGTCAGGGGCAGGCGGCGACCGGCCGTCGCCGAGCAGGGGGAGGGGGTCGTCTGCGGACAGGTGAAGGCGGCCGTCTGCGGGCACGCACGAGGTGCCCGTCAGCGCTCCTGCAGTGCCGCCAGGGCATGGACGACATCCACACTGTCCGGGTACAGCCGCCGGTAGAGGGCGTACGACGCGTCGTAGCGCGCGATGTGTTCGGCGCGCGGTGTCACCGTCGCGCGTACCGGGTTCCAGTCGTCGATGGACGCGTCCCCGACGAGCTGAGCGGCCAGCAGCGCGCCGCCGTAGCTGGCACCGATGGTGGTGGTGCGCAGCTCCTGCGGGCGGCCGGTGATGTCGGAGACGATCTGTGTCCACAGGGAGCCCTGGGTGCCGCCGCCGACGGCGACCACGCGGCGGATGTCGCCGCCGGCCTCCTCGATGACCTCGATGTTGTGGCGGACACCGAAACCGGTGGCCTCCAGGGCGGCCCGGTAGAGGTCGCCACGGGTGTGGGAGAGGGTCAGCCCGGCGATCACTCCGCGGGCGTCCGGGTCCATGACCGGGGTGCGCTCGCCGGAGAAGTACGGCAGCATCAGCAGGCCGTTGGCGCCCGGGCCGGACTCGGCGGCCAGGCGGGTGAGCTTGGTGTGGTCGGTGCCGCCGAACAGGTCGCGCAGCCAGTTGGTGACCGCACCGGAGGTGGCCATGCCGCCCGCCAGGTTCCGGGTCCCGGGCAGGGCGCCGACCGTGCCCCACAGGGACGGGCTGGTGAGCGACTGGGGCACGGTGTGGACGAGGAACATGGTCGTGCCGTACATCAGCATCAGGTCGCCGGTGTTCTGCGCACCCACGCTCAGTGCCTCGGCCCAGGCGTCGATGGTGCCGGTGGTGACGGGGATATCGACGGGCAGGCCGGTCTCCCGGGCGGCCTCGGCGGTGACGGTGCCTGCCGCCTCGCCGGACCAGCGCAGCGGCGGCAGTTCGATGCCGGGGGCCACCTCGGCAGCCCAGGGGGCGTACCACTCGCAGGCGTGCGTGTCGTACAGCGGGGTGCACTGGCTGGCCGAGTGGTGGTCGAGGACGTAGGCGCCGGTGAGCCGCCGGGCCAGCCAGGAACTGGGCATGTAGAGGCGACGGGCCCGGGCATAGAGTTCGGGCTCCTCCTTGGCGATCCAGGCGATCTTCGGCCCCGCGGCCTGGGTGGTCAAGGCCGAGCCGCCGCGCCGGATGATCTCCTTGGCGCTGAGCCGCACCTCGATGTGCTCGATCTGGCGGACCGAGCGGGTGTCCACGCCGTAGAGGACGGCGGGGCGCAGCGGGGTGTCGTGCTCGTCGGTCAGCAGGACGCAGGGCCCCATGCCGCTGACGCCGACGGAGAGGACGGTGGTGTCACCCGGGCCGGTCAGCTCGCGGGCGAGTTCGGTGAACTCGCGCCACCACACGGAAGCGTCCATTTCGAAGCGGCCGGGTCCCGGCCGAGCAGGTCTGTGCTCCCGTACGGCCGAGCGGATCAGAGAACCGTCGAGGCCGACGAGGACGCCCTTGCTGCTCGACGTGCCGATGTCCACGCCGATGACTGCGTTGCGAGGCATGCCCAGGACCATCGCAGAAATCGATTTCAGGGTCAAGAGTCCACACGCGAGCCGCGGTTTTTCCTGGTGAGAGGCCTTGGGTGACACGCGGCCGCCATCCGGGTACACCTGAACGTCTCACCTCTTGACACCCCTGAGGACCCCCTCTACGTTTCGGTGAAATGGATTTCAGAGGTGTTTCACCGAGGTGTCGGTGCCACCTCGCTCTTCCCGCGCCCCACGGTGCCCGTGCCGGCCCGCGGCGCGCGCCCCCGTACTCCACCATGAGGGCAAGACACGATGACGACCTTTGGACTCGACGGCATCTCCCGCAGGACGCGTGCCGTCAGCCGTTCCATCAGCGCCGAGAACGTCACCGGCGCCAAATCCGGCGGCGGCCGCGCCACGGAGGGCACCGGAGCGGTGGCGGCGAGCCGGCTGGGGCCGGGCTGGAAGATCTCGCCCAGTATCGACATCGCCGCCGGTGAGACGGCGGTGCTCGCCGACATCGAGGGCCCCGGCACGCTCCGCCACCTGTGGTGCACCACCGACCCGCACACTGCGTGGCGGGGCACTCTGCTGCGGATGTACTGGGAGGGCGAAGAGGAGCCGGCCGTCGAGGTGCCGCTCGGCGACTTCTTCTGCAACGGCTGGAACACGTTCAGCCAGGTCTCGTCCGTGCCGGTCGCGGCCAACCCCAACGGCGGCTTCAACGCCTACTGGCCGATGCCGTTCCGCCGCAGGGCGCGCATCACCTTGGAGAACCTGACCGCCGAGAAGGTCACGCTCTACTACCAGGTCGACTACGAACTGGACGAGGTCGGCGACGACGCCTCCTACTTCCACGCCCAGTGGCGCCGCAGTCACCCGGTCCCGTTCGGCGAGGTGCACACCCTGCTCGAAGGCGTCACCGGCGCCGGCAGTTACGTCGGCACCTACATCGCCTGGGGAGTCAACAGCCCGGGCTGGTGGGGCGAGGGCGAGCTGAAGTTCTACCTCGACGGCGACGACGAGTTCCCGACGATCTGCGGCACCGGCACCGAGGACTACTTCGGCGGCGCCTGGAACTTTGACGTCCCCGGCCAGGGCTACACCGCCTACACCACTCCCTACCTGGGCCTCAACCAGATCCTGAGCCCGGACGGGCTGTACCGCAGCCAGCAGCGGTTCGGCATGTACCGTTGGCACATCCTGGACCCGATCCGCTTCGGTGAGGACCTCCGCGTCACCGTGCAGAGCCTCGGCATCGGTCCTGGCCAGGGCAACGGCCTGCCGCACCGCTACCGGCACACCAGCGACGACATCGCCAGCACCTCGCTGTTCTACCTGGACGCTCCGTCTTCCGCGTCCCGCCCGGCCACGCCGGACCTGCTGACGCTAGAAGTCGACTGACCGCTCTTCTCCCGCAGCCCCATCCCACTCCGACAGGAGCGCACGCATGCTCCAGCACGGCAACGACGCCGCGCGTCCAGCCGGACCGCTCGGCACCTCAGGCCGCGTCTGTGACACATCAGGCCTCGGCTCCGCCTCCGGCACATCACGCCGCCGCTTCCTCACCGCGGTGGCGGGCGCCGGAGCCGCCGCGGCGTCCCCGGCCCTGCTCACCGGTTGCGGCACGGCCCAGGCGAAGGGCGGCAACCTCCAGTTCTGGAACTTCTACGGACCGCAACGCTCGCCCGACCCGGCGATCAACGCGCAGTCCCAGTGGTTCGTCGACATGGTCGCCAAGTGGAACGCCACCCACAAGGCGCAGATCGACCTGGTCTACCTGCCGCAGCCCACCTACCTCAACGGATTCAAGCTGCCGTCCGCCTTCGCCACCGGCGAGGGCCCGGACATCTTCCTGCTCTCCCCTGGCGACTTCCTGCGCTACTACAACGGCGGCGTGCTGGCCGACCTCACTCCGTACATGGAGAAGGAGGCCATCGGCGACTTCGGCACCGCGCTCGACAGCCGCAGGGTCGACGGCAAGGTCTACGCCCTCCCCATGGAGATCGAGCCGCTGGCCATGTTCTACGCCCAGGACGTCTGGGAGAAGGCGGGACTGTCCGAGGCCGACATCCCCACCACCTGGGACCAGATGCTCGACATCGGCGACAAGCTGCGCACCAGGACGCGGGCCGGGCTCGTCTTCGAGGCCAACCCGGGCTACTACCAGAACTTCACCTGGTACCCCTGGATGTGGCAGGGCGGCGGCGACGTCCTGGACGCGCAGGGCAACGTCGTTTTCGACTCGAAGGCCACCCGCCAGGCCCTCGGGTTGTGGCAGGACGCGGTACGCCACGGCATCGCGCCGCGGACCGTGCCCGCCGCTGGCGACGTGATCGGCGGTTTCAAGGGCGGCAACGTCGCCATGTGGCAGCAGGGCATCTGGAACGTCTCCAGCTTCAAGGCGTTCGCACCCCAGTACAAGTACGGCGTCTTCAAGCTGCCGGTGCCTCCGGGCGGCAAGTACGTCACCACGCTGGGCGGCTGGTCCTTCTGCGCCAACGCGCAGGGCCGCAACCCCGAGGCAGCGGCCGAGTTCTGCGTCTGGGCGCTGGGGTCCATGAAGGACGACTCCGTCAACCGGATGGTCGACTGGTGCGTCGGCGCCAAGTCCGACGTGGCGCCCCGTGTCAGCGCCCTGGAGCGCGGAGCCGCCAAGGGCGGCTACGACTCCGAGATCATGAAGAAGTTCAAGGACGAGATCTTCCCGGGCGGCCGCGCCGAGCCGCGCTACCCCCCGGTCGTCTACAAGGCGATCTCCGACGCCATCCAGGGATCCATGCTCGCCGGCCGCGGGGTGGCCGGCGAGGCGTCCAGAGCCGCCCAGTCCATCGCGGCCTACACCAAGAGCTACAAGGGGGCGAGCCTGATATGAGCAGCGTCGCCGCACAGGAGGGCCGGCGCACCGCCGTCGCCCCGACGCAGGCACCCGCCTCGTCCGACGGGCGCAGACTCAGCCGCAAGCACCGCGAGTGGCTGGCCGCAGGCTTGTTCCTCGCCCCCGACGTGCTCGGGCTGCTGGTCTTCGTCGCGATCCCGATGGTGCTCTCCATCGGCCTGAGCTTCTTCCAGGTCAGCGGCTTCGGCAGCTACGAGTGGATCGGGCTCGGCAACTACCGGCGGATGATGAACGACCCGCTGTTCTGGGACTCGATGAAGATCACCGGCGAGTACGTGGTGATCCTCGTCCCCGTCCTGTTCTGTGTGAGTCTCGGCCTCGGACTGCTGGTCAAGCAGAAGCTGCCCGGCGTCGGGGTCTACCGCACCGCGCTCTTCCTGCCGTACGTCATCAGCCTCGTGGTGGTCGGCGTGCTGTGGAAGTTCCTGCTCGACGAGCAGACGGGTGTGGTCAACCGGGCCATGCGCGCTGCCGGGTTCGACGGCGAGTCCTGGCTCGGCAGCCCGTCCTTGGCCCTCGGCTGCGTCATCGCCGTCATGGTGTGGGTGATGATGGGCTACTACATGATCATCTTCCTGGCGGGGCTCCAGGAGATCCCCAAGGAGTTCTACGAGGCCGCGAAGCTCGACGGAGCGGGCCCGTGGACCACCTTCCGCACGATCACCTGGCCGCTGCTGCGCCCCACCAGCTTCTTCGTCCTGCTGATGTCGACGGTCGCCGCGATCACCGGCGGTCTCGATCTGATCTTCGTCCTGACCGACGGCGGTCCGGCCAACGGCACCTCGCTGGCGATCTTCTACATCTACCAGCAGGCCTTCGGATTCGGGGAGTACGGCTATGCGTCGGCGATGGGCTCGTTCCTGGTGCTGATCATGGTCGTCGTCTCCATGGTGATCTTCAAGCTCACGAGAGGCGGGAGGTTCGACGATGGCGAGTGACGCCATGGCGACCCAGGCCACCCCACCGACCGGCCGACGCCGGCCGCTCACCTCGCGTACCGGGCTGACGGCCCTGGCCGTGGTCCTGTCGCTGATCAGTATCTTCCCGGTGCTGTGGATGGTCACGGCGTCCTTCAAGACGCGGGCCACCGTCACCGACGGAAACCTGATCCCCCGGGACTTCACGTTCGACAACTTCGTCTACGTCTTCACCGAGGTGCCGTTCGGGCGCTACCTGTGGAACAGCTTCTTCATCTCCGCGATGATCACCGTGGCGGCGCTGTTCTTCCACTCGATGGCCGCCTACGCGCTGGCCCGGCTGCGCTTCCCGGGCCGCGAGAAGCTCTTCGGCGCCATCTTCGCGACGCTGCTGGTCACCGCGCCGGTGGTGCTGATCCCGCTGTTCCTGGTCGCCCGCGAACTGGGCCTGCTCAACAGCTACGCCGGCCTGATCATCCCGGCGATCTTCAACGCCTTCGGCATCTTCCTGCTGCGCCAGTTCTACCTGGGGCTGCCCAGGGAACTGGAGGAGGCGGCCATCGTCGAGGGCTGCGGCCACTGGCGGGTCTACTGGAACATCGTCCTGCCGATGTCCCGGCCGATCCTCTCGGCCCTGGCGATCTTCTTCTTCCTCGCGAACTGGAACGCATTCGTCTGGCCGCTGGTTGCCACCAACGACCAGTCCCTGACAGTGGTCCAGCTCGGCATCGCCTCCTTCCAGACGCAGTACGGATCCAACTGGAACTACATCCTGGCGGCGGCGACGGTGGCGGCGCTGCCCATGTTGGCGCTGTTCTTCGTCTTCCAGCGGCAGATCGTGGAGTCGATCAAGACGTCCGGTATGAAGTAGCGGCACGGTAGCCAAAGGGGCGCCGCACCGGTCGGATGACCAGTGCGGCGCCTCACGCGTGCGGTGGGCGCCGCGCCTTGTGCCCACGGGTGCGGTACGGGGATGTCCGGAGCAGTTGGGGCGCGTACGAGTGCGTACCGTGCGCGTTCGTCGTGTCCGTCAGTCCGCGACCGGTCCGGCGGTGCTCTCCCGAATCTGGAGCCTGGTGCGCAGCACCACCGTCTGCAATGGTGACGCGCTGCCTTCCATGCGCTGGAGCAGCAGGTCGGCGGCGGTGCGCCCGAGCTCGTACGAGGGCAGCTCGACCGCCGTCAGCGACGGTCGCACCAGCGACGCCCAGGGGACGTCACCGAAGGAGAGGACGCCGACGCCGGGCGGAGTGCGGCCGACCTCGTCCAGGGCGTCGAGGACGCCGATGGTCATGAGGTTGTTGGTGACGAACACCGCGTCGGGCGGCTCGGGCAGGGCCAGCAGCTCGCGCATTGCCGCCCGGCCGCCTTCGACGCGGAAGTCGGCGTGCCGGACGTAGGTGTCCTCGGCCACGGCCTCGTCTCTCCTTGCGGCGCGCAGCGCCGCACGGTAGCCGGCCAGCCGCTCCTCGGAGGTGGAGGCGCCCTCGGGTCCGGTGATACAGGCGATCCTGCGGTAGCCGGCCTGCACCAGATGGCGGGTGGCCACCTCACCACCGTGCTGATCGTCGACCCTGACCGCGTCCACCTCGGCGTCGTGCGGCCGTCGGTCCACGGCGACCACGGGCACGCCCCGGGCGATCAGCGGACCCAGGTCCGTGTCATCCTGAGAGGCCGCCGCGACGATCACACCCGCCATCTGCTCACCGAGCGCGACTTCGAGGTAGCGCCGCTCCTTGCCGGTGTCCTCGTCGGAGTTGCACAGGACGACCGAGAGGCTGGTGCGCTGCGCGGCGTCCTCGACACCGCGGGCGAGCGAGGTGAAGAACGGGTTCTCGATGTCCGGGATGATCAGGGCGATCACGCTGGAGCGCTGCTTGCGCAGCGAGCGCGCCAGCCGGTTGGGCGCGAAGCCGAGGGCCTCGGCGGCCTGTTGCACAGACTGGGCGCGTTCCGGTGTGACCCTGCCGCCGTTGAACACACGCGACACGGTTGCCGGGGATACTCCGGCGGCTCGCGCCACGTCATGGATCGTCACCACCTGCGTCCGCATCCTTTCACCCGGTTTCCGGATCCCCACCCTACCCTGCTGGTGAAAAGGATTTCACCCCCGTATTGAGGGGCCCGGCGCCGAGGTCACGAAGCCTGCTCGCCCCCAGTGGCAGTCAAGGGGAGCGGTCGACCGGCGTCGGGGAGATCCCGGCCTGACCGGAGGCACCGAGCGTGGTGGACTCGATGAACCGGACGACGGTTTTGCCCGCGCGGGGCCTGGGATGTCACGCAGAACGCGCTTGGAGAACCTGTGAACAGACCGCTCTCGCGCTGCGTCTCGGTCCTGTATGCGATATCCGCGACCTGTGCCGCCATAGGCGTACTGCTGTTGGTGCGCGGCCAGATCAGCGCGCCCCCCAGGGTCTACGGGTCCTTCCTGGCGGCCGACGGCTACACCCCGTCGGCCTGGCGGGTGTGGTCACCGGCAGTGCCCGAAGAACATCTTGGCCTGTACCTCATCGCGGCCGGGCTGGTGCTGGTGGTGGCGGCGGGCTTGTTCTCCATCCGACGTGGCTGAGCAGCGCAACATCGTCATCGGTCACGGTGAGCACCACGACCCGTCAGGTCGACGCTGGCACCCGCCCCGGCCGGTTCGATGCCGCCACCGAGGTCCGGCTCGCCGACATCGACCGGGAAGCCACCCATCACGTCGACGCGCGGCGTCCGCGGATGGCTTTGTTCACGAGAACCGGTTCTGGCTCAAGTTCTGTGGTCCATCCACCTTCGTGACTGTTGATCTTCGTTCGCATCAAGATGATCAAGCGCCGAATGTACGGTCGAGCCGGCTTCAACCTGCTGCGAAAGCGAGCCCCGTGCGTCTCAGCCCGCCGAGCGGGTGACCGCGGCACCCTGGCGCAGGGCGCGGGGGATCTCGGCGACCTCGTCGACGGTTGCGATCAGTGCCGCGATGAGCGCCTGTGGCGCGTCGCTGTCGACCTCGACGGCGTAGGAGATGCCGGACGATTTCCATCGGGAGGTGTCGAAGCCGCCCTCCGCCCGCACCCGGACACCCCGCAGTTCCACCCCGCCGGCCTCGGCCTCGCGGTAGAGGTCGTTGAGCACGCACGCCGCCACCGCCAGGTTCAGCACGTGGCCACCGGTGAACGCCGACCGCACCCCGACGCCGCCGGGCGTCCACTGGTGCGGGAGCCGGACGTCGTCGCCGTCCTTCTTCAGAAACGACCCCGCGCTCGCCACCACCGCGAACCGCTCATCCATGACCTGCCTCCTGTGGCCGTTTACGCGGTTGCAGCCCAACCCGGATCCGTCCACGCATCATGGCGCAACTCGAAGTAATTAGGTGGGGACTTCGGATTCCCGGTGTCTACCCTGGCACGATGCTCCTTGAGCTCACACCGCTGACCAGCACGCATGTCGACGCCCTTCGCGAACTATTGTTCACCGAGGGCTGGAGCAGGACCTGGATCAACGGCGGCAACGTCCGGGGCGAAGGGCTCAGACGATGACACCTGGACGCAGGCGGATCGTGCTACGCGCCCATCTCATTCTGAAATGATCGCTTAGGGCGTGCAGATCTTTAACTCGTCTTTTTGACCTTGGTTTGGGTGGGGTCGGAGGTAAGGAACGCGGCGACGTCGGCGGGTGTACAGAACCGGACGGTGGAGGCGTTGACGTGGTGGCCGTGTGCTTCCAGGAGAGGCCGGACTTCCTGGTTCGCTCGGCTGATGGTCGCGGCGGCGACACCGAAGAGCTCGCCCAGGAGGTTCACGGTGGCGAGTTTGCGCAGGTGGAGCACGGTGGCCAGGATCCGGTCATCGGGTGTGAGCTTGGCTTTGGCGCCTGTGCCGGGGGCGACCAGGCGCTCGTGACCGCGGCGGGTGCGGAGCACTCGCTCGCGTTGAACCTCCAGTGCAGGAGTCAGCGCGTCGATGAGCTCGCTGAGCTGTTGGCGGGTCATGCCGGTCAGCTCTGGGTCCTGCAGTGAATACGTGGTGAGGCGATGTGGCTCGCTCGCCGGTGTCTGGTCTGACGTGCTGCTGGTGGGCGCCGTGTCCAGCGGGAGCTGGGGGTGGAGGGTGTAGTTCCAGTCGCCGTGGAAGCGGTGCCGGGTGATCGGCAGGGCGGCGATCTCGTCGTCGCTGACCTGGATACCGGTGGGGTAGCAGTTGGTGTCGAGTTCGGCGTGCACGGTCAGGCCGGTCTTGGTGGTAGTCGCGGCGATGCTCTCGACGATGACTTCGTGGCTGGTCAGGGGCCTTCCGCGCCAATTCATGGTGATGTGGGAGAACAGCCTGTGCTCGATCCGGTTCCACTTCGACGTTCCGGGAGGCAGGTGGCAGACGGTGATCGCCAGTCCGGACTCGGCTGCGAACCGGGCGAGTTCGGTCTTCCATGTGCGGGTGCGATACCCGTTGGAGCCGCCCGCGTCGGCGGTGATCAGCAGCCGGCCGGCTGTGGGATAGGCGGCCCGCCCGGCTCCGTTCCACCAGCGGCGGATGGATTCGACGGCGAACGCAGCGGTGTCGTGGTCGGTGCCCACGTTGACCCAGCCGGTGTTCGCGGCGACGTCGTAGATGCCGTAGGGCACCGCTCTGCCCAGCTCACGGTCGGGGAAGTCGTGGGTGTCGACCCGCACCGGCTCGCCCCTCGGCTCCCATTCGCGGCCGTTGTTCTTGAAGGGGCCGACCAGTTCCTTCTTCTTTGTGTCCACACTGATCACCGGAGCCCCGCTGTCCTGGTGGCCGCGGGCCTGCTCGTTGAGGTAGTGGAACTGGGCGTCCCGGTCGGGGTGCTGCTTGCCTTCCAGTGCCTTGGCGTTGCTCTGCAGGCTGAAGCCCTCCTCGCGCAGGAGGTCGCCCACTGTGTCCGCGGAGATCTTGTGGCCCTGGCGGGTCAGCTGCTCGGCAAGTTTGCGAGTGGATTTGGTCGTCCAGCGCAGCGGCGACATGGGATCTCCGCGGACGTCGGGCTCGACCAGCATGAGGAGTGCCTCACGAACGGCTGGGTTCAGGTCGACGACGCGTTTGCGGCCACCTCCGGGTCGGCGGGTGCGTCCCAACGGGGCCTCTTTGGAGTCGAGTTCCCTCATTCCGACAGACACAGTGGCTTCACGGACACCGGCGGCACGGGCGACCGCTCTGATCCCGCCGTGGCCGAGGGACTGGGCTTCCGCTCCTATCAGCAGGCGACGCTGTCGCTCGTCGAGGTGCGGCAGGATCGCCCTGAACTTGGCTGCCAACACGGCCCGTTGCCCTTCCAAACCGCTCATGCCAGACCAACGAATCACCGAGCGGAAAGCCACGAGTTAAAGATCTGCACGCCCTTACAGCGGCTACCAGAATGGGCCTCGCGGGCTGACCTACAGAGATCCCGGCTCGCCGTCGGCGACGAACCGTGTCAGGGATCGCTCCAGCAGTTCTAGAAACTGCCGCAGGTCATCGGCTACCTTGTCGAGCTCCGGTTCGTCCAGCGACGCCGTCCTCGTCTGATGAACCGAGCCATCAGGGCGCGCGACGTAGGACAGGCCGCCGCCGTTCGAGCCGATGACCAGACCGTGGACCTTCTCGTCCGCGCGGATGTCGACAGCGCCGTACTCCTGGAGTCGCAGAAGGACGTCACTTGCTGGGTCGAGGAAGTAGCCGTTGCCGACGTCCGCCCAGGTGACGCCGCCGATGCTGTAGTAGAAGGTGACCAGGTCGGCCGGGATGAGGCTCGCTTGGGCAAGCGCGCGAGCCGCGGTTTGATCGTCGCGGTTGGCCGGCCGGACCTCGTTGGCGCCAGGGGGAAAGCCGTGCCGGCGCTTGAACTCGCCTGTCATTGCCGTGAGGGTCCCGGAGACTCTGTCTGTCCACTGGGCAGCAACCAACAGCGCGGAAATCGAACAATTCATGGCTTCGGGCGGCGCGGGCCCCACCGGCTGGGCAGGGACCCGCGACATAACAGCAGAGGGGCGCCGGGAGCTGCCCTCGATGAGCAGCATCCTGGCCAACCCGGCTTACCGTCTGGTGGTGGCCCGGCGGCCCGGCCTCACTTCAGATGCCGAGCGAAGAACTGGGCCGCGTCCTCCCCTGCGAACTGCGGGACACCGGTGTGCCCGCCCATATTGGCGTGCAGGGACTTCTCCTTGGAGCCGAAGGCGTCGAACAGGTCCAGGGCCGCCTGCCGGTCGTTCCCCTTGTCGTCCCACTGCAGCAGGACGTGCAGCGGAATGGTGACCTGGCGGGCCTCCTCGAACATGGCGCGAGGCACGAAACTCCCGGCGAAGAATCCGGCGGCCACGATGCGCGGCTCGACCACCGCAAGCCGGATGCCGATGGAGATCACTCCCCCCGAGTACCCGACCGGGCCCCCGATCTCGGGCAGCGACAGGAGGGCATCCAGGGCGGCCTGCCATTCCGGGACCGACTTTTCGACCAGCGGGAGGATGAGGGCGTCGATGATCTCGTCACTGACCGGCTCGCCGGCCTCCATGGCCCGGCGCAGGTCGGCACGGGCCTGCTCGGCGGCGGCCCAACGGGGCCGGTCACCGCTCCCAGGGAGCTCGATGGTGGCCGCGGCGAACCCGTCCGCCGCGGCGTGCTGGGCCCGCGCCACCAGCCGGGGGTACATCTTGTGCAGTCCGAGCGGGGGGTGGCCGAGCAGGATGAGCGGCACCGGTGCGGATGCAGATGCGGGCGTCCACAGGATGCCGGGGATCTCGCCCAGGGTGAATTTGCGCTCGAAGACACCGTCGTCGAGACGCTGTTCAGAAGTGAAGTGCATGGTCATGCCTTTCGGGAGGGCTCAGAACGGCGCTCCCGGACGACCTATCGTCCGACCGTGACCCCAGAGGAGAGCACCCACGTGAATACGTTCACGGGTACCACCTCCTCGTTCTCTCGCACGGCCTCCAGAAGGCTAGCAGACCAGAGGGACCAATCTTCGATCACACAAACTTGAGGTCTCATCGCGGCTTCCCGAGGCGAGGCCCTGCGACGGAGGCGAAGGTGAGTGCTCCGCTCAGCACGCCGCCGTTGTGGTGACCAACCCCGACGCCGTGGCGGAGAAGCAGGGCGGATAGGCCAAGGGCTCCACGGTGATGCGCTTGATGTGGAAACGAACGCGATGACCTTGCTGATCAAAGAGATCCAGCGTTCAGCATTCTTCATGTCGTCCTACTACTCCGGCGACATGCCCTGACCGTAGCCCCGACCATGAGCCTGACCATGGCAGGTCGGCGCGCTGATGTACCTTGCCGATCGCCCGCCCGTCCGGCGGTCCTTGAGGAAGCTCTCCGTGAGGGCGCCTTCTTCGCGGGCTTGGCCGGCGCCTCGGGCAGATCCGTTCTCGACGACGGCCGAACGCTGACCCTCTGACGGCGGATCAAAAGTGACCCACTTGGTGATCTTCGTCTGACTCTGGCCTTGGTGATCAAGGTCA
>NZ_JBEYTS010000095.1:0-20872 GCF_040643155.1 Streptomyces sp. NPDC047453 | reverse complement strand
CCATCTGCAGGATGGTCGCCGCCCGCAGCGCGTGGTCCACGCTGGCGATCGGGTACGGCGGCGGTGTCTTCAGCGGCTTGTCCATGGCACGCCCCCTGATTCTGCTCTCCAGAATCTCCATGTTCCCTCATCAGGCGCGGCGCACGCTGATGCCGTGACTGAGACCCACCTGTGGCGCTGGGAGAGGCTGCGGGAGCTGGCGGACCGGCGACGACCTGGTGGCGACCGCATACGCAGGATGGTGGGGCAGCGGCGGGCGCTGCCCCACCGGAAGCTCAGAGGTGCGAGTCGGTCGCCAGCGTTGTGAACGCCGTCCAGGCGTCGGGGGAGACGGCCAGTGCCTGCCTGTCCGTGTCCTTCGAGTCCCGGACGAGAACGGTCTCGGGGCGCATGGCGACCTCGATGCAGTTGTCGCCGGAGCTGCCGCTGTAACTGCTCTTGAACCAGGCCAGTTCAGTGGTCTTCATGGTGCTCCTCGCATCTGCTTCAGCAAGCTTACGGTGGCTTCACGGCCGAGAGCCTGTGAACGCAGCTTGCCATAGCGCTGGAGCATAGCGCTGACATCTTTCGGCGATGTGATCAGAATGCTCGACTGCTGGCCTTCGGAGTAGCCCACCCACTCGTGTTGAGGGGTCTCCGCGAGATACATCAGGCCGTCGATCCCCGCGTGATCGTACTGGCGCAGGGGCATCACCTGGATCTCAACGTTCCTTCGAGCACCTTGCTCCAGCAGGTGATCCAACAGTTGTCGCGCGACCTCTGGCCCACCCATCTGCCGCTCAAGCAGAGCTTGTTCAATGACGAAGCTGAAGGCTGTGTTCGGCCTGTCGGTCAGGAGTTGTTGCCGCTCGAGTCGTGCCATGACCTGGTGTTCGATCTGATCCTCGGACAGAGGCGGCAGCCGCCGCTCGAAGATTGCGCGGATGTACGGCTCGGGCTGCAACAACCCCGGAATGGCCCGACACTCGTACGCGTACAGCGAGATCGCCTCCTCCTCGATCCCCGCCCACTGCCGGAACCAGGACGCCAGCCCCGCCTTCCGCGTCAGGCTCTTCGCCGCAGCGCCCAGCACCCGTGCCGCGACCGCGCCCAGGACCTCCTCCGACCGCTTCAGCAGATCCTTCGGCGGGAAGCGTTTTCCCTGCTCGATCTTGGCGATGTACGCGGGCGAGTAGCGCACCAGCGGAGCGAACTGCTCCTGTGTCAGGCCGGTTTCCTCCCGCAGGGCTTTGAGGACCGCGCCGAAGGTCTTCAGGCTGTCGGAGAGTTCCGGCTCGCAGCCCCCGCCCACTCCGCCACCGTTGTCCGTCGTCATCGCAGCCGCCTTCCGCTGTGCCGCCGGGCCGTACCCGTGCCGTACTGTTCGCCGTCCGCGCTGCGCCACGCCAGACCGATCAATGCTCACGCACAGCGACCGACCCAGTCCAGTGCGTGAACCGGTACAACGTGATCTGTATCGGCGACGGACCTGCCGACAGCCCGTCAACTGCCTGCAAGCTGACCCGCATGCCAGCCCTGAACCGCCAATCCACCACACCCATGCGCACGTTCACGCAGCGTTTCTCCGCCACCCGGCGCGGTGCCCGCCTCGCCCGGATGCTTGCCTCGCACCAACTCACCGAGTGGGGACATCCCCGAGGGACCGAGGCGCACGACAGCGTCGTCCTCGTCGTTGCCGAACTCGCTGCGAACGCCGTTCTCCACGGCCGTGTCCCCGGACGGGACTTCGCCCTCGCCCTGTTCTTCGAGGAGGGCCGGGACGTCGTCCGGGTCGAGGTGACCGACACCCACCCCGCCCTGCCGGTGCGCATGGCTCCCGGCCCGGACGAGAGTGGGGGCCGTGGCCTGGTCCTCGTGGACGCGCTCGCCGTCAACTGGGGTCTACGGGACCGCCTCGGTCCCGGCAAGACGGTATGGGCCGAGTGCGCCCTGTCATCGAATGCACAGCCCGGGCGTTGACGCCGGCCACGCACCAGGTGCTCTCCCCGCTCTCCCCGGCCCTGGCGCCGTTCGTTCTGCGGGGCTTGGCTACGATCTGTGCGATGAGCGATCGGCACCGGGGCTTTCGAGGCGCGGCACGGCGTGCGGCCTCGGTTCTCGCGCTGCGCTGGGCCGCTTTGGTCGCCGTTCTGATGTGGGTGCTTCCCGTGTGTACCCACGCCGCCCACGAGGTGTTCTCCGTCCCGGCCGCGCCCGTGGCGCACACGAGCACGGCAGTGACGGCCCCGGACAGTGCCGCTCACGTGTGCTTCGACACGGACGACGGTCCCGGAGACACGCACTGCCGCGCGGCGGGCGGGGCCGTCGCGAGCCTCGCCTCCCCGGTGGCGGTGCCCTCACCCCCGGCCGGGAGCATCACCGCCGCGGTCTGGACGCCGGACTCGGCCGCCGCCCGTGGAGAACCCGGCGTCCTCGTCCACACTCCCGGCATCCATCAACTTCAGGTGCAGCGGACCTAGGAAGAGCACGCGCACGGCCGGGCATGGCCGTGCCACCGAGCCTTCCCGGGCCTGCCTTCCGCGAACTCCCGTACGTGCGTACTCGCGTATTCCCGGACGCGCAGGCCGTCACCCGCTTTCACCGGACCACCGCAGCCCTCTGACGCGCGGTGAGGACAAGGACATGCCATGGGATCTTCCCGAGCCAAGGAACAGCGCGCCGCCCGCGCGAGGATAGAGGAGATGCGCCGCGCCGACGCGGCGCGCGAGCGCCGCAACCGGATCATCACCTGGACCTGCACCGGCGTCATCGTCGCCGGGGCCATCGGCGGCGGATGGTATTTCGTCCAGGACGCCCGGAAGAAGGACGAGGCCAGGGAGACGGTGGCCGCCGCCCCGGTCAAGGGGGAGAAGTCCTTCGGGGACCTGGGCCGCGACCACGTCACCACCCCGGTCGAGTACACGATGTCCCCGGCGGTCGGCGGCGACCACAACCCCGTCTGGATGAACTGCAACGGCGACGTCTACGACCGGAGGATCGACGAGACCCACGCCGTCCACTCCCTCGAACACGGCGCGGTCTGGGTCACGTACAACGACAAGGCGGCGGCGAAGGAGGTCAGTGCGCTGACGGAGCGGGTGCAGCGGACCCCGTACACGCTGATGAGCCCGTACGCCGGCCAGTCCTCGCCGATCACGCTGTCCGCCTGGGGCAAGCAACTGGACGTCGAATCGGCCTCGGATCCGCGGGTGCAGCAGTTCTTCGACAAGTACGTCCAGGGTGAGCAGACCCCCGAGCCGGGTGCCGCCTGCACGGGAGGCAAGTCCGCATGAACGGCACCGTAATCCGCCGCCTCCCCGTCCTGATCGCCACGGGTGCCGTGCTGGTACTGGTGGCCCGTTCTCGTCGTGTGGTGGCGCACGACGGAGGGTGCGGTGAACGCCTCCACGCCCGGGAACGGCTCCGCCGAGGCCGGGTTCGCCCGGGATATGGCCGTGCACCACCAGCAGGCGGTGGAGATGTCGTTCATCGTGCGCGACCGCACGGGTGACGAGGACGTGCGCACCCTCGCGTACGACGTCATCAACACGCAGGCCAACCAGCGCGGCATGCTGCTCGGCCGGCTGGAGAGCTGGGGGCTGAGCAAGACCACCGGCGAGGCGCCGATGACGTGGATGGGTCACGGCGCGGCGCATGAGGCGAAGGACGGCTCCCTCATGCCGGGCATGGCCACCAACACGCAGCTCGACCAGTTGCGCACGGCCGACGGCAAGGACGCCGAGGTGCTGTACCTGCGGCTGATGACCGCCCATCACAAGGGCGGCGTCGACATGGCGCGCGCCGCCGTGAAGGGAGCCGGCGACGCCAGGCTCAAGCGGCTCGCCCAGACCATGGTCGACGGGCAGCGGGCGGAGCTGGACCTGATGGACGACATGCTCGCCCGGCGGGGCGCCGGGGCCGAGCGGTGAGCCGCATCAGGTAAGTCGCACCAGGTGAGCTTCAGGGTGAGCCGCCGCCCGGCCGGGACAGTGGTTCCGGCCGGGCGGCGCTCACGCTTTGCCGACCCCTGACAAGAACTTTACGTACGCGACCGACTACTGTTTGTGTTCATGCTGGCCGGGTCGACCTTACGACGCCGCCGCTCCGCGTCACGGACCGGAGCGGTGCTCGTGCTGTTGCTGGCCGCGCTCGTGCACGTACTGGCCTGCGCCCACGGCCCGACACCGACCCGCGCGGCACGGGCCGACACCCCGTTCGTCGTCTCCGTCGCCTGCGGGCCGGCACCGTACGAGCAGCACCGGGCGGACGTCCGGACCTCGGCCCCCGCACACGACAGCGGCGTCCACTGCTGGGACGGGGACGAGCCGACGGCGCAGCTCTCACGCGACGTCTCCCCGACCCACCCCGCGGTCCACGCCGCCCTGCCCGCCGACCGCACCCCGGCAGCGCCGCTCCCGGCGCGGCCCCCCGCAGCCGCTCCCGAGCCCGGCGGCACCTCGCCCGGGCACGCGCGAGCCCTCATCGGCGTGTGGCGGACCTGATCGGCCCCGCTGCCGAGCCCCGTCCCTGACGCGAGGAAACGGCAGCCGATCGGCCCCGCCCTCTTCCCGCCCCCACACGACCGGCGGCCGTTCACGGCCCCGGCCGCAGGAGAAGCACGCCATGGACCATCCCATCCGCACCTCCGTCCCCGTCTGCCCGGCCCAGCTCCTGGCCGACGCCAAACGCCCCCTGCGCACACCGGCCGGACTGGTCGGCGACACCCCCGTGCTGTGGATCGGCGAGCCCTTCACCGCCGCCGGGCGCGGCTTCTGGGCCAAGCTCGAAGGCCACAACCCCGGCGGCATCAAGGACCGCACCGCCCTGCACATGGTCCGAGCCGCCCGTGAACGCGGGCGGCTGCTGCCCGGCGCCCGGATCGTGGAGTCGACCTCCGGCACCCTCGGTCTCGGGCTGGCCCTCGCGGGCGCCACCTTCGGACACCCCGTCACCGTCGTCACCGACCCGGCGATCGAACCACTGATGACCGGCCTGCTCACGGCGTACGGCTCCGAAGTCGACGTCGTCACCACCCCGCACCCGGTCGGCGGCTGGCAGGAGGCCCGCCGCCACCGGGTCGGGGAACTGCTCGCCGCCCACCCGGACGCTTGGTGCCCCGACCAGTACGACAACCCTGACAACGTCGCCGCCTACGCCCCGCTCGCCCACGAACTCGTCGCCCAGCTCGGCCGCATCGACACTCTCGTCGTCTCCGTCGGCACCGGCGGTCACTCCGCCGGCATCGGCTCCGTACTGCGCGGCTTCTTCCCGGCGCTGCGCGTGGCCGGGGTGGACACCACCGGCTCGACGATCTTCGGGCAGCCCGCCGCGCCCCGCCTGATGCGCGGACTCGGCTCCAGCATCCACCCCCGCAACGTCGCCTACGACCTGTTCGACGAGGTCCACTGGGTCGCCGCCCCCGAGGCGGTGTGGGCGGCGCGCCTCCTGGCCCGCGACCACTACGCCACCGGCGGCTGGAGCGTCGGCGCCGTCGCTCTCGTCGCCCGCTGGCTGGCCCGCACCCTGCCCGCCGAGGAACGGATCGTCGCGGTCTTCCCCGACGGCCCGCAACGCTATGTCGGCACCGTCTTCGACGACGCGTACTGCCGGGAGCACGGCCTCCTCGGCCACCTGCCCGCCGACGACCCGGAAGAGATCGGTGATCCGGGCGAACGGACCGTGTCCCGCTGGACCCGCTGCACCCGTGTCGTCGACCCGCTCGCCGTCGGCGGCGGTGCGCCGGAACTCGCGAGGGCCGGGCGATGAAGGGCCTGTGGCGGCAGACCCGCTCCTTCCCGCCCGCCGCACGGCTGCTGATGGCCAACCAGTTCGCCATCAACCTCGCCTTCTTCATGCTCATGCCCTACCTCGCCGCCCATCTGTCCAACGGGCTCGGCCTCGCCGCCTGGGCCGTCGGGCTCGTGCTGGGCGTGCGCAACTTCTCCCAGCAGGGCATGTTCCTCATCGGCGGCACGCTCGCCGACCGCCTCGGCTACAAAACCCCCATCATGGCCGGCTGCCTGCTGCGCACCGCCGGCTTCGGCCTGCTCGGCTGGGTCGACAACCTCCCCGCCCTGATCGCCGCCTCCGCCGCCACCGGCTTCGCCGGCGCCCTGTTCAACCCCGCCGTCCGCGCCTACCTCGCCGTCGAGGCGGGCGAACGGCGTGTGGACGCCTTCGCCGCCTTCAACGTCTTCTACCAGGCCGGCATGCTGCTCGGCCCACTCGTCGGGCTCGCCCTGCTCGCCGCCGACTTCCGCCTCGTGTGCACGACCGCCGCCGGCATCTTCGCCGTCCTCACCGTGCTGCAGTGGCGCGCCCTGCCCGCCCGGCGCGGCCACACGGCGGACACGGCCCGGCGGGAGAGCGTGCTCGCGCAGTGGCGGACGGTCGTGTCCAACCGCCCCTTCCTGCTCTTCGCCACCGCCATGATCGGCTCCTACGTGCTCACCTTCCAGGTGTACCTGGCCCTTCCGCTGGCGGCGGCGGACGCCCTGGGGGCGAACGGCACGGCGGTCACCAGCGGGCTCTTCATCGTCTCCGCCGCGGTGGCCGTCGTCGGCCAACTGCGCCTGACCGGCTGGGCCAAGCAGCGGTGGCAACCCAGCCAGGCGCTGGTTCGGGGACTGGCCGTGATGGGGCTGGCCTTCCTGCCGCTCGCGCTCGCCCCGCGCGGCTCCTCGGGGGCCGCGCTGGTCTCGCTGGTGGCCGCGGTGGTCCTGCTCGCGGTGGGTTCCGCCGTGGTCTACCCGTTCGAGATGGACACCGTCGTCGCCCTGTCGGGCAACCGCCTGGTCGCGACCTACTACGGGCTCTACAACACCGTCTCCGGCCTGGGCATCACCCTGGGCAACCTGGTCACCGGCGCGCTGTGGGACTTCGCCCAGCGGCACCATGCCCTCTGGATGACCTGGACGGCCCTGACCGCCACCGGACTCGTGTGCGCCGCCTCGGTCGGGGCGCTCGCCCGTGCCGGGCGGCTCACCGGTGAGGCAGAGCCCGAGCCCGCTCCCGCCTGACGGAAAGGAGATCGCCGGTCCGCGGGTTCGACGTGTCGCCGACTCGCGGGTTCAACTCTCCAGGGACGACAGTGCGGTGGCGACCCGTTCGGCTGCCTCCGGCGGGGTCGAGGCGTGCGGGGAGAGCCTGAGCGAGTCGGTGCGCACGGTCGCGGTGACGCCTTCGGCGTGCAGTGCCTTGGCGACGAGGGACGGATCGTGGTCCGGCAGGGTGAAGGAGAGGATGCCCGCGCGCCGCGCCGGGTCGACGGGGGAGAGGACGCGGCCGCCGCACGTTTCGACGACCTCGGTGAGTTCGGCGATCCGTACGGCGATCGCGGCTTCGATGGCGGCGACGGTGTGCCGCTCGACGAGGTCCAGCGCGGCCGCGAACGCGGCGGCCGTCACCGGACTCAGATTGGTGATCGACCACCGTCGTGCGTCCGGGGCGGGCGGGTGCTCGGCTCCGTCGAAGAGGCCGACCTCCTCGACGCCCGTCCAGCCGGTGAGGACCGGCTCCAGGGATTCCAGAGCGCGGTCGGACAGCGAGGCGAAGCCGGTCGACCATCCGGCGCGCAGCCATTTCTGGCCGCCCGCGACCACCACGTCGGCGGCGTCCCAGGACAGCGAGGCGACACCGAACGCCTGAATGGCGTCCACGATCAGCAGCCGGTCGGGCCCGATCGCCTCGCGCAGCGCCGCCAGGTCGGCACGGAACCCGGTGCGGAAGTCCACGGCGCTGACCGACACGGCCACGACGTCGTCGGTCAGCGCGGCGCGGACCAGGTCGGGGGTGACTCCGGAGCCGGGCGCGGGGTCGATCCAGCGCGGAGTGGCCCGGCCCAGGTCCGCGGAGCGGCGCCACGGGTAGTGGTTGGCGGGGAAGTCGGTGCGTGGCGCGACGACCACGCCCTCTCGGATGCCGAGTGCGGCGTGGAACAGTCCGGTGGACGCGTTCGGGAGGAGCACCGTGTGCCGGGCGTCGGTGCCGGCGAGACGGGCGGCCGTGTCCCGCGCGGTCTCCTCCGCGCGCATCAGGGTGTCCACGGTGGTGTGGTCGGCGCGGGCGGACGCCTCCAGGGCGCGCGCGGTGGCGGTGACGGCGTCCCGGGAGGGCGGTCCGAAACGTGCGAAGTCCAGGTACCCGGCTGGTGTGTCGAAGTGGGCGGCGTACGACGTGAGCACGGGGCTCGTCCCTCCGGGGTGGTGCGTGCGGATCGAGTGGCGCGGCGGGCGGAGTGCCTGTGGGTGCGCCGGACGGCGGGGCAGCAGCGTGCGCCGTCCCACCGGTCTGAGCTGGTCAGAGCCTGCCAGCGCATCTTGCCACAGCACCGGAGCGCCCTGTCGGGCCATCGCGGCAGCAGAGTCTGGGAGGGGCGGCCGACGACGCGGACCGCATCACCGTCCTGTCCCAGGGGCGGATCCACTTCGACGGCACCACGCACGGCTTCCTCGGCAACGCCCCGCCGGACACTCCGGGCTCCCGCCGCGCGGAGGCCGCCTACACGGCGTTGACGCTCCAGGGCTGAGGCTGACGCTTCAGGGTCGAAAAGGAGCCTCCGCAAGTTCCGCGGAGTACGGCTGGTGGAGAAGATCACGTCCGTGGTCGCGGTCTTGGCCGGGCCCCCGGCACGCGATACCGTCTGTCCGATATCGACGACGGCACGACGGAAGCCGGTGGGAATCCGGCACGGTCGCGCCACTGTATGCGAACGCCCCAGGGATGTTCGTGAGTCAGACCCGCGGCTGTCGTCCTGTGCACCACCGAGATGGGACGCGAACTCCCAGAGGAGGTTCTGCCATGGCGCAGACCGTCGCTCAGCCGACCGCCACCCCCGCCGTTCCCGCCACGCTGCCGCTGAAGGCGATAGCTCCCTGGGCGGTCTTCTTCGGCGTTCTCATGCTGGTCCTGCTCTACTTCGTCGGCGCCGAGCAGGGCGCCACCTCCGTGTTCAGCGGCACGGACGTCCACGAGTGGGTGCACGACGCCCGCCACCTGCTCGGCTTCCCCTGCCACTGAGGCGAGGGACGCCGCACGCTCATGAACTCCGCAACGGTAAGAAACCTTCTGGTGCGGGGCATGCTCGCCGGCCTTGCCGCCGGTGTGCTCGCCCTGGTCGCCGCCTACTTCCTCGGGGAGCCGTTCGTCGACAAGGCGATCGGCCTCGAGGAGGCGCACTCCCACTCCCACTCTCATGACGAGGTGGAAGTCGTCTCCCGTTCCCTGCAGTCCACCGCCGGTCTCGCCACCGGCGTCCTCGTCTACGGGGTCGCCTTCGGCGGTATCGCCGCGCTCGCCTTCTGCTTCGCGCTGGGCCGCGTGGGCCGCTTCTCCCCGCGGGCGACCGCGCTGCTGCTGTCCGGCTGCGCGCTGCTGGCCGTGTACGTCGTGCCGTTCCTGAAGTACCCGGCCAACCCGCCCGCGGTCGGCCAGGAAGACACCATCGGCAAGCGCACGACCCTGTACTTCCTGATGATGCTGCTCAGCATCCTCCTCGCGATCGCCGCCACGATCCTGGGCAAGCGCCTCGCGCCCACGCTGGGCACGTGGTACGCGACGGTGGCCGCGGTGGCCGCCTTCGCCGTGGTGATCGGGCTGGCCTACGCCTTCCTGCCGGTCGTCAACGAGGTTCCGGCGGACTTCCCGGCCACCCTGCTGTGGCGGTTCAGGCTCTCCGCCCTGGCCATGCAGACCGTCCTGTGGGGCGGATTCGGGCTGCTCTTCGGCGAGTTGGCCCAGCGGTTGCTGAACCCCAGCCCCGCGACCGCCGCGTCCGGGCAGGCGGTGCCGGCCGCGCACTGAACCCTTCGGCACACGACAGGGCCCTTCGGATCCGTCCGGGGGCCCTGTCGCGTTCGTCAGGACGCCGCCGCCAGCGGCTGTCCGAGCCGCAGATTCCAGCGGCCGGCCCGACCGCTGAACTCCGTTGCCGTCAAAGGCGGTACGTCCAGCCGCCAGAAACCGGTCGCGGGCACGCCCAGCACATGGACGACCGCGGCCCGTACGACCTCCGGCTCGACCACCGCGAGCGTACGGCCGTCGGTGTCCCGCGCGCTGTCCAGCCAGTGCCCGACCCGCTCGCACGCGTCCCGCACCGACTCCCCGCCGTGCGGTGCGCAGTCGGGGTCGGCGAGCCAGCGGCCCACCGCCTCCGGCTCGGTGGCCATCACCTCCTCCAGGGTCCGGCCCCTCCAGCGGCCCGCGTCCAGACCGGCCAACTCCCGTACCGCCACGCCGTCGAGGCCGAGCGCCGACGCCGTCTCCCGGCAGCGTGCGCTCGGGGACAGGAGCACGCGGGCGGCCGCGGGCAGCGATCCGGCCGCCGAACGGGCCCTGGCCGCCCCGCCGTCGTCGATCGAGTCGCCGTCGTCGAACCGGGCCTGCCGCAGCGACGGGCTCGTCGCGGGCGCGACGAGAGTGATTCGGATGGTCAACTTCACTCCCACCGCGCGGTGTTGACGATCGTGCCCGCGGCGCGGATCGTCTCGACCTCGCCGGGTGGCGCGGAATCGTCGGTGACGAGGGTGTGCAGCCGCGAGACCGGTGCGACGAAGGCGTGCGCCGTACGGGACAGTTTGGTGCCGTCGGCCACGGCGAGCACGCGCCGGGCGGAGTCGATCGCGGCCCGTTTCACCGCCGCGTCGTCCAAGTCGTAGGCGGTCAGGCCCTGTTGTGCGGTCAGCCCACAGCAGCCGATGACGGCGGTGTCGAAGCGCAGGGCCGCCAGCGAAGCCAGGGTCAGGGGGCCGGTGAGGGCTCCCTCGCCCGGACGGGGCCGGCCGCCGGGCACGAGGAGGGTGGTCTGCCCGGGACTGTCGGCCAGCGCGTCGACGGCCTGGAGGGACAGCGGCATCACGGTCACCCGCCGGCCGCGCAGCGCCCTGGCCACTTCCAGGCAGGTGGTGCCGCTGTCGAGGACGACCGTCTCCCCGTCGGCGATCAGCGCGGCCGCGTCCGCGGCGATGCGCTGCTTGGCCCGTGTGCCCTCCTGCGCGCGCAGGGGGAAGGGTGGCTCCTCGCCGCGCAGCAGCAGGGACCGGGCGCCGCCCCGGAAGCGTTCCAGTACGCCTTGGGCGGCCAGGGCCTCCAGGTCGCGGCGGATGGTCATCTCCGAGGCTCCGGTGAGTTCGGCCAACTGGCCGACGCCGAGGCTTCCCGCCTCGCGCACCGCGTCCGTGATCCGCCTCAGACGGCCCGTGTTCCCCATGCGGCGATTGAACACCATGCGCCGACGAACAGGAACACTGTGAGAAGAGGCGCTTTCCAAACACCATTCATGTTCGATACGTTCGCTCCATGGAGCGATCACTTCGCGCGGCGCGTCTGGCGACCTTCACGTACTTCATCCTCAACGGGACCCTGCTGGGGATGTGGATCGTGCAGATCCCGCCCATCGAGCACCGCGTCGGCGTCAGCCACGCCGTCCTGGGCGGCTTCCTGCTGCTGCTCGGGGCGGGCGCCTTCGTGGGGATGCAGCTGGCCGGCCCGGTCGCCGACCGCCTCGGCACCCGGATCGTCGTGCCCGCCGCCGGTGTCCTGTGCAGTGCCGCTCTCGTGCTGCCCGGACTGGCCTCGAAGCCGTGGATGCTCGCCGGAGCCCTGATCGTGCTCGGGTTCGGCAACGGCTGCCTGGACGTGAGTATGAACGCCCACGCCGTCCAGGTCGAGAAGGCGTACGGACGCCCGGTGATGTCCGCGTTCCACGCCACGTTCTCCGTCGGCGGCGTGCTGGCCGCCCTCGCGGGTGCCGCCGTCGCGAGCGCGGGCTGGACCCCGGCGGCGACGCTCGGCACGGCGGCCGTCCTGGGAGTGGTGGTCTCCGTGTGCGCCGCCCCGGGTCTGCTGCCCACCGCCGCGGGACCGGCCGCGGATGCCGGGACCGGGTCCGACGGGCCGGCCGGGCGGGCGGCCCCGGCCCGTACCCGTATCTGGATCCTGGCCGTCCTCGCGCTGATGGTCATGCTGTGCGAGGGGGTCGCCAACGACTGGAGCGTGCTGCACCTGCGGACCGTCCTCGGCGCCGCCGACAGCACGGCGGCCTTCGCCTACGGCGCGTTCGCCGCGACGATGACCATCGGCCGCCTGCTCGCCGACCGCCTCTCGGCCCGCTTCGGCCCCGCCGCGATTCTGCGTCACGGCGCCTCGGTCGCCGCTGCCGGCATGACGGCGGCCGCCCTGTCCCCGTGGATTCCGCTCGCCCTGGCCGGCTGGGCGCTCTTCGGCGCCGGGCTCTCCGGCTGCGTTCCCCAGCTCTTCAGCGCCGCGGGGCACGCCGACGCCGATGCCGCCGGCGCCAACGTCTCCAAGGTCGCCGGACTCGGCTACCTCGGCATGCTCGCGGGACCTGCCGTCATCGGCTGGCTCACCCGCCTGGTCCCGCTGAACCTGACCTTCTTCCTCCCCGTGGCCTGCTGCGCCGTCGCGGCCGTGACGGCGGGAGTGCTGCGACCGCGGGGGAGCGCGGTCGCGGGCCGGGGGCCCGTCCCCGAGACGGGGCCTCCCGCCGCGTCAGCCCTCCGGGGTGAGCGGGGTGCCGCCGAGGGTCGAGGCGCGGGCCACTAGGGCGGGACGCAGCCGTCGGGAGCGGCCCGGCTTGCCGTTCAGCATGTTGACCAGCGTCGTCGCCGCCACTTCCCCCATCCGGTACATCGGGGAGCTCACGGAGGTCAGGGACACCGGCAGGGCCGCCGCCAGCGGGACGTCGTTGTAGCCCACGATCGCCACGTCCCGGCCCACCGTGAGGCCCGTGTCCCGAACCGCCGCCATCACGCCGATCGCCGCGAAGTCGTTGACCGCGAAGACGGCGGTGGGCCGCGGCCGCAGGGCCAGCAGCCGCTCGGCCGCCGCCCGGCCGCCGGGCACGTCGAAGCGGGACCGCACGACGTGGCTCTCGGGCACCGGCAGGCCCGCCTCGGCGCACGCGTCGAGGAAGCCCTGGGTGCGCTCCGCGCCGGTGCTGGCGTAGGGCTCCCCGGCCACCACAGCGACCCGCCGGTGGCCGAGTTCCAGCAGGTGCTCCGCGGCCAGCCGGCCGCCGAGGACGTCGTCGGTGGTCACCGAGATCCGGCCCGGCAGCCGGCGCGAGACCAGCACCAAGGGGATGTGCTGGCGGGCCAGTTCGGCGACGAGGTCGGAGTCGGAACGGGCGTCGCCGAGCACCAGGCCGTCGACGCGCCGGGCCAGCAGCGCGTCGGCCCGGCGCCGTTGCAGCTCCGGGTCGTCGGCGGTGTTGGCGACCACCGTGTGGTAGCCGGCGGCCGCCGCGGCCGCGTCGATGCCCTCGTAGATCGTGGCGAGCACGATGTCGGTCAGCCTCGGGACGAGCACGCCCAGCATCCGGGAACGGCCGGTGCGCAGTGCCGCCCCGGCCGGGTCCCGCTGGTAGCCGAGTTCCTCGGCGAGCGCTCGGATCAGTGTGGCGGTCTCGGTGGCCACCCCGCCCCGTACGCTCTCGTCCGGGCTCAGCGCCCGGGACACCGTGGAGACGTGGACCCCCGCCTGCCGGGCTATCTGGGCGAGTGTGACCGGGGTGCGACCGGTGTGTGTGCCGGCCCCCGCCCGCGCTCCCTGGCGATCCACGCTCGCTGTCCCTCTTCTCGTTTCGTCTCGGTGCTGCTCAGTGCTGCTCAGCGGTTCTCGGTGCTTGGCGGGGTTCGGGTTCCGCCGGACTCCTGTCGGAACCCGCGGGCGCCTCCGCGTAGCGCCCTTGAGCTTCGCACATCCCCGAACCGTCCGGCCAGACAAGTGTGCGGCCACCCATTGACCCGACGCAATCGTTTGCATAGCCTCTCCGCAATCGATTGCGGAGAGAGGGTCCATGCGTCGTATCCAGGTCGTGGCAACCGGCGGCACCATCGCGAGCCGGTCCGGGGCGGAGGGCCGCCGGGCGACCGTGCTCGCGGAAGAACTGGTCGCGTCGGTGGGTCCGCTGCCGGACGGCGCGGAGGTGAGCGTGCGGGACGTGGTCACCCGGGGCAGCTACGCCTTCGACACCGCCGACCTGCTGTCGCTGGCCCGCGAGGTGCGCGGCACACTGCGCGACGGCGCCGACGGGGTGGTGATGACCCACGGCACCGACACCATGGAGGAGACCGCCTTCCTGCTCGACCTGGCGTTCGACGATCCGCGGCCGATCGTGCTGACCGGCGCGCAGCGCCCGTTCGACGACCGCGCCGCCGACGGCCCGGGCAACCTGGGCGACGCCCTCACCGTGGCCGCCGACGACGCCGCCCGCGGGCACGGCCCGCTGCTGGTCTTCGACGGCTTCGCCTTCCCCGCCCGCGGGGTCCGCAAGAGCGACACCATGTCGGCGCACGCCTTCACCGCGCCCGGGCGCGGACCGGCGCTCCGCGTGGTGGGCCGGCGCGTGGTCCCTCTGTGGCAGCCGAGACCCAGCCCGCGGCTGCCCCTCGACCTCGACCTGCCCCGGCTGCCCCGGGTGGACGTGGTGCCGGCCTACCCCGGCGCCGACGGGCTGTTCGTCCGGGCGAGCCTTGCCGCGGGCGCGGCGGGGGTCGTGGTGGCGGCGGTCGGCGCGGGCAACGCCGGACCGGAGCTGGTGGAGGCGGTCGCCGAGGCCGTGGCGGCGGGCCACCCCGTACTCATCTGCTCACGGGTGCATTCCGGCCCGGTCGAACCCCTCTACGCGGGCGGCGGCGCCGAACTGCAACGGGTCGGCGCGATCTTCGCCGGCGACCTCAGCCCCTGGCAGGCCCGGCTGCTGCTGGCCGCCGCGAGCGCCGTACCCGGCCGGTCACCGGACGCACTCGTCCGCGCCTGGCTCGCCGGACGGGACCCGTCGTCCGACACCGGATCCTGACCGCCTGACTTCCCGGCTCCCTTACCCGTCCCGACTTCCTGACCCCTCCCGATCCTCCCGATCCCCCACTGCGACCAACCCCCTCAAGAGCCCACCCACAGCAACCCCATCAAGAGCATCAAGAGCATCAAGACCATCAAGAACAAGGAGATGTCGATGACCAAGGAAATCCTCGTCGGCTTCGGTGTGGATGTAGACGCCGTCGGCGGATGGCTCGGCTCCTACGGGGGCGAGGACTCGCCCGACGACATCTCCCGCGGGCTGTTCGCGGGCGAGGTCGGCGTGCCGCGCCTGCTGGAGCTGTTCCGGCGCCGCGGCCTGACCCAGACGTTCTTCTGGCCCGGCCACTCCGTCGAGACCTTCCCGGAGGAGTTCGACGCCTGTGTCGCCGCCGGCCACGAGATCGGCGTGCACGGTTACAGCCACGAGAACCCGATCGCCATGAGCCGCGAGCAGGAGTCGGCGGTCCTGGACCGCTGCATCGAACTGATCGAGACCCGCTCCGGCCGCCGCCCGACCGGTTATGTGGCTCCCTGGTGGGAGTTCAGCCCGGTCACCAACGAACTGCTCCTCGAACGGGGGATCAAGTACGACCACTCGCTGATGCACCGGGACTTCGAGCCGTACTACGTGCGGGTCGGCGACTCCTGGACGAAGATCGACTACAGCCGGCCGGCCGAGACCTGGATGAAGCCGCTGGTACGCGGGCGGGAGACGGACCTCATCGAGATCCCGGCGAACTGGTACCTCGACGACCTGCCTCCGATGATGTTCATCAAGGCCAGCCCGAACAGCCACGGCTTCGTCAACCCCCGTGACATCGAGCAGATGTGGCGCGACCAGTTCGACTGGGTGCACCGGGAGATGGACCACGCCGCCTTCACCATGACCATCCACCCCGACGTGGCCGGCCGCCCGCAGGTGCTGCTGATGCTGGAGCGGCTGATCGACCACATCAACTCCCACGAAGGCGTCCGCTGGGTGACCTTCGACCAGATCGCGGACGACTTCGCCGCCCGCAACCCGCGTCAGAAGGGCGACAGCAGATGACCACCGCGCAGAACCCCGGAATAGTCCACGAGACCGAGTGGCCCCGCACCGGCACGCCCTCGGACGAGGTCCTCCTCAAGGGCCCGCCCACCCTGAGCCGGCGCACCATCATGACCACCACGGTGGTCTGCTTCCTGGCCTGGGTCTTCTCGGTCTACGACTTCGTCCTCTTCGGCACCCTGCTGCCGAAGATCTCCGAGACGTTCGGCTGGACCACCGGTCAGGCCACGGCGATCGCGACCGGCGTCACGGTCGGCACCTTCGTCGTCTCGCTGCTGGTCGGGCCGATGCTGGACCGGTGGGGGCGCAAGCCGAGCCTGATCGTCACCACGGCGGGGGCGGCGCTCTCCTCCGGCTTCACCGCCCTGGTCGGCGGCGCCGCCTCGCTGATCGGGGTCCGGGCCATCTCCGGTCTCGGCTACTCCGAAGAGGTCGTCAACAGCGTCTACCTCAACGAGATGTACGGAAAGAGCCGGCGGCGTGGCTTCCTGTTCAGCTTCGTGCAGAGCGGCTGGCCGGTCGGCGCCCTCCTGGCGTCGGCGTTCGCCGCCGTGCTGCTGCCGCTGATGGGCTGGCGCTGGATCTTCCTGCTGGCCACCTTCCCGGTCGTCGTCATCCTCGTCGCCGGGTCCAGGCTCCGCGAGTCGCC
This sequence comes from Streptomyces sp. NPDC047453, assembly GCF_040643155.1. Classification (NCBI taxonomy): domain Bacteria; kingdom Bacillati; phylum Actinomycetota; class Actinomycetes; order Kitasatosporales; family Streptomycetaceae; genus Streptomyces; species Streptomyces sp. NPDC047453. The sequence goes on along the minus strand of NZ_JBEYTS010000095.1, from coordinate 4,376 downwards.
CTCCTTCGTCGCCCTGAAGCGCACCCGCGAACTGCGCAAGGAGGGCCGCGAGGCCGACGCGGCCCGGCTGGCGGAGCTCTACAACCTGGACATCAGCCGCGACAACGAGTCGGGCCTGCGCCAGCTCTTCGCCCCGGACCTGCGGCGCCACACCCTGTGCCTGTCCGGCGCGTGGCTGTTCAACTGGATGGGCATCCAGGTCTTCTCGGTGCTGGGCACCACCGTGCTCACCGACGGCAAGGGCGTCTCGTTCTCCAGCGCGCTGGTCGTGCTGATCCTGGCCAACCTCGCCGGATTCCTCGGCTACCTGTTCCACGGGTACCTCGGCGACCGGATCGGCCGGCGCACGACCATCATCGTCGGCTGGAGCATCGGCGGCGTCGTGATGACCGCGATGCTCTTCGGACCCAACAGCAGCGCCTACGTCATCCCGATGTACGCGCTCGGCCTGTTCTTCCTCAACGGACCGTACTCGGCGATGCTCTTCTACATGGGCGAGTCGTTCCCGGCCCGGGTCCGGGGCATCGGCTCCAACACCGCCCATGTGATGGGCCCCGTGGGCGCGATCATCGGCTCGGCCCTGCTCAGCGCGATCATCGGCCTCGGCGCCGGAGCCACGACCGCCGCGTTCATCGCGGGCGCGCTCGGGATGTTCCTCTCCGGTGTCCTGATGCTCGGCGCCCGCAAGGTCAGCCAGGACGAGGACGACGAGCCCGCCTCCCTCGCCGCGGCGCACTGAGCCCTCGTCCCACCGAACCCCCGTCCCCTCGCATCCCGGTGCGTGGCGGCCCGCACCCGCCACGCACCGGGAACCCACGAAAGGCAGGACATGTCCTCCCACGAGCACACCGCACCCGCCCGCGACGACGGACTGGCCGGAAAGGCGGCCGTCATCACCGGCGGCGCGAGCGGCATCGGCCGCGCCCTGGCCGTGGCGTACGCGCGCGCCGGGGCCGACAGCGTCGTCGGCTACTACCCCAAGGACCCGCACAGCGCGGAGGAGACCGTACGGCTGGTCGAGGCCGCCGGCGGCCAGTGCACCGCGGTCGCGGTCGACGTCCGGGACAGCGGGCAGGTCGACGCCCTGGCCCGGACCGCCATGGAGACGTACGGGCGGCTGGACATCGCCGTCGCCGGTGCCGGTGTGCTGCGCCGGGCCGCCCTGGCGGAACTCGACGACGACGCCTGGAACGACATGCTCTCGGTCGACCTGACCGGTGTGCTGCGCACCTTCCGCTCCGCCGCCGCGGTGATGACCGGCCCCGGTGCCATGGTCGCGGTCTCCTCCATCGCCGGCGGGGTGTACGGCTGGGACGATCACGCCCACTACGGCGCCGCCAAGAGCGGGGTGCTGGGGCTGTGCCGGTCGCTGGCGACCGAACTCGCCCCGCGCGGCATCCGCGTCAACACCGTCATCCCCGGGCTGATCGAGACCCCGCAGTCGCTCGACGAGGCCAACTCGCTGGGCCGCGCCGGGCTGGAGCGGGCCGGCCGGAGCATCCCGGCGGGCCGGGTGGGCCACGCTGACGAGGTCGCCCGCGCGATCCGCTTCCTCACCAGCGACGACGCCGCGTACATCACCGGGCAGGAGCTGGTCGTGGACGGCGGTCTGACGGTCCGGTGGCCGGAGTGACGGCGCGGCGGAGCCAGCACACGGAACAGCTCGGAAAGGTGAACGGCATGGGAGTCCTCCAGGATCAGGTCGCCCTGGTGACCGGCGCGGCAAGCGGCATCGGCTCGGCGATCGCCGACGCCTACGCGGCCGAGGGCGCGCGGCTCTTCCTGGCCGACCGCGACGCCGACCGGCTCGCCGCCCTGGCCGAGCGCTACGCGCAGCAGGGCACGAGGACGGCCACCGCGGTCGTCGACGTGGCCGACGCGGAGCAGACCCGGCACATGGTGGAGAGCTGTGTGGCCGCCCTTGGGGTGCCCGACGTCCTGGTCAACTCCGCGGGGATCCTTACCGAGGTCCCGCTGGTCGAGATGGACGTCGAGACCTGGGACGAGATGATCGCGATCGATCTGCGCAGCGTGTTCCTGTGCTGCCGGTGGACGGTCCCGCACATGGTCGCCCGCGGCAGCGGACGGGTCGTCAACATCGCCAGCCAGCTGGGCATCAAGGGGGGCGAGGGCCTGGTGCACTACTCGGCGGCCAAGGCCGGCGTCATCGGACTGACGAAGTCCCTCGCCCGGGAGGTCGCCCCGCACGGGGTGCTGGTCAACGCGATCGCTCCGGGCCCGGTGTTCACCCCGCTGGTGGAGGGGATCAGCGAGGACTGGAAGAAGGCCAAGCAGGCCGAGCTGCCCCTCGGCCGGTTCGGGGTCCCGGCGGAGGTCGCCCCCACCGCCGTGCTGCTGGCCAGTGATCCGGGCGGCAACCTCTACGTGGGGCAGACCCTCGGACCCAACAGCGGCGACATCATGCCCTGATGCCCCTGATCCCCTGACAGGAGGGAGCCGCGATGTGCGGAGCCTGTGGCGCGGGCCGTTCCGTACCACGCTGGGAGGACGTCCTGGCCCCGCCCGGCCGTTCGGTCCTGGCTGCCCGCGCGGCGCGGACCGAACGGCTCCTGGGGCCCGGATCGGGACTGCGGGTCCGGGCCTGGCTGTCCGCGGGATACCTGCTCGGAGACCGGGTCGGCCGGACCGTGCACGCGGCGGACCTGGACACGCTGTGGCGGGCGGCCGCCGAGCGCGGTGCGCGGCCGGCGGGCAGGCTGTCGCTGCGGGGCCCGGCCGGCACCGTGCCCGTCGAGGTGCCCGGCGGCTGGGACCCGGCCACGGTCGCGGTGTGGTGCGCCGCCGTGGCCCGGACCGAACCGGACGCCTCACTGGAGATCACCCTCCCCGACCCCGGCGGGACGCGCACCGTGCTGGTGGAGATCGGGTCAGGCGCCGTACGGGCCAGGGTCTTGGAGGCCGCCCCGGACGGCCCGGAGCGCGGGGGCGCGATCCTGGTCGGCGGAGTCGGCGCGGCCGGTGCGGCCCGGCATCTGACGGCCTGTCATCTGCCGGCGGGTGCGCCTGAGGACCGGGACGGGCCATAGCGAGCAGGCCGACATCATCGAAACTTTCGAATGTGTCGGCTTTGAAGTTGATCTAGAGGTGCAGTACCTCATCGGGCGTGTCTGGACGGTTCCGACGACTATGCCTCTGACCAGGTAAAACATGCCTCCGTCGGGTTCCGGGCCCGAGCGAACGTTTCGAAATTCTAACCGAAACTGTTGACACCCGACGGGCCCGGCTCAACACTTCTCACCGCTGCGTCACCTCCTGGCAGCCGGCCGTTCCGCGAGGTCCCGTCGTGCTGCCCGCCCCCACCACCTTCACGAGGAGGAAGCACGGACATGAACACGCTCGTCCAGGCGAGCGGCCGCAGACGCGGTCGCTTCACGTGGTTCATCAGGAGTGTCTGCGCCGCCGCGCTGGTTGTCATGGCCGCGATGACACTGCCGGGCACCGCCAGCGCCGACACGGTCATCACCTCGAACCAGACCGGCACCAACAACGGGTACTACTACTCGTTCTGGACCGACAGCCCGGGCACCGTCTCCATGAACATGGGGTCCGGCGGCAACTACAGCACCTCATGGAGCAACACCGGGAACTTCGTCGCCGGCAAGGGCTGGAGCACCGGCGGGCGCAGGAGCGTGAACTACTCCGGCAGCTTCAACCCGTCCGGCAACGCCTACTTGGCCCTCTACGGGTGGACGACCAACCCGCTCGTCGAGTACTACGTCGTCGACAACTGGGGCACCTACCGGCCCACGGGAACGTACAAGGGCACGGTCACCACGGACGGCGGCACGTACGACATCTACCAGACGACCCGGGTCAACGCCCCCTCCATCGAGGGCACCAGGACCTTCAACCAGTACTGGAGCGTCCGGCAGTCGAAGCGGACGGGCGGCACCATCACGACCGGCAACCACTTCGACGCCTGGGCCCGCAACGGCATGAACATGGGCGCCTACAACTACATGATCATGGCGACCGAGGGCTACCAGAGCAGCGGCAACTCCAACATCACCGTGGGCGACTCCGGCTCCGGCGGTGGTGGCGGTGGTGGTGGCACCGGTGGGTGCACCGCGACGCTGTCGGCGGGTCAGCAGTGGAGTGACCGTTACAACCTGAATGTGTCGGTGAGCGGTTCCAGTAACTGGACGGTGACGATGAACGTTCCGTCGCCGGAGAAGATCATCGCGACCTGGAACATCAGCGCGAGTTATCCGAGTTCGCAGGTGCTGGTGGCCAAGCCCAACGGCAGCGGCAACAACTGGGGCGTCACCATCCAGGCCAACGGCACCTGGACCTGGCCGACGGTCTCCTGCAGTACGAGTTAGTCGTCCGGTGGCGCGGCGGACCACGGCCGCCGC
>NZ_JBEYTS010000094.1:0-20983 GCF_040643155.1 Streptomyces sp. NPDC047453 | reverse complement strand
ATCTGGCAGCCCGAAGCCGTCAGCTCCGCGATCTGCTGCAAGGTGGCCCCGATGTCCGACGTACGCGTCGTCGTCATCGACTGCACCGACACCGGCGCGTCCCCGCCCACCGCCACGGAGCCGACCTGGATCTGCCGGCTCTTGCGGCGCTCGGCGAGCTTGGTCGGAACGGACGGCATGCCGAGAGAAATCGCAGTCATCTGCTGTGCAACCCCAAGTCGTGGATCAAGGTCCGGCCTCGTTCAGCGGCGGGCTCCAGGCATCGAGATTACGGCACGTCCATGTGCCCCAGCACATCCCACCCGTCAAAACCCACTCATTGGAAGGCGGCCGGACGGGAGACCCGTCCGGCCGCCTTCGTCAGGGGTCCGCTAGGAGATTTTGACCGGGTTAACCACGTCAGCGATCAGGACGAGGATCGTGAAGCAGACGAAGACGCCCGCCACCACGTAGGCCACCGGCATCAGCTTCGCCACGTCGAACGGACCCGGGTCCGGCCGGCGCAGCACCCTCGCCAGATTCCGCCGCAACGACTCCCACAGCGCCCCCGCGATGTGCCCGCCGTCCAGCGGGAGCAGCGGGAGCATGTTGAACAGGAACAGGGAGAGGTTGAAGCCGGCGACCAGCATCAGGGCCATGGCCAGTTGCTGGGTGGGCGGGATGTCCAGGGTGAAGATCTCGCCGCCGACGCGGGCCGCGCCGACCACGCCCATCGGGGAGTCGGGCTGGCGGGGAGCGCCGTCGAAGGCCGCGTTCCACAGGGCCGGCACCTTGCCGGGCAGGTTCGCGATGGAGTGGACGGCCTCGCCCAGCCGGTCGCCCATCCAGGTCACGGACTGGCCGAAGTCCTGGCGGACGATGCCGGTGGCGGCGCTGAAGCCGAGGAAGCCGGCGCTGACGTACTGCCCCTGCACGATCTGGCCGTGGGAGTCCTTCTTGGCGACCTGGTTGGTGGCGATCTTCGCGTGCAGGGTGACGTCCTGGCCCTGGCGGTCGACGACGATCGACACCTCCTTGCCGGGGTTGGCGCGGATCAGGTCGGACAGCTGGTTCCAGTTGTCGGTCTTCATCCCGTTGAAGGAGACGATCTTGTCGCCCGCCTTCAGGCCCGCGGCCGCGGCCGGCGCCGGGGCGTCGGTCTTCGTGCAGTTGTCGCGGTTCTCGCTCTGCGCGATGACGCACTGGGAGACCGAGCTGACGGTGGTCGTCTGCTGCGAGATGCCGAAGCCCATGAGGACGGTCAGGAAGAGCGCGACCGCGAGGATCAGGTTCATGAACGGGCCCGCGAACATCACGATGACCCGCTTCCACGGGGCGCGTGTGTAGAACAGGCGCTTCTCGTCACCGGGGCCGAGTTCCTCGAAGGCCGCCGAACGGGCGTCCTCGATCATGCTGCGCCAGGGCGAGGTGGAGCGCGCGGTGATCCGGCCGTCGTCGCCCGGCGGGAACATGCCGATCATGCGGATGTAGCCGCCGAACGGGATGGCCTTGATGCCGTACTCCGTCTCGCCTTTCCTGCGGGACCAGAGCGTCGGGCCGAATCCCACCATGTACTGCGGCACGCGGATGCCGAAGAGCTTGGCGGTGGACAGATGCCCCAGCTCGTGCCACGCGATCGAGACCAGCAGGCCCACCACGAAGACGACTATGCCGAGGATCATCATCAAGGACGTCATGCACGCGCCTCCGCTGTCGCCGTCCGCGCTGTCAGTTCCCGGGCCCTGGCGCGGGCCCAGGTCTCCGCTTCGAGGACGTCCGGCACCGTCAGGGTAGTTCCCGTGCGGGGTGTGCCGTGTTCCTCGACCACTTGTGTCACGGTCTCCATGATCCCGTTGAAGGGCAGTGTGCCGCGCAGAAACGCGTCGACGCACTCCTCGTTGGCCGCGTTGAACACGGCCGGGGCGGTGCCGGCGAGCCGGCCCACGTGCCGGGCGAGCCCCACGGAGGGGAAGGCCTCGTTGTCGAGCGGGAAGAACTCCCAGGTCGACGCCTTGCTCCAGTCGAAGGCGGGCGCGGCGTCGGGAACGCGTTCGGGCCAGCCCAGGCCGATGGCGATGGGCCCGCGCATGTCGGGGGGCGTCGCCTGGGCGAGGGTGGATCCATCGGTGAACTCAACCATCGAGTGGACATACGACTGCGGATGCACGACGACCTCAATGCGATCGAAGGAAATGTCGTACAGCAGGTGTGCCTCGATGACCTCCAGCCCCTTGTTGACCAGGGTGGCGGAGTTGACCGTGATCACCGGGCCCATCGCCCAGGTGGGGTGGGCGAGGGCGTCCTCGACGGTGACGTCGGCGAGCTGGGCCTTGGTCCGGCCGCGGAAGGGCCCGCCGGAGGCGGTGACGACCAGCTTGCGCACGTCGTCCCGCGTCCCCGCCGCGAGCGCCTGGAAGAGGGCGGCGTGCTCGGAGTCCACCGGGATGATCTGACCGGGCCTGGCGAGCGCCTTGACCAGCGGGCCGCCGACGATGAGCGACTCCTTGTTGGCGAGCGCGAGGGTGCGGCCCGCCTCCAGGGCGGCGAGGGTCGGGGCGAGGCCGATGGAGCCGGTGATGCCGTTGAGGACGGTGTGGCAGTCGGAGGCGGCGAGCTGGGAGGCCGCGTCCGGCCCGGCGAGGATCTCGGGGAGCGGCCCGGACGTCCCGTACTGCGCGGCGAGCGCCTCGCGCAGGGCCGGTACGACGTCCTCGCGGGCCACGGCGACGGTCCGCACCCGCAGCCGGTACGCCTGCTCGGCGAGGAGACCGACCCGTCCGCCGTTGGCGGAGAGCCCGGTGACCCGGAAGCGGTCCGGGTTGCGCAGTACGAGGTCGATGGCCTGGGTGCCGATGGACCCGGTGGACCCGAGGACCACCACGTCCTTGGGCCCGTCCCCGGCGACGGGGTCGAAGACGAGGTGCGGGTCGGCGAGAGGGGCTGGACTGTCGCTCATTCCCCCATTGTGGCGGCAGCGGCTCCCCGAACGGACAGCGCGTCCCTCCCGAAGGGGGAGCGAGTCGCCGGTCGCCGCGCCGGGGACGCGGCACGGCGCGCCCCCGCCGGCGGACGCGGTCGGCCGCCCGGTGGCCGATGCCTCCGGGCGGCCGGTGGAGATCGCCGGCGGGCGGCCGCACCGCATGTTGTGGCCGTCGGCCGGCCGTCACCTGATCGGGCGGTGCACGTTCTCCCGCTCACTCGGGCCGGGGTCCGCCGCCGCGATCCAGGGGCCGTCGTCCGACGGGTCGATGACCCCTTCCTCCAGCCAGGTGTAGGCGCCGCCGAGGACGCCCTTGACGACCTTGCGGTCGAGGTCGTCGGTGTTGGTCCACAGGCGGTCGAAGAGTTGGGCGACGCGGATGCGGGACTGCCGGCAGAAGGCGTCGGCGAGCTGGTAGGCCTCGCGGCCGTGGTCGCCCTGGGAGCGCAGGAGCTCGGCGCGGACGCAGGCCGCGCTCATCGCGAACAGTTCGGCGCCGATGTCGACGACCCTGCCGAGGAAGCCCTGCTTGGTCTCCATCCGGCCCTGCCAGCGGGACATGGCGTAGAAGGTGGAGCGGGCGAGCTTGCGGGCGTGGCGTTCGACATAGCGCAGATGGCCGGAGAGGTCGAGGTGCCCGGGCGGGTGGAACTCGGCGTACGAGCGCGGGAGCTGGCCCGGGCCCGCGACCAGCTTGGGCAGCCACTTGGCGTAGAAGACGCCCGCGTTCGCGCCCGCCCTCGCCTTGTCCGAGAGGGTCTTGTCGGGGTCGATGAGGTCGCCGGCGACCGAGAGGTGGGCGTCGACCGCCTCGCGCGCGATCAGCAGGTGCATGATCTCGGTGGAGCCCTCGAAGATGCGGTTGATGCGCAGGTCGCGCAGCATCTGCTCGGCGGGCACCGCGCGTTCCCCGCGGGCGGCGAGGGACGCGGCCGTCTCGAAGCCGCGGCCGCCGCGGATCTGGACCAGTTCGTCGGCCATCCGCCAGGCCATCTCGGAGCCGTAGAGCTTGGCGAGGGCGGCCTCGATGCGGATGTCGTTGCGGTTCTCGTCGGCCATCTGGGACGACAGGTCGAGCACCGCCTCCAGCGCGAAGGTGGTGGCCGCGATGAAGGAGATCTTGGAGCCGACCGCCTCGTGCAGCGCGACCGGCTTGCCCCACTGCTCGCGGGCCGCGGACCACTCGCGGGCGATCTTCAGGCACCACTTGCCCGCGCCCGCGCACATCGCCGGCAGGGACAGCCGGCCGGTGTTCAGGGTGGTCAGGGCGATCTTCAGGCCCTGACCCTCGGCGCCGATGCGGTGGGCGGCCGGGACCCGGACCCGGTGGAAGCGGGTGACGCCGTTCTCGATGCCGCGCAGGCCCATGAAGGCGTTGCGGTTCTCCACCGTGATGCCCTCGGAGGCGGCCTCGACGACGAAGGCGGTGATGCCGCCTCGGTGGCCCTCCGACTTCGGCACGCGCGCCATGACGACGAGGAGGTCGGCCACGACCCCGTTGGTCGTCCAGAGCTTGACCCCGTCGAGGATGTAGTCGTCGCCGTCCGGGACCGCCGTGGTCGCCAGGCGCGCCGGGTCGGAGCCGACGTCCGGCTCGGTGAGCAGGAAGGCGGAGATGTCGGTGCGGGCGCAGCGCGGCAGGAAGGTGTCCCTCTGCTCCTGGGTGCCGAAGAGTTTCAGCGGCTGCGGTACACCGATCGACTGGTGCGCGGAGAGCAGCGCGCCGATCGCGGGGCTGGCGGAGCCGGCCAGGGCGAGGGCCTTGTTGTAGTAGACCTGGGTCAGGCCGAGGCCGCCGTACTTGGTGTCGATCTTCATACCGAGGGCGCCGAGTTCCTTGAGCCCGGTGATGACCTCGTCCGGGATCCGGGCGTCGCGCTCGATGCGGGCCGAGTCGATCTTCGTCTCGCAGAAGTCGCGGAGCTTGGCCAGGAACTCCTCGCCGCGCTGGGCGTCGTCGGCGGCTGGCAGCGGATGCGGATGTATGAGGTCGAGCCGGAAGCGGCCGAGGAACAGCTCCTTGGCGAAGCTGGGCCTGCGCCAGTCCTGCTCCCGGGCGGCCTCCGCCACCTGGCGGGCCTCGCGCTCGGTCACGGTGGGCTTGTTGGACGTTGGTGCGGACATGAGGCTCACCTCGCCGCGAAGAGGGATGTGGGGGCGGTACGTTACCGACCGGTGCTACTGGATCGTATGTACCCGATACCGGGCGGATCCACCACCCCACGCGTACGGACGCTCGCAGTCCACCGTCTGTTTCGGTGTGATGCCACCCCAGCATCCTGTGTGCGGGGCGTGACGACCACTCGCGTACTCCGTTCGGATGGCCCACCCCGAACCAGGGGAAGAAAACAATCGAAGCGCCTCGACAGCGCTATGGACACCCACCCTCGCCGGGGTACTGTCGAACCACCCTCACGCCCTGATGTCAGCACCGCGCACTGTCGAAGCGCTTCACAAAACTTGGAGAGCTGGATGGTCACCCTCGCCGAGGTCGCCCAGCACGCCGGAGTCTCGGCGAGCACGGTTACGTCCTCAGCGGCAAGCGGTCCATCTCCGCGAGCACCCGGCAGCGGGTCGAGGAGAGCATCCGGGAGCTCGGCTACCACCCGAACGCGGGCGCCCGCGCCCTGGCGAGCAGCAGGTCCAACATCATCGCCCTGATGATCCCGCTGCGTACCGAGATGTACGTGCCGGTGATGATGGAGATCGCCATCGCCGTGGCGACCACCGCCCGCACGCACGGCTACGACGTGCTGCTGCTCACCGGCGAGGAGGGCCCCGACGCGGTGCGCCGGGTCACCGGCAGCGGGCTCGCCGACGCCATGATCCTGATGGACGTCGAGCTGGACGACGAACGGCTGCCGCTGCTGCGCGGAACCGACCAGCCGTCGGTCCTGATCGGGCTGCCCGCCGACACCACCGGGCTGACCTGCGTGGACCTGGACTGGGGTGCGACGGGCGCGCTGTGCGTGGAGCACCTGGCACTGCTCGGGCACCGTGACATCGCCGTCATCGGCGAGGCGCCCGCGGTCTACGAACGGCACACCGGCTTCGCCGAGCGCACCCTCGACGGTCTGCGCTCCCGGGCCCGCGAGCTGGGCCTGGGCCTGCTGCACCGCCCGTGCGAGGGCGGGTACGACGCGATGGCGGTGACCCTGGCCCGGATCCTCGACGAGCGCCCCGGCACCACCGGCTTCGTCGTGCAGAACGAGTCCGCCGTCGAACCCCTGCTCGCCCTGCTGCGCCAGCAGGGCCGCGCGGTCCCCGAGGACGTGTCGGTGGTCGCGATCTGCCCGGACCAGGTCGCCGTCCAGGCCTCGGTGCGCCTGACCTCGGTGGGCATCCCCGCCCAGGAGATGGGCCGGCACGCCGTCGCGCACCTGGTGGCCAAGCTCGACGGGCGCGGCACGGACGAAGTGGTGCTCATCGCGCCCGAGTTGACGGTCCGGGCGAGTTCGGGGCCGGTCCACTCCGGCTCCTGACACCAGTCTGCTCCGTCCCGGGCCCCGGCCCGCCGGGGGCGCCCCCATGCCTTCTCACGCCTTCTCGCAGGACTCCCCGTCCGCACTCCTTCAAAGAGCACTCGTGAACCAGCATGCCGAGACCCAGCCCCCGCACGGCCCGGTCAGCCTCGCCCAGTCCTTCCCCACGGTCGGCATGTTCCGCGACCGGGACGGCGTGCTGGAGTGGAGCGGCCGCCAGGAGACCGTGCGCATCGAGCCGTGGGGGCCGGACGCGGTCCGGGTGCGCGCCCGGCTCGGGGGCCCGGTCCTGGACGGCCTGCCCGGCGCGCTCCTGGCCCACGCGCCGGCCACCGAGAGCACCGTCAAGATCGAGGACGGCCGGGGACGCCTGACCGTCGGCGCGCTCACGGTCGACGTCGACGCCGCGGGCCTGGTCCGCTTCCTGCGCACGGACGACCTCACGGAGCTGCTGGCGGAGGAGCGGGCCCGGTCGTGTGCGTGCCTCGGCCGACCAGCCCGGCGGCTGGGTGGTGCAGGAGACGTTCCGCCTCGAACCGCACCGCGGCGGGCACCTCCTGCGGCACATCGGGACCGGTCGCCACGTCCGTGTCACCGCCGACGGCGTGAGGATCGCCGAGGAGAACGGGCCGGACGGCGCGGAGGTCTTCGAGCTCGTCGTGTCCGAGCGCGGGGAGGAGGCGGTGGCGCGCGCGGCCGGCCGAGCCGACGTGGTGCTGGTGGTGGCGGGCAACGACCCGCACATCAACGGCCGGGAGACACAGGACCGTACGACCCTGCGGCTGCCGGAGCACCAGGAGCGTCTGCTGCGCGCGGCCCGCACCGCGAACCGGAACACGGCGCTGGTGCTGGTCTCGTCGTACCCGTACGCGGTCGACCCCGCTCCCCTGCGGGCGGTGCTGTGGACCGCCCACGGCGGCCAGGCGGCGGGCACCGCTCTGGCCCGGGTGCTGGCCGGTGACTCCTCCCCCGCCGGCCGGCTCCCGCAGACCTGGTACGCGGGCGACTCCGACCTGCCGGACCTGCTCGACTACGACGTGATCGGCGGCCGCCAGACGTACCTGTACTTCGAGGGCACCCCGCTGTTCCCCCTTCGGACACGGGCTGTCGTACGCGTCGTTCGGATACGGCGACCTGGCGGTCCAGGTCGGGCAGGACACGGTGCGCGTGTCCTTCACGGTCACCAACCACGGGGGCGTCACCGCCGACGAGGTCGCCCAGCTCTACACCCGCGCCGCGAACCCGTCGGTCCCGCGGCCGCGCCGGGAGCTGGCCGCCCACCGCCGCATCACGCTCGCGCCCGGTGAAACGGCTGACCTGACCTTCGAAGTCCCCCTCTCCACCCTGGAGTTCTGGGACGTGTCACTGGGCCGCCGGCGTCTGGAGCCAGGCCCGTACGACTTCCTCGTCGGCGCCTCCGGCGAGGACATCCGCCTCCGCACCACCCTCACTCTCGACAGCGAGCCCGGCACTCCGCGCCCGGTCCTGCAACACGGCCTGAGCGCCGCCGACTTCGACGAGCAGTCGGGCATCGAGATCGTCGACCGGACGAGGACGACGGGCGACGCGGTGACACCCGCTCCCGGCAGGCGGGGCGAACTGCTCTACCCTGACCGCGACTTCGGCACTGGTGTGACGCGGGTGAGCGTGGAGGTGGCGAGTGAGGGGACCGTCGAACTGTCCCTGGACGGCGCCCCGGTACTCGCGGTTGTCGTCCTGGACAGCCCCACGTCGGGCCCGTACGACTACACCACCCTCACCGTTCCGGCCACCGCCGCCGGCGTACACGATCTGCGCCTCGGGCTGCGCGGCCCCCTGCGCCTCGCGCGGATCGGCTTCACGAGTTGAGAACGACCCGTCCCGGCCCGCCTCGGGCCATGTGAGTCCCCTGGATGCGGCTCACCGTGATCGGGGCCGGTGTTCACCGGGTGTCTTCGGCGTCCGGGGACAAAGCCTCGGCGGTCTGCGTCTCAACGGCGGAGAGGGGGCCGTTGGCCGTGACGATCGAGACGAGCGGGTAAGGAGGGCTGCTGGTGCCGCAGAGGGTCAGCAGCGGCATGCCGTCTTCCCGTCGTTGGCCGAGGTAGCTCCACATCTGGCCGTGCCGGTCGACCTGGCCGCGGGCGAGGTCGTAAACACGCCCTCCCAGGAAGAACGGTTCGCCGGCGGCCTCAGCGGCGGTGTCGAGGAGGTGCGGCACTTGGTACGCGGTGAGGTGGACGTCGACGGCGTCGATCTGTCCGGCGGCGGTCTGGGCCCATCCGGCGCGGTGGGTGGGAGCGTCGAGTGCTGCGCCGATGGCGGTCAGCCAGTACTCCCAGTGGTCGAGTGAGAGGGCGTGGATGTGGATGACGACGCGCTCGTGGTCGAAGGTGATGTGCGTGGTCTCGAGCCGGCCCGCGTTCTCGGCCCGCAGCTTGGCCGCCACAGCGGCCGTACGGGCCTGCGCCGGAGTCCAGTCGGCCGCCCCCTGCTCCTCGGTGCTCGTGGTCCGAGCGGCGGCAGGCCTGATCATGGGGGTCTGCTCGGCGACGGGCACGACGGCCGGCTGCGGCACACCAGCCGCGGTGTCGGGCGCCGGGGGCGTGTCAAGGCCGGTGCCGGGCAGGGCGATCACGCGGAGGAGTGCCGGGGCGGGCGGCTTCGGGTCGGCGGCGGCTTCGGTGACGTCGGCGGCCGGCTGGTCCTCTTCGGGAAGGCCGCGCTGCGCTTCGTCCTGTTCCTGGAGCCGTTTGAGGGCTTCGGCCCCGCCCGTTTCCACCAGGCGCCCCTGCGCCTGGAGGCCCGCGATGAACCTCCGGGCCAACTGCGCCAACTGCTCGGTCAGTTCGCGCTCGACCTCGGCGTCGCTACGGCTGTCGGGAGTGGTCGTCATGCTCCCGCCTCCACATAGGCCCTGCGGAGGGAGTCGAGCGCGCGCCACTGCAGGGTCTTGACGGCGGCGTCGGTGGTGCCCATGGTGCGCGCCGTCTCGCTGACGGTCAGCTCACGGAGGAACCGGAGCCGGATGACGGCCTGTTGACGTGGCGTGATCCCGGACAGGGCATGGTGCAGGTCGGCAGCGGCAAGGGTGGACAGGACCGTGTCCTCCGCGGTGCTCACCGGGGTCACCCAGGCGTCCCACACGTGGGTGATCTGGTCCACGAAGGTCAGGCGCCGTGTCGCGGCGACCTTGAAGTGGTCGGCGACCACGTTGCGGGCGATCGTGCACAGCCAGGCACGGATCGACGTGCCGGTCCACCGGAAGGTGCCGATCTTGGCCCACGCCTTCATGAAGACATCGGCGGTGAGGTCCTCGGCGAGCGTCGGGTTCGATCTGACGCGGAGGCCGATGAACGCGGCGATTACGTCGTGGTACATCCGGTACAGCTCGCCGAATGCCTCGGGATCGCCTTGCTGGGCGCGGGTGATGAGGGCCGGTTCCCTCGTTGTGAGGCCGCCGGACACGGCCTGGGCATGAGAAATCAAAGCCTGCTTCCGATCGTGAGTGGAGGAACTGTGTGGGGCTGGGTGACGAGGAGAGACCGCCCCCGTGGGCTCCGCGGGGGCGTCAGCCGGACTCGCGCCGGCGTCCGACTGGAGCGGGCGTCGACCACCGGCGTGAAACGGCGGTGCGCCTCGTGGTCAGCGGGTCGTCATAAACGAGAGTGTCGAGCCCGATCCCGTAGGCGTCGCGCAGCGTCCAGAGCGTGGCCAGGCTCGGTTCTTTCGTCCCGGCCGCGAGTCGGTGGAGCGTCGACCTGCTGATACCGGTGCGCTGCGCCACGTCGGCAACACTTTCGTCACCAAGCTCCTTGGCCTTCACCAGGAGCTTGGCCATATGGAGGCGGAGCATGGTCAGAAGACCCCCTAAGGGACTTGCATCCGTGCGGCTAACCCACACGCACGGACGTATGGAAGTTGCCAGGCTGATGTGACGCAAGGCTATTTTTATTCGCACATAAGTACTCGATCGACGAGTTGGCCTGGAGGAATGCCGATCTAGGCCCTTGACCTGCAAAGGTGCACGCATGCAACTAGCGTGAAAGTACATGCACGCGCGCTACCCTCCGGACATGCGGATTACGGAAGATCTCCATCAGGGGAATCGGCCCGGGCGACAGGCTCAAGCGCGGCGTGTCGGCGCCTACCTCTCCTCGGCCGCGACCGCGGCCGGGTACGACATCCGCCGGCGCAAGGGCGGCCGAGCGCAACTGGCGGCCCTGACCGGACTAAGCCTGACCACCATCAGCCGGACGCTGGACGGCAGAACCCTGCCGCTCCCCTCACAGCTGACGAAGTGGGCCACGGTCCTCGACCTCGATCACCGAGCGATGCTGGTGGAGAGCGGTCTCATCCCTGAACAACGAGGGGCCCGAACCGCAAGCCAAGAGGCAGCCTCAGCGGCGCTGTCCCCGAACGAGGCCATGAACGCGTGGGGGATCTCCGATCCCATCATTCGCAAGACACTCAACGCGAGTATCGTCCACGCGATCAGACTCCAAGAGGAGCTCGACGCGGCCGACGGCTGGGAGGCCGTCGCACTGGGGTGAACCGGATACCCTCCCTCCTGCCGCGCCAGTATCAGCGGGTCGAAAATGGTGCGCTGGCGAGAGGGGTAGCAGGTGCTCGTCGTACGAGGAACTTCAATGACCGCTGTCGTCCGCGGCAGCACTGGTGAGACGGTTATTTTGCTCCCCGGTGACGCACGCCAGGAAGTGTCCGAGGCAACACTGACCGACCTGATCAAGGCCGCCACCGCCGTTCTCAGTGCGGCCGAACTTCAGACCCTCAGCAGGGTTGTCCCCGGGTTGACAACAAGCCAGATGGATTCCTGTGTTTCAGTCGACGGAATGACCCTGACGGTCTATAGGCTGACCATCGACTGATTACTGGGCGCGAATAGGAAAATCCCTCCACCACCAAGTTCCGAGATCACCCCCGCCTCAGTAAAAGGCGAGCCGCCCGCCGTCGGAAGGTTCGACGGCGGGCGGCTCGGCCCTTTCACGGGAGCGGGACTAGTAGCGACGCCCGTAGGGGTAGCAGTCCCATCGGTTCGACTGGTAGCGCCAGTCCCGGTCGCAGTCCCGGTCCCACCTCGAGTAGC
Source organism: Streptomyces sp. NPDC047453 (assembly GCF_040643155.1). NCBI lineage: Bacteria > Bacillati > Actinomycetota > Actinomycetes > Kitasatosporales > Streptomycetaceae > Streptomyces > Streptomyces sp. NPDC047453. The sequence goes on along the minus strand of NZ_JBEYTS010000094.1, from coordinate 9,456 downwards.
GGTCGCAGTACCGGTACCGGTAGCTGTCATGACGCCAGTAGTCGCGGTGTCGCCACAGGTCAGAGCCGTGGCGGTACTCGTAGGGGCTGTAACGGTCGCCCCGGTCGAACGAGTGGGCCGCCAACGTCGCGGAGGCTGGGGCATGGAGCGGGGCCGCAATCGCCTCTGCGGAGGCAGGCACCACGACGGCGCCGGCAGTCAGAAGCGCGACCGCCACCGATCTCGCAATGGTCTTCACTTGCTCTCCTTTCGAACGGCAGGAATTCGGTGTTTCCCTGCCGCTGCATCCGACGTTACATCGAATTACTGGGCCCACTGCTGAAGCCGGTGTGCGGTCAGGCACGAGGGGACAGCCGACCAGGATTAGAAAGCAGCAGCTCAGCCGCCTTGTCGGGCATGTGTGAAGCAGCGCCACCCCGCCTTTTCGAAACACCCGTCCAGACGAATTATGCGGCGTGGCGAGATTAGTCGTCCAACCAGTTCTCGGGACTGAATCAATGACTCCCGCAGGCTAATTCCCGCCCTTAAACGACCCGTATTTCCAGGAGTAAAAAAGGAGCAGGAACCCCACCACCTGTTACTTCGCCGCCCGCAGAGCGCGACAACCGTCATTGATCTGCCCTGACTTTTACAGAGTTCGCTCGCCCCTCAAAGCCCGCGTACAGGTCGGGACACAGCTCCGGGGCGCCGGCACACCCTCCTCCACGAGGACCCGAAAGGGAACGACCGTGCGCTTTTGAACGCATGTCGCATATAGGCGGTTTGCACTCCCACTTCCGCTTCCGCTACTGTCCGGGACCTCCGGACAAACCGTTCGGAGTCTCTGGACGGCGCGGTTGGTGTGTGCCTGCTGGTTCCCCCAGCGGTTCCGCCGCCTCCGGCTCCACAGCAGGGTTTTCCGCATGACCCGGCTGCAAAGAGCGGATCTCTGCCGCCAGCCCAACAACCCTTCAATGAAAGGTGTCCCCATGAACATGGACCAGCTCGAGGCCGAGACCGCGGAACTGCTGCCCGGCCGGGAGGCGCTGGGGAAGTTCTCGTTCAACTTCACCAAGATGACCAGCATCACTAAGAAGACCGCGCACGTGGACGCTCACAACGAGTCCGCCGCGCTGAACTCGTGCTCGCCCTGGGCCGTCGCCCAGTCCGAGGCGCAGCAGGCCATCAGCATTCAGCAGTAACTCCGGCAGACGGTGTGCAGGGCCAGGTCGACGGACTTGGCCCTGCACCCGCTCCACGCCCGGTATTCCATACCGCACGCCTGCTGTCCAGTGCTGTGGCCATTCGTCAGAAAATCAGACGCGCCTTGGAGAAGAGAATGACGGCGTCCGAAGAACCCAGCGGCTTCAGAACGCTGGATGTTCAGGTTCCGCACCCCTGGGACGGATTCCCCCAGGAAGCGGCCGTCAACGGCACGCCGGACTCATTCACCCACTCGATGTACACCAAGCCGGCCGACACCTTCATGCCGTGGAACGCCGCGCCCGTTCCCCGACTGAGCCACGGCTTGCAGACCCTCGGGGAATACCAGGGGTCTGGCTTCACCGAGCGCAAGTACATTGTCCGCCGAGGCGACGGTCAGGTAATCCAACTGTCGCGCCTGCTGTACCTCGTCGTGAGCTCCATCGACGGCGTACGCGACGCCGAAGCGATCTCCCATCGGGTGAGCGGGCGCTACGGGGCCGAAGTCACCACGGAGAACGTCGTCCACCTGGTGGAGCGAAAGCTCACTCCCCTCGGGATCACGGTCCCCTTCGGAGACCTGCCGGAAGAGCCCCCGGCCCCTCGCTCGGACCTGCTCCTCGCCCTCCGTGGCCACAAAGTGATCTTCCACGAGGCGCAGGTGGCCCGCATCGCCGCCGCGCTCTCCTGGCTGCACCGGCCCTTGGTCGTGGCATTGGTGCTCGCAGGCACCGCGGCCATGGACATCTGGCTTTTCGGTGTTCACGGAGCCATCACGTCCGTGCTGCAAGTGCTCGAACAGCCGCTGTGGATGCTCATCCTCTTCGTGCTGACAGTCGCCTCCCTCGTCTTTCACGAGTTCGGGCACGCGTCGGCCTGCCGGTACAGCGGGGGCGTACCCGGAAAGATCGGATGCGGCATCTTCCTGATCTGGCCATCCATGTACACGGACGTCACCGACGTGTACCGGATCGGGAAGACCGGCCGCCTGCGTACCGGGCTGGGAGGCGTGTATTTCAACGTCATCTTCATGCTGGCCCTCACCGCGGGCTACCTTCTCACGGGCCAGTCCTTCTTCCTTGCCGCGGTCTACCTCACGCACTTCGAGGTCCTCGAACAGCTGGTGCCGGCGGTGCGGCTCGACGGCTACTACATCCTCGGCGACCTGGCCGGTGTTCCCGACCTGTACGGCAAGGTCAAGCCCATCCTGTCGAGCATGGTGCCCGGGCGGAAACGCCCCGTCGCAGGTGCGGCCGACCTCAAGCGCTCCGCCCGGATCATCGTGACGGTGTGGGTCTTGACCATGATCCCCCTGCTCCTGGCAGAGGCCGGGTACGCCCTGTGGAACCTTCCACGCCTCCTGGCCACCGCACTGCGCAGCCTTTCGGCCCAATGCCTCGGCACGTACTCGGCGTTCACGGCAGGGCAGATCACTGCCGGGCTGGTCGGACTCATCGGCACACTCATGCTGCTCTGCCCGATGGCAGGAGGCGCCTATCTCGCGGGGCGGCTGACGGCCCGCCTGTACCGAGCCGCCAGGAGAGCGACAGAGGGCAAGCCTGCCATGCGTCTCGCTCTGGCCGCCGCAGTCGTCGCCGGCTGCGCCGTTCTCGGAACCGCCTGGGTGCAGGGACTTGCGCCCAAGCCACTTCCCGAATCAGCCCCGGTCACTCCTGTCCTGCAACCCGGCGTGCCCACCGTCCGAGCCCCGCACCCCACCCCCACGGGCTCCCAGGTGGGCCACCCTGCCGGCGCCACCCCGGGAAAGCGGGTCACACGACACAACAGCACGTCCCCCGGCACCGTTCCGTCCCACTCCGCGGCAGCCCCGCCCGCCACCTCGGCAACCGCCCCGGCGCCTCCCCCCGGCACACCGGCCGCCTCCACGGCGGAGGCAGGTCCGACCCCGACCACACCAGCCGGCAGCACTCCCACCACGCCGTCCCCACACCCTTCCGAAAGCCGGACGGCCTCCGCGTCCCCCTCTTCCTCACCCTCGGAGTCCGTCACCGCATCCCCCTCACCCTCCGAGACAGCCCCATCCGGCTCCAGCCCTTCCTGACTCCGCACACCACCTCATCCGCAGGAGAGAACGATGAACCACCGCAAGCCCCGCCCCAAGACCTCCTCCAAAGCGGCGATCGGCCTCGGCATCGCCGCGACCGCCGGACTGGCCGTGACGGCCAGCACCACCTCGGCAGGTGCCAGCCCCGGCGGTTCCCGCATCTCCCAGAGCGTCGCCATCGCGGTCGACATGGCGCAGAGCCACGCCAACAGGGCCCACAGGAACCAGTTCGACGAATCCTTCAAGATCCACGAATACGGGCCGACCGTCGCCGTGACGGCGAACAACCGGGCTACGGCAGTGTCCTCAGGCTGCTCCATCGACGCCCCCTGCCGTTCGATCGCCCTCTCCTACCAGATCGTCACCACGGCCGGCCGAAACGCGCGCCTCATCAACGCCTCCAACATCAGCAGGGGCATCAACGAACACTGCCCGTCGTGCGAGACGTTCTCCGGGGCATATCAATTCATCGTCGCCACGCCTCGGGGATTCAGCCTCAGCCGCGACGGCCGCAACGAACTCGACTCGATCAACCACCAGGTCGAGGCCCTCAAGGCGTCTCGCCTGCCGATCTCCCAGGTCACACAACAGGCGGACGAGCTGGCCCGCAGGGTGAAGACGATCCTCGACCGTGAGGCGGCCCGAGCACCGAGGGGTGGCAGCAGCGACTCCTTGGCCGACTTCGCACCGACCGTGACCATGCACCGCTACGTCCGGTAGGTCCCGCAAAAGCGCTCAGGGCTGTGGACTCCCACCACAGCCCTGAGTACTGAAATCACGGTCGGGAAGCGAGGTCCAGTGAGCAGCGCTCATCTCATGTCCCAGTCCAAGCTGAAGCAGGCGCAAGCTCGCATCGAAAAGCTGGAGAGCGAGATCGCGGCGTGCCGGAGAGCCATTGACCTCATGTCGGAGGTGGTGCCCCCAAAAGGCGATACGAAGTGATTTCCGCGATGGCGGAAGAGGGCTTCCCGGCGCGCGGAATCATTCAGCTGCTCGGCGTCTCGGAGTCCGGCTATTACGCGTGGCGTGACCGTGTTCCGTCGGCTCGATCACTGCGGCACGCCTGGCTGACCCGGATCATTCTCGACATTTACAGCTCATCCGGTTCGACCTTTGGCTACCGCCGCATCCGGCAGGAGCTCGGCCGCCGGTACGGCATCAGTGTCAGCCATGGAACGGTGGAGCTGCTCATGGCTCAGGCCGGCATCCGCGGCAGGGCCGGCAGGCTGCACGAGGGCGCGCCGCCCACTGCCTCCGGGGTTTCCGACCGGCGCTGGGTCATCGACGTCTTCACCCACAGCACACCGAAGGGCGCTTTGTCCGCTGCTGTCGTCCTCGACTCGACATCGCATCACCTGGTGAGCTGGAGCACGGCTCCCGAGGCGAGCGCCTCGCTCATTGATCGCGCCTTCGACAAAGCGATTTCCTACGAAGTCGCCGCGGAGCAGGCCACGGACACCACAAAGGGAAACCTTGTCGGATGCTGTTTCACCGAGCGTGCGCAGGCCCTGAGGCACGGCCCTGCTTCCGGGACCATCGGCGATTGGTACGATCACGCGGTGGTCGAGGCATTCTGGGAAAGAATGTGCCGCGAACTCACGGACCACAACGACGAGGATGATCCGCGAAGGCTCGAGAAAAGTCTGGAGACATGGACGTCACACCACCCCTGCCAATCGCCGAGGAATTAAGGGCCGGAATGGATGCAGGAAGGCCTCTTTCGGCGACGCAGGCCCATCAAGTGCTGCTGTACTGCGCCCTGGATGCGGCGTGCGTGCCGATGGATTCCCACGGTTTACAAGCGATTGTCAGGGTGGCAGAACTCGACTACGCAACGGTGCGGACACTGATCGGCTGGATCAAAGTGGCAGGAATGGAGAGGTTTTGATCCACCCTCTCTAGGACTCCCCTGCCTGCAGCAAGGACTCGACGAGCACAGCCACATGCCGGCGATCCGCGGGACTGAGCTTCTGCACGCTCGCGATGAGGATCTCCACCTCCGGATCCGTGATCTCGGGCGCGTTCTCGAAGTAGACATGGACACCTGCGGCCTCGGCCGCCGCACGCTGCACGGGCGCCACCGGTATACCCAGGCCTCTGGCGAGACCCTCCAGCGTGGTCTGCTGAGGCATCTGCGCCAGCTTCGCCGACGTCGCCAGATGGTGAACGGTCGAGCGAGAGATGCCGCCCCGGCGCGCTACATCGCTGTAGGACCATCCCTTTTGGTCCAGCTTGTTCTTGATCATTTCCTGCAGTGTGTTGGGCACCCCTGGCTCTTCCTGTCCGAGGGAGGTTGATCGGCCGCTTGCCACTGAGTCTAACGGCGTAGACCTCAGGTCGTTCTGCACGTTTTCTCTGGTCGCCGCCTTCGGCTACGGTGGCGGCGGCAACGGCCGGGAAGACGGTCCGCCGGTCCCGTCGCCGGTCCTCGAGCCACCCTCTTTTTTGTCAGCACACGGGCATACGACGACGGCCGGAGCCCCCGCACAGAGGGCCCCTCGCATGTGCCCTGACCTGCGGTTTCTCTCCGACCTGCGGGAACTCCCACGCTTCAACCCGCGTCAGCCCGTCCTGGCCCGCCTCGGGCCGCCTCGGACTGCCGCTCGTGTTCCCGTGGGAACACCGCGTGGGAACCGCAACGCGTAGGGCTCTGACCAGCCCGTACCCGCTCCCGGGCTCCACGAGCCCGCGTCGGCGGCCAGGATGACCGAAAGCTGCCGCGCATCCGTAGCCAGCTGGACGCTGAAGCGGCCCCGACCATCCGCGACGGCGGACGGCGGGGCCGGTTCAGGGGTCAACTCCTGGGGTCAACGCTCGGGCTTGAGGGGCCGCTGCATCAGCGCGGCCGCGGCCTCGTCGAGGGTGACCTTGCCGTGCAGCAGGGCGGAGACCACTCCCGTGATCGGCATCTCCACGTCGTGGCCCCAGGCCAGGTTCCACGACCGTCAGCCGGGGTTCGGCAGGGCGGCGAGCTGTTGCAGAGCGCCTGTGATCACGCTGGTCCAGGTCCAGCGGGCACGCGCATCGGGCGCCGGTGCTCAGGCCGGTATCGGTATCGCCGAGGTGTCATTGACGACGGTCACCGGGATGCCGCCCGTGAGCGCTGCCAGCCAGTCGCGCAGGGCCTGCGAGGCGGCGCCTTGCGCGGTCGTGTTCACTACGACGCCTGAGGCGTCCGGGGGTAGCCAGGAGGAGTACAGCGGGAATCCCAGCAGCCGCCCCTGGTCGTCCGCCTTGTTGATCTTGTCGAGCGTGGCGGACAGAGTGCGTTCTGCATAGCTGCAGCGGTACAGGTCCAGGCGGGAGAGGTCGATGCCCGGGTCCGCCTGCTTGGCCGCCGCCGCGAGCTGCCGCCCGCGGGCCAGGTCGGTCACGCACAGCGCCACCCGGCCCGGAGGGTAGTCGGTCATGTGCGAGCCGTAGACGTCCGCGAAGGCGTCGCGTTGAGCACCCACGGCCTGGGACAGCGCCTCGGCGACCGGGTCGTTCCACAGCGCGTCGTCGATCGGGTCGTTGGACAGCTCCTCGGCGGCCGGGTCGTTGGTGGAGGTGGCGGCCGCACTGGTGGGCTCGGGATTGTCCTGCAAATCGGCGGCGGTAGGGCAGTTCTTCTCGTCCGGTACCGCCCCGGGCGCGGATCTGATCGGGGCGGTGACAACGGTCTGGTCGGCGTTGCGTGCGCATCCCGTGACCGGCAGCAGCGCGGAACACGCGATCAAGGCGGCAACAGCGGTGTGACGGCGCATGAGTGGCTCCTTGTCAGGAAACGACCTGTGCCACTTCGACACGGAACGCGCCCAAGGAGTTGCCCTCACCGTCCGTGACATGTTCGTGAACGGCACCCAAAGCACGCTGCGGCAGCCGGTCGTGGTCATCACGCCCTCCCCATATACCCCGACGGCAAGCACCAGGTGACCGCCCTTGCTCGGTGGTTCGTCGTCAGTCGTGCGGATCGTCTTGTGTACGGACAGCAGCACCAGCCGCCCGCCCGCGACCTACTCACGGACACGGGCGGCGGGCAGGTCCGGGACGGACTCGGCCTGGAGGTCCCAGCAGTCCCGGACGTGCTCGGCGAACGGCTGGTAGATCAACCCCTTCACCTGGTCCCCGTCACGCACGTAGGCGCCGGCCTCGCACAGCTCCAGGACGAGCGGCACGGAGGGAGGCGCCGGGCGCCTCCAGTAGTCCAGCGCCATCCGCAGGCGCGACACCGCACATGCGCGGTGCCCAAAACGCGTACTCGGCCGGGCTGTCGGCGCCCGATTTCTGCCAGAGCGGGTCATCCGCCGCGTCCCGCTGGCCGGTGATGAACTCCTGGGCGAGGGCGGCGGATTCCCACTGCGCGTAGTAGGGCACGGGGTGAAGGATCCTCGGGGCGCTCATGCGCCCCAGTCTCACCTGCGCAGGTTCGGAGGCCGAGACTAGTGACTCGCATGTCGAGGTGCCGCGTTGACGTGGGCGTGTTCACGCCACGTGCTGTACACGCCAGGCACACCCTCTTATCGAGGACATGCCCATGCTGCATTAGTTGTCTCGGTGGATCACTCCACTCCACTGTCGACCGAGAACAGCGCACGGGTCGACCCGAGTTCAGCAGGCATGGAGTCACACATTGCGCACTTCAAGACATTCCAGTCATTCCGCGCGGAAGAGATTCGCGCGGTTGGCTGCGCTGACCGCGGCGGCCGTGGCCATCCTGGGTCTTCCCGTCACCCAGGCGTCCGGCAGTGCCGCGGCAGCCACGCAGGGCACCGCCGAAACCCCCTCGCATCCCAGGGTGGAACAGGTCTGCAGCTCGCCCCGCAAGGGCGAGTTCGGCTGTCTGGCGATGCGTCGCACCGACGTCAAGGGCATCAAGGGCGTCCAGCCGTTCACCAGTACGCCGAACGGCTGGGGCCCCGCCGACCTGCAGAACGCCTACAACCTGCCGGCGAACGGCGGCACCGGCCAGACGATCGCTATCGTCGCCGCCTATGACGGTCAGACCGCCGAGGCGGATCTGGCCGTCTACCGCCAGCAGTACGGCCTGCCCCCCTGCACCGCCGACAACGGCTGCTTCCGGAAGATCGACCAGCGCGGCGGCACGGACTACCCCGAGCCGGACGCCGGATGGGCGGGCGAGATATCCCTCGACCTCGACATGCTCTCCGCGGCCGCGCCCCACGCCCACATCCTGCTGGTCGAGGCCGACAGCTCCAGGTTCGTGGACATGCTCGCCGCCGTGGACCAGGCGGTCGCGCAGGGCGCCAAATTCGTGTCCAACTCCTACGGGAGCGGCTACGACTCCTCGCCGGGCAGCGGTGAGGACCCGGTCGAGCTGGACTGGGACGGCCATTACAACCGTCCGGGTGTGGCGATGGTCGCCGCCTCCGGCGACAGCGGCTACGGGGTCACCTACCCGGCCGCCTCGCCGTACGTGACCGCGGTGGGCGGCACCGCCCTGACGCGGGACGCCGGCACCAGCCGCGGCTGGTCCGAGACGGTGTGGCACAGCAGCGCCGGCGGTACCGGCTCGGGCTGCTCGCTGTACGAGCCCAAGCCGGCCTTCCAGACCGACACCGGCTGTGACAAGCGGACCGTCGCCGACGTCTCTGCGGTCGCCGACCCGGCCACCGGCGTCTCGGTTTACCAGACCTACGGCGGCAGCGGCTGGTCCGTGTTCGGCGGCACCAGCGCCTCGGCCCCGATCATCGCCGGCACGTACGCCTCGGCCGGAACGCCGGTCGAGGGCAGCTACCCGAACTCGTACCCGTACGCGAACCCGTCCGCGCTCAACGACGTGACGCAGGGTTTCAACGGCAGCTGCACCCCGTCGTATCTGTGCACCGCGGGCGCGGGCTATGACGGCCCGACCGGTCTGGGCACGCCCAACGGTCTCGCCGCCTTCCGCAGCGGCCCGCACGGCGAGGTCGTCGGCGCCGTCACCGACAGCTCCGGCAAGGCGCTCGCCGGTGTCACCGTCATGGCCGGCGACTACCGGGCGACCACCGACGCCCAGGGCCACTACAGCCTCACGGTGCCGCCCGGCACCTACGACATGGCCGCGTACGCCTACGGATACGAGGTCCGAAAGGCCCACGGCGTCGTCGTCGGCGACGGCGGTAAGGTCACGACTGAGGTTCCCCTCGTAGCGTGAAGACCGTGACTGCAGGGGAAGTTGGGGTCATGGCAGAGAAGCGCCAACGGTACGACGCGGAGTTCCGCGAGGG
>NZ_JBEYTS010000093.1:16045-21799 GCF_040643155.1 Streptomyces sp. NPDC047453 | reverse complement strand
CTGCTCGGATGCACTGGCGCGGGTGCTCGTCGTGGCCGAGGTGCTGCGCGGAGCACTCGGCAATGACGAGCAGCCCGGACTCGTCCACGCCGTCCCCGTCGGCGGCCTGCGGTTTCTGCCCAGGGCGAACGACGTTATCGGCCGCGGCCGCAGAGTCGTCCAGGAGGTCACGCCGCTCGGCGCCTGCGGCTCGCACAAGGAACGTGGTGGAGCTATGGGCGGCCTCCCATTGGTCCGCGAGTCGGTGGGCCCGGCCGGCGGCTGCCTGGGCCCGGCTCTCGGCGCCGTCGGCCCAGACGACGCGGGTGGCGCCGTCGTGGCCGTGGACGGACAGCATTACGTCGAGGCTGTCCCACATGGCAGTCGACGGCCGCTCACGCCAGCGGAGGACCACCGTGCCGTCCGGCCACTGCACACCATCGGCCACATCCCCAACCCCAGAGACGCCCGTGATGTCCCGGTCACGGCGGAGGACGAACAGGCGGGGTGCCGGGCCGCCTCGGGGTCGTGCGTTATGCGACATGGGGGTGTCCTTCAGTGCGTGGGATGGTCGGGTTCGGAAGGGACCGAGGATGCCGATAGTCCGACAGTCTCCAGGTTGTGGCGTCGCTCGCGGCGTTCCTCGCGCTTCGAAGAGGCGCGAGTAGGCCAGGTAGACGAGGGCGGCGAGGGCGGCGACAGTGAGCAGGCTGATGACCACGGCGAAGGCCCGCGCTGGTCTTCCTGATTAAGTCCGTGGTGACCAGCGAGCCGCGTGCTGGGAGTGCAACTGCTCATGTAGCCGCGAACGTCATCCCGGCAGCCCGATCCTTGCGCCGCGAGACGTTCACCGGCAGCGGGTGCACCCTCGCCCCACGGAACTGCGCGTTTTGCGGGCGACGGGGTCCGGGGTCATGGGCGGGTGGCTGGCGGCAGGCGTAGGGCGAGGAGGGCTACAGGCGCGCACTCCATGCAACGTCCGGCTCGGGATGCGCCTCCCTCTTTTCCCGCCCCACGCACGGGCGAGAACGGAGATCCCCATCCCGCCCGCTCCCACAGTCTTACGGCTCGTGAAGCTTGCCGAAGCCTGCGGCGCCCAGGGCGTGCGGATCGACGACCCCACCACCTGCCACGACCAGCTGCGCGACTGCAGGCCAAGATCACAGCTGGAGCGATGCATTGTCCGAGGCAAGGGCTTCGGGGCATCGGAAGTGAACGAAGATGATCTTGCCTCCGTGTTTAACCGGAGCAACGGTCACTCCGCCTCCGTACAGCTTGGCGAGGTCGACAACCGTGCGTAGCCCCTCGCCTGCGTCCGTGCGCGTTGTGGGTGGAATGTGCGGGTCACGGTCTGCGACACCCACCACCAGGTAATCGGCACCCACCGTAATAACGACTTGTGCGCTGGGAGAGCGATGATGTGTGTGCCTCACCGTGTTCGTGACCAACTCGCTGACGACCAGCAGTACCGCGTCCACCAGGGCGGAACCTGGCGCGACTTTCCACTCCGCGAGCGCCGCCTGCGTGGAGACGCGTGCCTGATGAACCGATGCCGGCTCCGTCGGCACGCTGAAGACGCGCCGGCACGGGCCCAGAGGTAGTACCTGCGGCTTGGCCGTCGTCGCTCGGCTGGACCACCTCATAGCGCCTCCCACGACCGGCGTGTCTGTCGGACCGCAAGACGGCTGAACCGCGTAAAGAGACCCGGCCGGCAGGGGATTCAGGCCAATCCTCCTATTCATGGTGGCCTACCCGCGGCCCTGACTAAAAAGCGGGCATTATTCGCATACCCGCTATACGTGCGGCCGTACTCAGGTCAGACGCCTAACGACAGTGGCGAGTGCACGGGCCCGCCCGCCTCGCCGCCACACCTCGATGTAGGCGACCGCGGCGACGGTCTGCGGGGCGGTGACGCAGAGGCTCGTTACCTGCCCCGCACGGCCTTGCGCTGCATAATCCTCAGACTCCACCGACCCGCCCCCCGCGCACCCGCCCCGTTGCCCCCGCGGTGCGGGCGCGTGCTCCTGGCCCCTGGGGCTCACGGTGTAGCGGCTTTGAGGAGCCGCTGCACGGGAGGACCCCGAGGGCCTGTCCGACGTACAGCAGCCCCGGAGGACGTACTGAAGGCCTGCGCGATGTTCAGGATGGATCCGATCGGGTGAGCGGTATCGGGCTGGGTCCCACATGGTGTGCCGATGGGGGATCAGTGTCTGCAGGCTGGGACAGACCCGGCCCTGACAGTACAAGCGAGAGGCGGATGGACGATGGGGCATGGCGGCAATGTGATCGAGGAATTGATGGCCGACCATCGGGAGGTCGAAGAGATCTTCGGCAGGATCCCATCCACGGCCGGCCAGGGTCAGGAGCTGCGTAATCTCGTCGACGAGGTCACCATCGAGCTGGTGCGGCACTCGGTCGCCGAGGAGCAGTACCTGTACCCGACGGTGCGCGAGCATGTCGAGGGCGGCGACAGGATCGCGGACAAGGAGCTCGCGGATCATGGCCGTGTCGAGGAACTCCTCAAGCAGTTGGAGAGGGTCAACGCCGATGACCCCCAGATGAGCGCGCTGCTGCAGCAGCTCATGGATGAGGTCGCTGTCCACGTTGAGGATGAGGAGAGCAACCTCTTCCCGCTGCTGCGTCAGGCGTGTTCCTCCGAGATGCTCGTTGATCTCGGGGAGAAGGTCCGGCGGGCCAAGGCCATGGCCCCGACCCGTCCGCATCCGGCTGCCCCGGACACTCCGCCCGTGAATAAGCTCCTGGCACCGGGCGTCGGCCTGGTCGACCGGGCCCGCGATTTCGTCACTGGGCGCGGCAAGTCCTGACGGCCCTCCCGCCACCCGCCGCCGGGCAGAGGTGGGATGGGGCACTGGGGGCTGGACCGCAGGTTCGGTGCGGCCCCGGTGACCAGGGGGCGGCCGTGAGGTGACGAGCGGGGCAGCACGGCTCCGCGAAACCAGCTCGCGGACGTCCAGGGCCGGACTCGGGCGTTGCGTATTCGCGCCGCGCAAAACGGCCGGGTTGTCTCCGGCAACCCGGCTTGCATCGCAGTGAGCAGTCAGCCCCGGACGATGTTTTGTGCTTGCGGGCCCTTCTGGCCCTGGCCGATGTCAAAGGTGACGTGCTCGCCTTCGTTCAGCTGACGGTAGCCGCCTCCGCCTTGGATTTCGGAGTAGTGGGCGAAGACGTCCGGGCCTCCGTTGTCCTGGGCGATGAAGCCATAACCCTTGTCGGCGTTGAACCACTTCACGGTGCCGCTGGCCATCCTGCTATTCCTTCGTTCATGCCTGGGAACAGCCCTTGATCACGGGCATGCTCCGGCTCCGCTCACTGGCTGCTCGCCCGGTCGGGTGTCGGCGGCAGTCCGGCCGCCTCCCGCAATGCAGGCATCACGATGGACGGGGCGCCGCTGGCCACCCACCGGAAGCGGGCCACCATCATCAGCTCGTCGACGCTCTCCCGCACGAACCCATCGACGATGTCCAGGCCGCCGGGGCGTTCCCGCACCACGACATGGCCCGGTTTGCCCTCGTTCGTGATCTGCTGGTGGTTCCCGGTGTCGGGGCATCCCGAGAACGCGTACACCCAGTAACTCATGGCTGCCCTCCTGCCGGGACGTAACGACTGCGCCCTTGATTGGGCACGACGGCATAGTCCGTCTGAGGGACTTAAGATGTCCGGCTCAGTGAAGGCCGCACCCGTGCTGGCCTGGATTAGGTCCGGTCAGACCCTTCTCGACGACGGCCGACAGCCGCCGTCGACAACCCTGGCGCAGGCACGGCTTGGGCACCGGGCTGCCGCACCGCTGGGAGTCGGTGCGGTCTGCCCAGCGGTGCGGTCGGACGGGCGAGCCCTCAGGCTCATCCGGGGTTGCTGGTCGACCAGACCGCCCGTCCGATCGTTCATCCTGCTCACCGATCGGCCCGCGACTGGTCACGGCACGCCAGTTGCGGACTGTGGGGCAGCCGAACAGCTCAATCCCGCTCAGGACAACTCCCGCACCCTGATCGACTCGCCTCTCGGCAACGGACGCCGCGTGAGGATGAGGTGACCTGCCGGAGGGCGGTGCTGGCTCTCGCCCCGACACATCCCTTGCCCGCGCCGTCCACAGGCCGCAGCCGTCTGCCCTGGGTCACGGAGGCACTGAACGCGGGCCCGTCGGGCACTGTCGAGGACGATGGAAGGGGTGCTGTGCTCGGATGCGCAGCAGGCGTTGGGCACAGTGCAGACAGGCCAGGTGGGCTGCACATTTCCGGCCGGACGGGTTACGCAAGGCGCTCACCTGCTGTGGTCGGGGTCTGGGCGGTCCTGGTAGGGGCGGCGGTGCCATGGCAAGCGGGCCCCTGACGCCGGGCCTGTCCGGTCCCGCCGCCCTGGCCACTGGCCCGACCAGATGGCCACGCCTGCCACCCGACCAACCCCGGCCATGACGGTGCCGGCGTCGACCGCAGACCCGTCCACGCCTGGGCAGGCGGGTGTGGCTGACATGGGTGAGGGCCCGAAACCGGGAGCGGTCTGTGGCCACACTGCCGATCGACTAGCAGACGTTGTCCGATGCCACCCCCGGTCCGTACCTGTGCTGGACCCCGATCTTTGTGATCCTCGACGTCAATGCGGCGTAATGCAGGCCACCCTGCGTTTTCAGGAGGACCTCATCGGGCGGTATCTCTTCGACGCGTTCCCCGACAATCCGGCGGATCCCAGCGCCAACTGCGGTGCGCAACCTGAGTGCTTCCCTGCGCCCGGTTCTGTGCTCGCAGCGGCCGGACACGATGACGGTGCAGAAGTACGACATCTTCGTGCCCGGCCACCCTGAAGTATTCAGCGGCTCGCCTGCGCCGCCCGGATGGAGCGGATGCGGTAGTCAGAGTGCGTTTGAGATCTCGGGCATACTCGGGTTCGCCTGGTGATGGCACCTGCCGTTCTTCGCTCCTTTCCGCCGGAGGTTGGCGATGTGCTGACCCACCGGAACCATTGCCTCGCCCTCGCCCCACACCGCGTCCTGCCGGGGTGCGAGCGGTGGTCCGGCGGTAGGAGCGGAGGGCTGCGAGCTTGTTCTCCCATGCTTCTTCGCCGGGTTCCCAGACCATCCCGGCCTCGGGCGCGTCCAGCAGTTCCTTGCGGCGCGGCTCCAGCTCCTCGGCCCGCAGCGCTTTGCGCTGCTGGTGTACCCACCGCCCGAGGGGAAGTCCTTGGTCACGCCCACTTCGACCTCAACGTCATAGGGCACGGCATACAGGCCGGTGATCTCGTTCTCCGTCCGCCAGCGGAGCAGCGCCTCCGCCGACGAGGACGAGCAGCCCGCATGCCGCGCTCCCAGAACGCGGCGTGGGAACGCAACATCGCCGCCGTCCGGCAATTCCACGCCCGCGAAGGCCACCTCGTAGTGCCCCCGCAAACACGTCGAGGACATCGATGGCGACCCCGTGGGACTGGGCTCGTTCATCAGCAACGCACGGCGGCGCGCCGCGAGCCGACCTCGAGGGCGGGTTCCGTCTTGGCGCGCAATTCTTCCAAGGTGACGTCCGGGGCGAGTTCGACAAGCCGCAGTCCGTCGGAGGTGACGTCGAGGACGGCGAGATCGGTGATGATCCGCTGGACGACACCGCGTCCCGTATAGGGGAGCGAGCACTCGTTGAGGATCTTGTACGAGCCGTCCTTGGTGAGGTGTTCCATGAGGACGATGACGCGGGCGGGGGGCCGGTGCCAGGGCATTCGGCCGCCCCCACCCCATTGAAAAATGAGGGGGGGTAGAGGAGGGGGCAATTGCACCGA
>NZ_JBEYTS010000093.1:0-16035 GCF_040643155.1 Streptomyces sp. NPDC047453 | reverse complement strand
TTCGGCGCCGTGGTGGGTGGTGTGTCCCTGGCGGCCCCTGCCGGGGGGGGGCCCCGGCCCCGGCCCCGGGCCGCCGCCCATGCCCTTGACCATCTTGCCGGGGATCATCCAGTTCGCGATGTCACCCTTCGCCGACACCTGCATGGCGCCCAGTACCGCGGCGTCGATCTTGCCGCCCCGGATCATGCCGAAGCTGGTCGCGGAGTCGAAGAACGAGGCACCGGCGCGGACGGTGACGGTCTCCTTGCCCGCGTTGATCAGGTCGGGGTCGACCTCGTCCTCGGCCGGATAAGGGCCGGTGCCGAGGATGCCGTTCTCCGACTGGAGCACCAGCTCCACGTCCGCGGGGATGTAGTTGGGCACCAGGGTCGGCAGGCCGATGCCGAGGTTGACGTAGTCCCCGTCGGACAGCTCCGCCGCCGCACGGGCCGCCATCTGCTCGCGGCTCCAGCTCATCGCACCGTCCTCTTTTCGATCCGTTTGTCGGTGGCCTGCTCCGGCGACAGCACGACAACACGGTGCACGTAGACCCCGGGCAAGTGCACATGATTGGGATCGAGTTCACCGGGTTCGACCAGTTCCTCGACCTCTGCGATGCAGACCCGGCCCGCCATGGCGGCCAGCGGGTTGAAGTTGCGGGCGGCCTTGTCGAAGACCAGGTTGCCGTGCCGGTCTCCCAGCGCGGCCCGCACCAGCGCGACATCCGCCACGATCGCCCGCTCCAGCACATAGGTGCGGCCGTCGAACTCTTGTGTCTGCTTGACCGGCGAAGCGATCTCGACGTCGCCCGCGCCGTCGTACTTCCAGGGCAGGCCGCCTTCGGCCACCTGGGTGCCGACACCGGTGGCGGTGAAGAACGCGGGGATGCCCGAGCCGCCGGCCCGCAGCCGTTCGGCCAGCGTGCCCTGTGGGGTGAGCTCGACCTCCAGTTCGCCGGCGAGGTACTGCCGGGCGAACTCCTTGTTTTCTCCTACGTAGGACGCCACGATCCGGCGGATACGGCCGGCGCCGAGCAGGAGACCGAGTCCCCAGTCGTCGACACCGGCGTTGTTGGAGACGACCTCAAGCCGGTCGGCGCCCGAGCCGAGAACGGCGTCGATCAGCACGGCGGGAATGCCGCACAGGCCGAAACCGCCCACCGCCAGCGTCGCTCCGGAGCCGACGTCCGCGACCGCCTCGGCAGCGGAGGGAACCACCTTGTCCATCAGACCTCCCGGCCGTGTTTCGCGGCGACGACGCGGCCCCGCGCCTCGCCGAAGCCGATGCGGGTGCCGCCCGGTCCGGGCGCGGTGGCCCGCAGCACCACCTCGTCACCGTCCTCCAGGAAGGTCCGCTGCTGCCCGGCGACCGTCACCGGCTCCGCCCCGCCCCAGGTCAGCTCGATGAAGGCCCCGCGCTGCTCCTTCTCCGGCCCCGAGATGGTGCCCGAGGCGAACAGGTCGCCGGTGCGAGTGGGAGCTCCGTTGACCGTGAGGTGGGCCAGCATCTGCGCCGGCGACCAGTACATGGCGGCGTACGGCGGCCGTGAGACCACCTGCCCGTTCCACTCGACCTCCAGGTCGATGTCCAGGCCCCAGGGCTTGTCGAGGGCGAGGTAGGGCAGGACCGCGGGCTCCTGGACCGGGGTGCAGACCTTGGCTTCCTGCAGGGCCAGCAGCGGCACGACCCAGGGGGAGACGGTCGAGGCGAACGACTTGCCCAGATTGGGTCCGAGCGGCACGTACTCCCACGCCTGGATGTCACGGGCGGACCAGTCGTTGAAGAGGACGACGCCGAAAAGGTGCTCCTCCGCCCGCTCGGCCTCGACGGGCTCACCGAGCGCGCTGCCGGTCCCCACCACGAAGCCGAGTTCGGCCTCGATGTCGAGCCGCATCGACGGTCCGAACACCGGTGCCGGGTCGTTCGGGCCCTTGCGCTGCCCGGCGGGGCGGACGATGTCGGTCCCGGAGACCACGACCGAGGCCGACCGGCCGTGGTAGCCGACCGGGAGGTGCTTCCAGTTCGGCATGAGCGGCTCGGGGTTGTCCGGGCGGAACAGCCGCCCGAGGTTGGCGGCGTGGTACTCGGAAGCGTAGAAGTCGACGTAGTCGGCCACCTCGAACGGCAGATGCAGTGTCACGTCAGCTGCGGAGTGGACCGCTTCCCGGGGCACGTCCCCGCTCAGTGCCGTGGTGATCGCGGATCGCACCTGGACCCAGCGGTCGTAGCCCTGGGACATGAACGGGTTCAGCGACGGACTCGCGAAGGTGTCGTCGCCCAGGAGCACAGCGAGGTCGATGACGTGCTCGCCGTAGCGGGTGCCGACGCGGGGGTCCCGGCCGGGCAGCGAGTACACCCCGTAAGGCAAGTTGTGGATGCCGAACAGGTCGTCTTGGGACACGTCGAGGCGGACGGTAGTGGATGCGGTCACGGGAGGTCCTTGGTCAGGTCAGGGGTGAGCAGGCCGAGAGCCGCGAGCTCCGTGACCGGCTCGGCAATGGAACAGGTGCCGAAAGAGCGGAAGGCTTCACGGACTTCGGGGGACAGCGCGCCGACGAGCTTGGCGACCGTGGACGCGTCACGTTCAGCCAGGACCGCGACGATTTCCCCCTCGACGGCGCCGTTCAGCGCGGCACCGGTGGCCGCGAGCAGGTTGAGGTAACCGTGCTGCTCGAACCGGGTCTGCGGATCGGTGTTGCGCACCGCGTGGTGCAGCCCCGCCGTGGCCTTGAACGGAACCTTTGCGCGTACCGCGAGGAGCACGGCGCGCGCGAGTTCCCTCTCGTCCGGATACAGCTCGGCCCGTACCCCGCCGGTGCGGAACTTCGCCAGATACGGGGAGTCCGCCAGGCAGCCGATCAGCGCGGCACGGCGCTCGTCGCGCGGCACCTCCACGTACACGGTCACCCGGGTGAGGTCACACGTGGTGAGGACCTGCAGGGGAGTGGACAGTCGGGGCACGACCTCCGCTGCGGGCATGCCGTCGGGCACGGCGACCTCGAGGACACGCAGCTGGGCCGCCGGCACCGCGGTGACCGACGCGAGCGCCTTCGCCACCTCATCGGGAGAGGGCAGCGTGACCGCGAGCTCCACGGAACCCGCTGGGTAGCCGGCCGTCAGCTCTGCCAGCTCGGCCAGTCGGGCCTGCGGCAGCACGAGCGGTCCGACGAGTGGCGCGTGGGCGGCGGCGACGTGCCGGACGTGCGCGAGCACCGCCTCGGCCAGCGGCATGTCACCAGGCGGGAACACCGCGGCGTCATCGCAGAGCGAGGCGAACAGATCCGGCGGGACCGCCCCGGCCCCGGGGCGAGTGGCCGTCACTTCGTGGCCCCGTTGCCGCCCTTGGCCCAGGAGTAGGCGTAGACGCCGTCGTCACAGTCGCGTGCCGCCTCACCGAGCTCCAGCGGGCGGAAGGTGTCCACCATGACGGCCAGCTCGTCGAAGAACTCCGCTCCTATGGCGCGCTCGTAGGCGCCGGGCTGCGGCCCGTGCGGGTGGCCGCCGGGGTGCAGACTGATCGAGCCCTGCCCGATCCCGGACCCCTTGCGGGCCTCGTAGTCACCGCCGCAGTAGAACATCACCTCGTCCGAGTCCACGTTCGAGTGGTAGTACGGCACCGGGATGGCGAGCGGGTGGTAGTCGACCTTGCGCGGCACGAAGTTGCAGATGACGAAATTGTCGCCCTCGAAGACCTGGTGGGCCGGCGGCGGCTGGTGAATTCGGCCCGTGATGGGCTCGAAGTCGCGGATGTTGAAGACATAGGGGTACAGGCAGCCGTCCCAGCCGACGACGTCGAAGGGGTGGTGCGGCAGCGTGTGCACCGTGCCCGCGATTCCGCCCGGACCGCTGCTGCGGTGCTTGATGTACACCTCGACGTCCTGCCCCTCGACGATCCTGGGGATCTCGGGGCCGCGGAGGTCCCTCTCGCAGAAGGGAGCGTGCTCCAGGAGCTGCCCGTAGCGGGAGAGATAGCGCTTGGCGGGGGTGATGTGGGAGTTCGCCTCGATGGCGTACAGCCGCACCGGCCCGTCCGGGACGATCCGGTACGTCGTCGCGCGGGGGATGACGACGTAGTCACCGTCGCCCACCGGCAGGTCTCCGAAGACGGTCTCGACCCGTGCTGTTCCGGCCTCGATGTAGAGGCACTCGTCACCGATCGCGTTGCGGTAGTAGGGGCTGGTCGTGTCTGCGACGACGTAGCAGAGCCTGACGTCGCCGTTGCCCAGCAACAGCCGCCGGCCGGTCACCGCGTCGACGCCCGAAGCGCCTTCGGGGAAGAGCTTGTGCGTGGAGAGGTGGCGCGGTGTCAGCGGGTGGTTCGGGATGAGCGACTGGTCCGGCAGCTCCCAGGTCCGGAACTCCGCGATCGAGGACGGGAGGTTCACGTGGTAGAGCAGCGAGGAGTCGGAGGAGAAGCCCTCCTCTCCCATCAGCTCCTCGAAGTACAGCGACCCGTCGGGGGCGCGGTGCTGAGTGTGGCGCTTGGGGGGGACGCTCCCCGCCATGCGGTAGTACGGCATGCCTGTCCATCTCCTGTCGGCAGTTCGTCCCTGTCCCTGGACGCCTGGGATGGCAGCCGTCGGCGGTGCCGGGGCAAGCGTCGAAGCAGGGAAGGGCTGCGGGCTGCGCCGGGCGGTGCGCGCAGACCCTGCGGCCTGGTACGGCGTGCCCGGCGATTTCGTCTCGGAGGTACCGCCACCACTCCGCGGATGTGCGCCTAGCGCACATTTATGTGCGATGTCCGCGACATGCGTGCAACATAGTTCGAGTCCAGGACGCGGTCAAGGGCTGCTTTGCCGCTGGTCGGCCGAGGCGGGGGCCTGTGTCCACGCGGCCTGTGACACCGGGGGAACTCCAGGGGCGTCCGGCAGGCCGGACAGCAGAGGTGATTAATCTTCGAGTGCCCGTACTCCGCGCCCGGAGTCGCGGTGCAGTACGACCCCGTAGCGAACACAGGAGGAAGCCCGCGTGCCCACCTTGCAGAGTCTGGACCGTGGACTCCGTACCCTGAGCCTGATTTCCCTCGACCCGGAGGGACTCACGGTCGCCGAGATCGCCGCGCAGCTCGGCATCGACCGGGCGACCGCGTACCGCATCGTCGAGACGCTTGAGCAGCATGCGCTGGTGACTCGGGGCGTGGGAAAGAAGATCAGGCTCGGGGCCGGCGCGGTCGTCTTCGCGAGCCGTTTCCAACCCCAGTTGATCCGCGCGGCCGGACCGGTCCTGCAGGAACTCGCCGACGCCGCCGGGGTGGCCGCGTTCCTTTCCGTGGCGCAGGGGGACGACGAATGTGTTCCCGTGCTGTCCGCGGAGCCCACCCGGCAGACGATCCTCCAGGTCGGCTACCGCATCGGTGTCAGCCACCCACTGGCCAGGGGAGCCAACGGCATCGCCATCCTGGCGCTTCAGCCGGCGACGCAGGATGACTCCGAAGCCGTGAACCGGGCCCGGGACGCCGGGTACAGCGTCACTGTCGGGGAGCTCCAGCACGGGGCCATCGGGGTGGCTGCGGGCTTCGAAGTACCGCGTCTGCTCGGTGCGTCCGTCGGCATGGTCGCCATGGAGCAAGTCGACATCGATCGTCTCGGTGAGCTGGTGCGTGAGGCGGCCGCGCGGCTCGCGCGGCTTAGCCGCGCCTGAACCCCCTTCCGCGACGACGTGAACGCGGTGCTTCGGACCCGGCGCCGCAGTCTTCAGTGAGCGCATGGGGGCGGACGCCAGACGCGCCGCTGCTGCGACGACCCGGGCGCCCACTGCTTCGATGTCGGAGACATCGAAGGGAGACGCCCACTGCCATGGTCGGACGGCGGGGGCCTTTCAGCCGAGCAGTTCGCCCAGGGCCGTCGCAGCACGGACGACCGTGGTGCCGAGTTCGTCGAGGCCGGTGTACTCGAAGACCGAGATGCCGATGCTGACCGCCGCCGTCCCGCCGCGTGGTGGGACGGCGGCGGAGATGCCGGTCACGGCGGGGATAACCTCGCCCGTGGTGACGGCGTACCCCCTGGCGCGGGCCTCGGTGACCGCGGGACGTTCCCCCTCACGGTACGGGCCGTGGGCCAGCAGAGCGATGCCGCCGGAGCCCCGTTCGATGGAGTGGGTCTGACCGGGCCGGAAAGACACGTGGACGAGGGCGCCGCGCGGTTCCACCACCATGAGCGCCCGCATCCGGGTGGCGCCCTCCCGGACCAGCAGGTGCGCGGTGGCCCGAGTGGTCTCGGCCAGCTCGTCCAGGATCGGGCGGGCCAGTGCGCGCAGATCCTGCTGGACGGGTTCGGCCAGGGAGACCAGGCCGGTGCCGAGGACAATCCGGCGCTGGTGGTCGCGGCGGCACAACTGGTGCGCCTCCAGGGTCCGCACCAGACGGTGCGCGACCGTGCGGTGCACTCCGACGGCGTCCGCCAGTTCGCTGACGGTCAGGCCCTGCGGATGCTCCGAGAGGACTCTGAGGATCAGTAGTCCGTGATGAAGCGTCTTGGACATGCCTGCGTCGAGTTCGGGGGCCGACCAGGTCGGTGATGGTGAGGTCACGAATTCACCCCTTGACGGGTTTCAGCCACGCTACCTATGCTCCCACTATTCGCACAGTGAGTGCGATTATCGCACATGACCTCGATGTGCGGCAAGCTTCCCCTCCAGCCGCTCGGACAGCCGCCGGAGCAGGACCTGAGCCGAAGGGACGCCCGCATGAACCCCAGCGCGCCCGCGCTTGCCGCCAGTGCCCGACTGGCCGAAATACACCACCTGTACCACCTCCAGAGCCACCTCATCGACGGTGGCCGCGCCGCGGAATGGGCCGCGACCTTCACCGCGGACGGCAGCTTCACCTCACCCACCTATCCGGCACCGGTGACCGGCACCGCTGCCCTGACCGAGTTCGCGGAGCAGTTCGCCGCCGGCTGCGCCGCCGAGGACGTAGTACGCCGGCACGTGGTCAGCAATGTGGCCCTGACCGGCGACGACGGGGCCGGAACACTGCGGGTGGAGGCATACCTGCAGATCGTCGCGACACCCAGGGGCGGGACACCGCACACCGAGCGGTTCACCACCCTCACCGACCGGGTCGTCCACGACGGCGACGGCTGGCGCGTCGCCGCCCGTGTCGTACGCCGCGACGGCACTCCCGCCAACACCCGGGGCTGACGCCGGGGCCGTGCTCGCACGCACGACGGCGTACGAGGCACTTCGACGACGACGCGTTCCGCCCGTTAGGGCCGGCGGTCGATCGATCGACGACCAGCGGTACGCCTGGGCCGGGGCGGATCTCCCGGCGTGAGGGAATCCGGTACTCGCCCCGACGGACACCGCCTGGGACAGGTGACCGCTACCGCACTTTCACCAGTCGCCCATGACATTCACTGTTCGAACTTCCGCGCTTCCTAAGGAGCGATTCATGGCAGACCTGGCAGCCGACCCAACGCCGACGAACCAACTGGTGGAGGCGTCACCCACGGCCGGCGCGAACCCCACGTCCACACTGAAGGTCATCCGAGCGGCGATCCTCGGGACCGTTGTCGAATACTACGACTTCGGCATCTACGGCTACATGGCCACCCTGCTCGCAACGCACTTCTTCGTCGAGAGCAACCCGAACACGGCACTGCTCTCGACCTTCGCCGCCTTCGCGGTGGCCTTCTTCCTCCGGGCGCCCGGAGGCATCCTCTTCGGTCACGTGGGCGACAAGTACGGCCGCAAGAAGGCGCTCACCTGGACCATCCTCCTGATGGCCATCGCCACCACCGGGATCGGACTGATCCCCTCGTACGCCACGCTCGGCCTCTGGGCGACATGCCTCCTGGTGTTGTGCCGCTGCCTCCAGGGCTTTGCAGCCGGCGGCGAACTCGGCGGCGCGAATGCGTTCGTGTCCGAACACGCCCCGACACATCGACGGGCGTTCCACACCTCGTTCGTCAACACCGGTACCTACCTCGGCTCGCTGGTCGCCTCGCTGGTCGCGCTGGTGCTGACCTCCAGCGTCAGCGAGGACACCCTGCACGACTGGGCCTGGCGCGTACCTTTCCTCCTCAGCTTGGTGATCGGCGTGATCGGCCTCTACATCCGCAGCCAGCTGCCGGAGACCGAGCAGTTCGAGGCCGTCCAGGAGAGCGAGACGGTCGAGGTGGCGAAGTACCCCATCGCCGACGTATTCGCGCACGCGTGGCGCCAGATCGTGCTGATCATCTTCCTCGGGGCGCTGATCGTCGGTGGCTATTACATAGCCGGTGTGTACGCCGCCAGCTACCTGCAGACCGAAGGCGGCCGCTCGGCCGACTTCGCGTTCACGTCGACGTGCATCGCCATGGTCGCCGCGGTGATCAGCCTCCCCATCGCCGGATACGCGGGCGACCGCATCGGCCGCCGGCCCGTGTTCTTCCTGGGCAGCGGCATCACGGCGGTCATCGCGCTCCCGGCGTTCATGCTGATGCGCGACGGCGGCCCGGTGGCCGCGGTCCTCGCCCAGTGCTCGCTGACCTTCTTCATCGGGCTGGTCAACGGTGTCTCGTTCGCGACGTACGCCGAAATCTTCCGGGCGCGCTACCGCTACAGCGGCATCGCGATGAGCAACAACGTCACCAACATGGCGCTCGGAGGCACGGCACCCTTCATCGCCACGCTGCTGATCAACATCACCGACAACAACCTCGCGCCGGCGGGCTACCTCATCGTGACCGCGCTCATGACCTTCGGCGCCACCTTCTTCCTCAAGGAGACCCGCGGGACGGAGCTGCAGCTGTGAGCCGCACACCGATCGGCCGACGCCGGTTCGAAGGCTGTTCGGTCGTGGTCACCGGCGCCGCCGGCGGCCTGGGCCGAGCCGACTGCCTGGCCCTCGCCTCCGAGGGGGCCCACGTCTGGGCTGCCGACATCGACATCACCGCTGCCGAGGCACTTATCCCCGAACTCGCAGCGGCCGGCGGGTCAGGGCAGTCCGTCCACCTCGACGTCGCCGACGCCGACTCGTGGGGTGCACTGGCGGGCGAGGTGGAGGCCGCCGGGCCGCTCCACGGCCTGGTCAACAACGCCGGCGTCAGCCTGCGCGCCGGCATCGCCGACACCACCGTCGAGCAATGGCAACGCGTCATGGACATCAACCTGTCCAGCGTCTTCTACGGCCTCAAGATGCTCACTCCTGCACTCACGCGGGGTGCGCGAGACGGCGGCGCCGCGGTCGTGAACGTCTCCTCCATCGCCGGCATGGTCGGCTACTTCTCCGCCACATACGGCACCAGCAAGTGGGGCGTACGCGGGCTGTCCAAAGTCGGCGCGCTCGAACTCGCCGCGCTCGGCATCCGCGTCAACTCGCTGCATCCGGGCCTCACCGCCACACCACTGCTCCACCAGGCCCCCGACACCTCCTTCGTCGACGAGAGCCTGCGGTCGGTACCGGCGGGCAGGCTCGCGACCCCACAGGAGATCGCGCGCGTGGTCGCGTTTCTGCTGTCCGACGACGCCACGTACGTCACCGGCGAAGAAGTCGTCGTCGACGGCGGACTGACGTCCGGCGGGCTCTACCACCGCATCCTCGCGGGACTGGAGCAAAAGCCGTAAACCCATTCATCGAGACCTGCTCGAAATCCGGCGCCTCCGCGCCGCCCGGTCGCTCACCATCGACACCGGCGACGCCGGGGCACCGCCTCCTCATCCTCACCACCCACGACCTCGCCCCCGGGGCAACCCGGATCGACCGGATCACCACGATCGACGACCGGCTGCCCCGCACACCCGAGGCCCCCGGCCTGAGGCCGGTAAGCCGTCGCCTGACGCGCGCCGGTGCCGGGCCGGAGGCATCCACACCACACCTGAAGGAGCTCTCATGACCACCCAGGCGCCCGACGGCAACCCCGGCCGTGTCAACTACGACGCCCTCCCCGCAATCAACCCCGAACTGGCCGGCCGCACCGTCGTCGTGACCGGCGCCGGCCGCGGCATGGGCGCACTCTTCCTTGAGGAGCTGGCGCGCCGTGGCGTCAACGGCATCGGCGGCGACCTCGATCAGGAGGAGATGGCCTCCGTCGCCGACAAGATCAACGCCAACCTCGCCGGCACCCGCGGCGCGGGCCGCGTGGTCGGCGTCGGCGCCGACGTCACCGACCCGGCCGCCAGCGACGAACTGGTCGCCACCGCCCTGCGCGAGTTCGGCCGGCTCGACCTGTGGGTCAACAACGCCGGCGTCTTTCCGCAGGCCGAGTTCACCGACATCACGCCCCAGCAGCTCGCGCTCACCTACGGCGTGAACGTCAACGGTGTCGTGTACGGCGGACAGGCGGCCGCCCGCCACTTCCGGACCGTCGGGGGCGGCGCCATCGTCAACATGGCCTCGGTCGCGGCCGTGCGCGCGCGGCCGACCCGGGCCTCGTACAACTCCTCGAAGGCCGCGGTGAAGCACCTCACCACCTGCATGGCCGTCGAGCTCGGCCCCGACAACATCCGGGTCAACTCCATCGCCCCGGGCTACATCGACACCGAGATGACCCGCTGGGTCCGTGAGGACCAGGCCGCGATGGACCGGGCGCTCACCACGGTCCCGCTGCGCCGGATCGGCGCGCCCATGGAGGTGTTCGGCGCCCTGTACTTCCTGCTCTCCGACAGCGCCCGGTACATCACCGGCGCCAGCATTCCGGTGGACGGCGGTTCGCAGCATGTCTGAGTCCCACAGCATGGAGTACGACTACGACGTCATCGTGGTCGGCGCCGGCGGTGCCGGCCTGGCGGCTTCGGTCTCGGCAGCCCAGGCCGGCGCACGCGTGCTGCTGCTGGAAGCCGAGGGCGAGATCGGCGGGTCCACCCAGCTCTCCGCCGGGCTGCTGACCGCCTCGGCCACCAGCGTCCAGGAGAGCCTCGGAGTCGAGGACTCGCCGCTGCGCATGTTCCAGCACTACATGGATCTCAACGGCTGGCGGGTCCGGCCAGGCCCGGTCAGGATGTTCTGCGAGGAGTCCAGTCGCGTCGTTGACTGGCTGCTCGAACTGGGGGTCGAGATACCCGCGCAGGTCTCGCGCGGCGCCCACGAGCCGGGGCTGACCCGGGCCGGCGTGGAGGACGTCTGGCGAGGCCACGTGCCCAAGGACCAGGGCTACGGATTGGTGCAGGTGCTCGACAAGGCCCGCGCACGGCTCGACGTGGACCTGGCCCTCGGCAGCCGGGTGGAGGACCTGGTGGTCCGAGACGGCGCCGTCTGCGGCGTCGTCCTGGAAGGCGAGGAGGCCACCGCGGCCGCCGTCGTCATCGCCAGCGGCGGCCTCGCGGCCGATGCGGATCTGGTCCGCCGGTTCCTTCCCGACGCAGAGATCGCCGGCGACGCGCTGTTCGTGGTGGCCGCTCCGGGCTCGCGAGGAGATCACATCGGCATCGCCGAGCGGCACGACCTGGCGCTGTTCGGCCAAGGCTGGGGCCTGCTCCTGGTGACCGCCGAATTCCAGCGCTACCACCACTGGCAGAGCGGATTCCCACCCGCCTCGCGCATCAACGTCGGCCTCGACGGCCGACGATGCATGGACGAGGACGCCCCGTACGCGGTCAGCCCGGGCATCCTCAAGGACCATGGCGGCTGGGTCTGGTCGGTGTTCGACGACAACGCCCGGACCTCGCTGCCCACCGGCTACGCCGACTGGGAAGCCGACCGGATCCTGGAAGAGGTCGCCAAGGGCGTCGTGCTGCGCGCCGACACCCTTGAGGAGCTCGCGGGCCTGATGCACGTGCCGGCAGACCACCTGGTCGCAAGCGCCACCCGGTTCAATGAACTGTTCGCCAAGGGCGTCGACGAGGACTTCCTGCGCCATGAGTCACTTGCGGCCAAGGGCGCCGACCCGCACCTCGCGCCGATCGGCACCGGACCCTTCTTCGCGGTGCGGATGCTCCCCGCCGAACTGGTCTGCACCCACACCGGCCTTGAGGTCGATGCCTCGACCAGAGTGCTGGGCACCGACGGCCGAGCCGTGCCGGGGCTGTACGCGGCCGGCGAGGCCGCCGGTGGAATTCTCGGCGAGCGCTACGTCGGCGGCGGCAACTCCGTCGCCCACGCGCTGGTACTCGGCCGGGTCGCCGGCCGCGAGGCGGCCGCGCGTGCGGCTGCGTTGTCCCCCCGGACCGAGGAGGTCTCCCGATGAGCCGCGCCGACGACCGTTTCGATATCCAGGATGTCCTGTTCCGGTACGCCCGGGCCGTGGACCGACTGGACTACGACGGCATTGCGGCCTGCTACTTCGACGATGCGGTCGACGTCCACGGCGGGTATACCGGCGACGCCGCGGGGCTCGTCGAGGATATCCGCAGCCGGCACCGCACCATCGACTCCTCCCAGCACTTCATCTCCAACGTGCTCGTGGA
Organism: Streptomyces sp. NPDC047453; assembly: GCF_040643155.1. Lineage (NCBI taxonomy): Bacteria > Bacillati > Actinomycetota > Actinomycetes > Kitasatosporales > Streptomycetaceae > Streptomyces > Streptomyces sp. NPDC047453. The sequence goes on along the minus strand of NZ_JBEYTS010000093.1, from coordinate 3,732 downwards.
GTTCACCGGGGAGCACAGTGCCGACGTCGAGTCGTACTGCCTGTGCTTCCTGCGGCAGACGCCCGCCGAGCCCGGCGGGGAGCAGGACTTGGCGATCATCCGATGCCGGTACATCGACCGGTTCGAGCGGCGCGACGGCTCCTGGGGCATCGCCGACCGGGTCGTCGTGTTCGACGAGTCGCGGGTCGTCCCCATGGTCGACGGCCTCGACCCCACTTGGGTCACATCGGGACGCGATGGATCGGACCCCGTGTACAGCTGGGGACACCGCACGCCCAGGTAGGTCGTGGCCTGCGGCTCAGGTGAAGTTCCCCCCGAGTCCTGGCCAGCGGGTGTTTACGCTGCGGGGGTGAGGTCCTGCCTGAGCAAGGTTCTCGTTTCGAGCGGGGTGACGTTGCCCTTGCCGAAAACCGGCAGGCGGCCTGTCCGGGGTGTGGCACGGCCTCGGACCGTGTGCATGGTGGCTACCGGCGCCGCTTGGCCGATCTCGCGGTGGCCAGTGGCAGCACCGACTCAGCTGTCCTCCGGTTGGCCACGCTCACACGCCTGAGCGATGTGGAGGTTAAAGGCCCACCCGTTCGCCACACAACGATGAGTGACTAGGAGACAGATCGTGAGCTTGAGGATCGTTGTCACTGTGAAGTACGTGCCCGACGCCACGGGCGACCGGCACTTCGCCGATGACCTGACCGTCGACCGGGACGACGTGGACGGTCTGCTCTCCGAGCTGGACGAGTACGCGGTCGAGCAGGCGCTGCAGATCGCCGAGGATGCCGACGACGCCGAGGTCACCGTTCTGACGGTGGGTCCGGAGGACGCCAAGGACGCCCTGCGCAAGGCGCTGTCGATGGGCGCCGACAAGGCGATCCACGTCGAGGACGACGACCTGCACGGCACCGACGCGATCGGGACCTCGCTGGTGTTGGCGAAGGCGATCGAGAAGGCCGGCTACGACCTGGTGATCTCCGGCATGGCCTCCACCGACGGCTCCATGGGCGTCGTATCGGCGCTGCTGGCCGAGCGCCTGGGTGTGCCGCAGGTGACGCTGCTGTCCGAGGTCGCGGTCGAGGACGGCACGGTGACCGGCCGCCGGGACGGCGACGCCGCCTCCGAGCAGCTGCAGTCATCCCTGCCGGCGGTGGTGTCGGTCACCGACCAGTCGGGTGAGGCTCGTTACCCGTCCTTCAAGGGGATCATGGCGGCCAAGAAGAAGCCGGTTGAGTCCTGGGACCTGTCGGATCTGGACATCCAGGCCGACGAGGTCGGCCTGGAGCACGCCTGGACCACCGTGGACTTTGCCGCGGAGCGTCCGGCCCGCACCGCCGGCGCGATTGTCAAGGACGAGGGCGAGGGCGGCAAGCAGCTTGCCGAGTTCCTCGCGAGCCAGAAGTTCATCTAAAGGCCCGCATTCGCTTCCCGCCCCGCACGCTTCGCAAGCAGGAGAGAAGAAGTCCCATGGCTGAAGTCCTTGTCTACGTCGACCACGCAGGCGGCGTGGTCCGCAAGCCCACCCTGGAGCTACTGACCCTGGCCCGTCGCATCGGTAAGCCGGTCGCCGTCGCCCTCGGGGCGGGTGCCGCCGACACCGCCTCTACGCTGGCCGAACACGGCGCCGTGAAGGTCCTCACCCACGACGCCCCGGAGTACGGCGAGTACCTGGTCGTGCCGAAGGTGGACGCCCTGCAGGCCGCCTACGAGGAGGTCTCCCCGGCCGCCGTGCTGATGCCCTCCTCCACCGAGGGCAAGGAGATCGCCGCGCGTCTGGCGCTGCGCATATGCTCGGGCATCATCACCGACGCCGTCGACCTGGAGGCCGGCGAGGAGGGCCCGGTGGCCACCCAGTCGGTGTTCGCCGCGTCCTACAGCACCAAGTCCCGGGTCACCAAGGGCACCCCGGTTATCACCATCAAGCCGAACAGCGCCGCCGTGGAGCCGGCTCCAGCCGCGGGCGCGGTCGAGCAGCTGTCCGTGTCGTTCTCCGCCCAGGCCACCGGCACCAAGGTGACCGGCCGTACGCCGCGTGAGTCGACCGGGCGTCCGGAGCTGACCGAGGCTGCGATCGTGGTCTCCGGCGGCCGGGGCGTGGGTAGCGCGGAGAACTTCGCGCTGATCGAGGCGCTGGCCGACTCGCTGGGCGCGGCGGTGGGTGCCTCGCGGGCGGCGGTGGACGCCGGCTGGTACCCGCACACCCAGCAGGTCGGCCAGACCGGCAAGAGTGTCTCGCCGCAGCTGTACATCGCCAACGGCATCTCCGGCGCGATCCAGCACCGGGCCGGCATGCAGACCTCGAAGACGATCGTGGCGGTCAACAAGGACCCGGAGGCCCCGATCTTCGACCTGGTCGACTACGGCGTGGTCGGCGACCTGTTCGAGGTCGTCCCGCAGCTCACCGAGGAGATCAAGACCCGCAAGGGCTGAATCCCGCGAGAAACAGAAGGCGTTTACCGTGCAACTCGCCGCGATCATCGTGTCGCTGGTCCTGGCTGTGGTGGGCGTGGCGTTGTTCGCCCGAGCCATGGCTCAGATCTACCGGTTCGTGCGGCTCGGACAGAATGTGCCCACCGGTACCCGCACCGACCGTCCCGGGCAGCGAAGTTGGACGCTGCTCAGGGAGTTTTTGGGTCACACCCGCCTCAACCGCTGGGGGGTGGTAGGCGTGGCGCACTGGTTCGTGGCGGTGGGCTTCTTCACCCTCGTTCTGACCCTGGTGAACGCTTTCGGGCAGCTCTTCCAGGCCGACTGGATGCTTCCCGTCATCGGTGAGTGGGCGCCGTACGAGGTCTTCACCGAGCTCGTGGGAGTGCTGACCACGCTCGGCATCCTCACCCTCATCGGGATCCGTCAGGTGTCTCACCCGAGGTTGATGGGCCGTAAGTCCCGCTTCGCCGGTTCCAACTTCGGTCAGGCATACTTCGTCGAGGCCGTGATCCTGATCATCGGTCTGGCGATTCTGACGCTGCGCGGCCTGGAGGGCGCGCTGCACGTCGTTGACGGGTACGAGGCCTCGTACCTGGTGTCGTATCCGCTCGTGGCGGCGTTCCGGGGCCTGAGCGTGTCCGCGGTGGAGAACCTGGTCTACCTGACCGCGATGATCAAGGTCGGCACGTCCTTCGTGTGGATGATCGTGGTCTCCCTGAACACCAACATGGGCGTGGCCTGGCACCGCTTCCTGGCCTTCCCGAACATCTGGTTCAAGCGCGAGGCCGACGGCGGTACGGCCCTGGGCGCACTTCAGCCGATGACCTCCGGCGGCAAGGCGATCGACTTCACCGACCCCGGCGACGACGACGTCTTCGGCGTCTCCCAGGTCGAGCAGTTCTCCTGGAAGGGCCTGCTGGACTTCTCCACCTGCACCGAGTGCGGACGCTGCCAGTCGCAGTGCCCGGCCTGGAACACCGGCAAGCCGCTCTCCCCCAAGCTGCTGGTCATGTCGCTGCGCGACCACGCGCACGCCAAGGCCCCGTACCTGCTGGCCGGCGGCGGCAAGTCGATGGAGGGCGAGGAGAAGGCGTCCGCCGAGCAGCTGAAGGACGTCCCGGCGGCGGCGCTCGCGGAGGCCGAGCGCCCGCTGATCGGCACGCTCGAGGCTGCGTCCGACAGCGGCTTCGCCGCGGGCGGCGTCATCGACCCGGACGTCCTGTGGTCCTGCACCACCTGCGGCGCCTGCGTCGAGCAGTGCCCGGTCGACATCGAGCACGTCGACCACATCGTCGACATGCGCCGCTACCAGGT
>NZ_JBEYTS010000092.1:0-22110 GCF_040643155.1 Streptomyces sp. NPDC047453 | reverse complement strand
GCTGCGGCCGTGTACTCGTCCTCGGCGGCCCTCAGCAGCCGGCGCTCATCGGCCAGCCCCCTACCGCGCACGATCTCCGTCATGGCCGACACCCCTGCCTGAAGCGGAAGTACGCTCGCCCGCACGGCGCCGTGGGTCACCACCCACATCAGCTGCTCTGCGGCCGACAGCAGCCCACGGGGCGGGCGCATTTCGCGCATCCGGGCCTCGATGCGCCCAAGGTGGTACTGCGCCTCGGTCGCCTGGCTTTCGAGCCGTAGCCGGTCGGTGCCCGGCGGCGTGATGGCCGCATTCATCCGGAATCGGTCGACGACCGCCGCGTGGGCGTCACGGGCGTCTTCCAGTGCCGGTATCAGCACATCCGTCTTCGCTGACATGTGGTGCTCCTGAACTCGGGGCGGCATGGCTGCCGCGCACGACGAAGAGCGCCCGCCGTCCGCGTCGGCCGGGCAACCACACCCCATCCTGCGGAAGGTTGCCGAAGATCGCCTGGCGAGCCAGTCACCGAGTACGCCCCTTAGCTGCTCAGGTGTGCTGTGGTGCTGGTCAGGCCTCTGAAGGAGCGAAGGTCAACCGAGGCCCTCTGTATGGAACGAGGTTCGCAGTAGCGGCCGACTGGTGCCCGGGGCGTCACGGGAGTGCCATGCGCCAGATGCGGGCCCAGGTGGACGTGTACTGCCGCAGCAGCGGCCCGGTGGTGTACGGGATGCCGTACTTCTCGAACAGCTCGCGCACCCGGGGGGCGATCTGGGCGTAGCGGTTGCTGGGCAGGTCGGGAAAGAGGTGGTGCTCGATCTGGTGGCTGAGGTTGCCGGTGAGGAGGTGCAGGAGGGGGCCGCCGTCGATGTTCGCGGAGCCAAGTGCCTGCCGTACGTACCATTCGCCACGTGACTCGCCCTCGATCTCGTCCTCGGTGAAGGACTCCGCGCCGGCGGGGAAGTGGCCGCAGAAGATGACGGTGTGCGCCCAGATGTTGCGGGTCACATTGGCGGTGAGGTTGCCGAGCAGGCAGGGAAGTGCGGACGGGCCGGCCAGCAGAGGGAAGAGGACGTAGTCCTTGGTGAACTGCCGTGCCGCCTTCCGGACCACACCTGTGACGTCGCCCAGGAACGCACGCACAGACTTGCGGCCCTGAAGGACCGCCTCGTGCTCCAGGTCGTACAGGGCGATGGCCCACTCGAAGACCGGTGCCAGCAGCGGCCCGCCGTACAGGGGCTGCAGGAGATGGGCGGGGTGCCAGGGCTGGTCCTTGCTCATCCGCATGATCACGTAGCCGAGGTCGCGGTCGCGGCCCACTACGTTGGTCCAGGTGTGGTGCAGGTCGTTGTGGGTGTGCTTCCAGGCGGCGGCTGGGGTGGGGAAGTCCCACTCCCAGGTGGTGGAGTGGATGGCCGGGTCGCGCATCCAGTCCCACTGTCCGTGCAGGATGTTGTGCCCCAGCTCCATGTTCTCCAGGATCTTGGCGGTGGTCAGCATCGCCGTTCCGGTCAGCCAGGCAGGTGGCAGGAGGGATACCGCCAGGGCCACCCGGCCGCCGGCCTCCAGGATGCGGTGCACGGCGACAAGGCGGCGGATGTACCGGGCGTCTTCGACGCCGCGTTCCGCGAGAACGTCGGCGCGGATACGGTCCAGTTCCAGCGCGAAGGCGTCGGCGTCGGACGGCGCGAAAGCAAGCGCGGCCACTAATCTTTTCCTTTCCGACAGGTTCGGCAGGTCGTCATCTAGAGGTTGATGTGCACAGGTCCGCAGGCGGCCGACACGCAGGTCTGGATCAGGTCGCCGGGCTCGCCGTGGACGTCGCCGGTTCGCAGATCGCGGACCCTGCCGGCGGACAGCGGACTGACGCAGCTGTGGCAGATGCCCACGCGACAGCCGCTCGGCATGGCCACACCCGCCGCCTCGCCGATGTCCAGCAGAGGTGTGGTGGGGTCTGCGTCCGCCTCGACACCGCTCCGGGTGAAGCGCACCCGGCCCCCTGTGATGCCGGGTCCGTCGCTTGGGACGGCAGGTGACGGCGGCCGGAACCGCTCCAGACGTAGCCGATGCCGGGCATCCGCATCGCGCCAGACCCGTTCGGCGAAGGCCAGCAGACTTTCCGGCCCGCACGCCCATGTATCTCGCTTGGGCCAGTCGGGGCACAAGCGGTCCAGGCGGGCCGGATGCAGCCGTTCCTCCGTGCGGGTGTGGTGTTCATGCAGCGTGAACCAGCTTTCGTGGGCGGCCATGTCCTGCAACTCCCTGCCGAAGACCACCTGGTCGGCGTCGGGTGCGCAGTGCACCAGCACGGTGTCAGGGCGGCGGCCCGCGCGGCCGGCGAGCGCGCGCAGCATGGACATGGCAGGGGTGATGCCGATACCACCGGTAAGGAACAGCAGGCGCGCGGGCATCGGGTCGGGCAGCACGAACGCCCCCTGTGCAGGTCCGAGGCGCAGAGTCTCCCCCGGTCGGGCCCGGTGGGCCAGGTACGACGACACCCGCCCGCCTGGGACCGCCCGTACGGTGATCGAGAAACGGCCGGTGCCGTCCGGCGGGGTCGTGATCGAGTACGTCCGCCAGTGCAGCACGCCATCGATGCCCACTCCCACCGGCACGTACTGACCGGCGGCACGATGCGCCGCGCAGCCGCGCCCCGCGCGCACCACGAGCGTCGTCGCGTCCGCCGTCTCCGGCTGGACCGCCTCCACCCGGCCCATGGGCCACCGGGACGACCACAGCGGATCGACAACCGCCAGAAAGTCGTCCGGCAGCAGCGGTGTGCTGAGCCTGCCGACACCCAGCCACATGGGCCGCGCCAGACTCCGGAGTACGCCGACCACTCCGCCTCTCCCTTCCGCGTCCCTCTCCGGTCACCCACGCTTCCGTGAAGGGGAAGAACCGGCAAGGCGGGTTACTCCTCACGTACTCGCTCCGGTTCCCAGGCGCCCTGGTCCTCTCGTTACCGATGAACGCGGCCACCTCGGCCGGCGTCCGCGTGGTCACTTCACCCAGAGGAGTAGGGTCGGCCCGGGGCGCGGTGCTGGCCTTGCGACCAGCCCGTTTCCCCGGGCCGCCCTCCGCACCCGCCGTGCCCGTTCAGAATCAGAGTCTGGCCACCCTCTTGGAGGGCCTGAACCGGACCCTGACCGGGTGGGCGACCTACTTCCGCCACGGCGCGGCGAAGCGGACCTTCAATGCGGTCGACCACCACGTGTGGCACCGCGTCGCGATCTGGCTCCGCCGCAAACACGGCATCCCCAGCGCTACCGCTACCGCGGAGCCCGCATTCCAACTCCGTGGACCATCGGATTGGCAGCCGACGACGGCTGACACCGGGCAAGACACCGGCCTTGGGGAACATCGGTACAGCGGTTATCGGTGAGAATGATCTTGCTGGCTACTCGTCCTCAGAGCGCTGGTGGACCTGTGCCTGAAGGCGTTCTCGGAGATCTGCTTCCTCAGGCGTCAGCGGGTCGTCGGGGCGCCGGATGCGGACGGGCGCGGGCCTGACCGGCAGGCCGTCGTCCGCGGCAGCCTGCTCGGCTGCGGTGAACGCCCGGTAGAGGGAGGCGACGGACGGGGACTTGCCCGCGTTCTTCCCGGTCTTGATGGTGAGCTTCTTCGCGATGTCGGGAACGGGGACGCCCTTGTCCTTCAGCGCGAGGGCGAAGGTGAGCATGTCGTCGTCGATGACCTTCGGCCGTCCGCCATGGTTGCCCTTGGATGCGGCGATGGCCTGGCCTTCGAGGGTCTTCTCCCGGATGTAGTTGCGCTCGATCTGCCCGGCGACGGCAAGCACGGCGAAGAACATCGCGCCCATGCCGTTGGGGTCGTAGATGCCGGTGAGCGGGCCGGTGAGGAGTTCGAGCTGGATGCCGCCGGCCTGGAGCTCGGCGGACAGCGTCATCAGCTCGGCGGCATTGCGGGCGAGGCGCTTGAGTTCGTGGACGGTGAAGATGACGGGCGTCTCGGGGGCGGCCTCCTTGAACTGGTGGGCCAGCGTGAGCGCCTTCTCCAGCTCGGGCCGGACCTTGACGCGGGTGCTGATCTGCTCGTGGAAGATCTTGTGGCATTCCGCCGGGCGGAGGGCTTCCAGCTGGCTCGCCAGCTCCTGCCGGGCGGTCGACGTCCTCGCATACCCCATCCGCACCGGCTGCTCGGTACGCGGCGCCGGGACCACGGCGAGCGCGGAGCCCTGTCTCCACGCCCGGCCGGGGCCGCGGTCGGCAGGCACCGGCACTTCGAGTTCCTCGCGCAGCGCGGGTACGAGAATGAAACGCGGGGTGTGGTACTTCGCGGCCGTCTTCCCGCCCCGAGTGCGGCAGGCGCTGCCGGCGGGCGCGTGACAGTTCGGGCAGTCGCGACGTTCTACCGCTAATGCGGCCTGATCGGGCGTCAAATTCACGGCGGCAGTCTCTCAGAAATGCTTCGCACAACATGCCGATTTCGAGAGGACTTTCGCGAACGGTGACCTGGGGAAACGTGATCGCTTCCGGGGCTCCTGCAGAACTCTCGCATCTGTTCCATTTATGAGAATCACCGTGCGCGACGACCGTGACGCTCAGCTACATGCCTGTTGGCGGCAGCAATGCGAGCGTCAGACTGATCAGCACGGCGCCGACACGGCAGCCTACGTCTCAGAGCCAGCTCCGGACGGCCGTACCTGCCCCTTGCAAGCTGCCCGCGTTCTGGGTCGGCCTTCGTGGCACTCGCGCCCAGGCGGTCGCAGTATGGGCAGTGGATCAGCTGCCGGATGCGACCGGTGGCCGGGCTGCCGTGGGACCGGGGCAGGGAGGTGGTCGGTGGTGGCTCGTGGGCGTCTGCGGGTGTACCTGGGAGCGGCCCCCGGGGTGGGCAAGACGTACGCCATGCTGGCCGAGGGGCAGCGTCGCAGGGGGCGCGGTACCGATGTGGTGATCGGTCTGGTGGAGCCGTACGGCCGTCGGCTGACGTTGGAGATGGCCGAGGGGCTGGAGCTGGTGCCGCGTCGGACTATGGTGTATCGGGGCCTTGAGTTCACGGAGATGGATCTGGACGCGGTGCTGTCGCGCCGGCCGCAGGTCGCTCTTGTCGACGAACTGGCGCATACCAATGTTCCTGGCTGCCGTAACGAGAAGCGCTGGCAGGACGTCGAGGAGCTGCTGGACGCGGGGATCGACGTGGTGAGCACGCTCAACATCCAGCACCTGCTGTCGCTGGCGGACGTGGTGGAGGAGATCACCGGGGTCAGGCAGGCGGAGACGATCCCGGACGAGGTGGTGCGGCGCGCCGAGCAGGTGGAGCTGGTCGACATGACGCCCGAGGCGCTCAGGCGCCGTATGGTTCACGGCAATGTCTATCCGCCGGATCGCGTCGAGGTGGCTCTCACCCATTACTTCCGGCCGGGCAACCTCACCGCGCTGCGGGAGCTGGCGTTGCTGTGGGTGGCGGATCGGGTCGAGGAGGGGCTGCAGCGCTACCGCGCGGAGCACGGCATCGTCGCGCCTTGGGAGACGAAGGAGCGGATCGTCGTCGCGCTGTCCGGCAAGCGGGGCGAGGAGGCGCTGATCCGGCGTGCGGTGCGGATCGCGGGCCGGATCCCGGGCAGTGAGCTGCTGGCGGTGCACGTGGCGCGCGATGACGGCCGGGTGGGCGCCGATCCGGTGGTGCTGGCCGGGCACCGGGCCTTGGTGGAGTCACTGGGTAGCAGCTACCACCAGGTGATGGATGCGGACGTCGCCCAGGCGCTGTTGCAGTTCGCGCGTGCGGAGAACGCCACGCAGATCGTGCTGGGCGGGGCGTACGGTCCGCTGCACGAGGTGCTGGGTGACCGCGTGGTGGCCCAGGTGACCCGGCAGGCGGGTGGCCTCGACGTGCACGTCCTGACGCACGGGCGCAGGGAGCGGGCCAAGGCGTCGGCTCTGCCTCCGCTGACGGGTGGTCTCGGCCGGGGCCGGTTCTGGTGGGGGCTGGTGCTGGCGGCGGTACTGCTGCCCGTCCTGACCGTGACGCTGACCGCCGTACGGGGGTTCGGGCTGGCCGGTGAGCTGCTGGTGTACCTGATGGCTGTGGTGGGCGTCGCGGTGGTGGGTGGCCTGTATCCGGCTCTGGTCGCTGCGCTGGGGGCCGGTGCGCTGGCCAACTACTTCTTCGTACAGCCGATCCACTCGCTCACCGTGGCACGCGTCGGCGATGCATCCGTCCTGGTGGTGTTCGTGGCCGTGGCCATCGTGGTCAGTTTGGCCGTCGAACGGTCGGCCCGGCGGGCTCGTCGCCACGCGCGGGCTTCGGCGGAGGCGGGGGCCCTTGCGGATCTGGCGACGTCGGCGCTGCGCGACCGGGACGATCTGCCGGCCTTGCTGGAACGCGTCCGTACGACCTTCGGCCTTGAGGCGATCAGCCTGCTCCAGCGGAACGGCTCGGACAGCCGACGGTGGTTTGTTACCGCCAGTTCGGGGCCCCGCTCGCCCGAGCGACCGGAGCAGGCGGACACGGAGGTGTCGGTGACGGACGAGCTGATGCTGGCCGCGCGCGGCCGGCCTCTCGATGCGGCCGACCGGCGCCTTCTGCACGGCTGCGCCGCTCAGGTGGCGGCGACCTGGGAAAGCCGACGCAGTCGCCAGCAGGCCGAGGCCCTGAGCGAGCGTGCCGTCTCCGACCGGCGCCGTGCTGAGGCACTGCAGGCTGCCGCGAGCGACCTGGAGGCGGAGGTCGCGGCGGCACAAGGGGCGCTGGAGCGGCTGCGGGAGCGTCGGACGCCCGCGACCGCCGCGCAGTGGGCCGCGCTGTGTGATCGGTCCCAGCAGGCCGTCCGCCGGATCGGGGCGCTCGTCGGCGACGTGCTGGACCTGAGTCGGGCGCACGCCGGGGCCCTGGATGTGCATCTGCGACCGGTCGACATGGATGAGGTCATGGCGGTCGCGCTCGGTGACCTCGGGCCGGGCGGGCACATCCTGACGCTGGAGATGACCGAGGATCTCCCGGACGTGATCGCGGATGCCACGGTGCTCACCCGGGTGGTGACCGATCTGGCGGCCCATGCGCTGCGCCGCAGCCCCGACGGCGAGCCGCCCGCCGTGGCCGTAGGGACGGCTGACGGCCGGGTCGAGATCCGGCTGGCCGATCACGGTCCCCTCGACGTCGAAGCGAGGGAGGCTGTCGGTGCCCTGGTTCCGGTCACCGGTCTGGTGCCGCGTCTGTGTGCGGACCTCGCGCAGATGATTGGTGGTGAACTGCGGTGGGAGGCCACGGCCGGGGGCGGTCTGACCGCTGTGCTGAGCCTGCCCGCGGCTGCCGAGAGCGGAAACGCGGCGCGTCGTGCGGCGGACTGAGTTCTGGTACGTCTGAGCCGTCGTCGGCACCACCTCCCGCCCGTGGGCCCGGCAGCCAACGGTACGAAGGTCGCCGCCCATGTCCTTCTCCAGGGCCGCCGCTTTCGGGCCGTCGGTCTCGGCGCAGGTCGTCAGGGTGAGCACCGCGGGTGTTGCATATGCTCGAGGTGAACGCGTTTGGAGTCAGGCTTCCTGGCAGTGACGGTCATGCGCGGTCGGTTGCACCTGTATCTGGGCACGGCCCCTGGGGTCGGCAAGACGTGCGCGTTGCTGGCGGAAGGCCGCCGCCTCGCTGAGCTGGGCAACAACGTCGTGGTGGGACTGGCCGAGACCCACGATCGCCAGGACACCGCAGCCGGTCTGGACGACCTGAAGGTCATTCCCCGCAAGCCGGTCGCCCACCACGGCGCCAGGTTCGGTGAAATGGACGTGCAGGCGATCCTCGCGCGTCACCCCCAGACCGTTCTGGTCGACGAACTCGCCCACACCAATGCACCGGGCAGCCGCCACGACAAGAGGTGGCAGGACGTCGAGGAACTGCTGGACGCGGGAGTGGACGTGGTCTCCGCGCTGAACGTCCAGCATCTGCAGAGCCTCAGCGATCAAGTGGAGGAACTCACCGGCGTGCCCGTCCACGAAACGGTTCCCGACGCAGTCGCCGCCGCGGCCGACCAAGTGGATGTCATCGACCTGGACCCCGAAGCCCTGCGCCGCCGACTGACCCGGATCTACCCGCCCGACAGGGCCGAATGGGCGCTGGCCGGGTTCTTCCGTCCAGGCAACATCACGGTACTGCGCGAGCTCGCGGATCAGTGGATCCGTGATCACATCCACGACCACGCCACCGGCCCGGGCAGCGCGGTCGTCCGACGCGGCTCGCGGATCGTCGCCGCGCTGACGGGCGAGGCGGAGGGCGAGCGAGTCCTCCACCGGGCCGCCCAACTGGCCACCGGCACAGGGGCCGAACTCGTCGGCGTCCACGTCCGCAACCCCAGTGGCCTGAAGGAGCCCGACCCGCCCTGGCTGAGCGGCCAGCGCCGGCTGCTCGCCGAACTCGGGGGCGGTAAGTCCAGGTCGCCGGCGAGGACGTGGCCCGGACGATCCTCGACTTCACGCGCGCGGAACACGCGAGCCAGCTCGTCCTGGGCGCCAGCCGCCGCAGTCACGGCTACCAGATGCTGTACGGCTCCGTGATCAACCGAGTCGTCCGGGCGGCCGGACCGGTAGAGGTCCACGTCATCCCGCCGCACAGGCCGTCCAAGTACCCGCTGACCGCCCGGCTGCCCCGCCTCGTCCGCCGCACGCACCGGGGCCGGGCGCCCCTGTCGGCCCGACGCACCGCGATCGGCTGGGCGCTGTCGGTGCTCGCCCCTCTGGTGGTGACGGCGCTGCTGCTTCCCGCCCGAGGCAGTCTCGGTCTGGCGGGAGCACTGCTGTGCACGCTCCTCACCGTCGTTCTCGCGGCCGTCGTCGGTGGTCTCGGGCCGGCCGCCCTGGCGACGGTGACAGGTTTCCTGGCCGCCGACTTCCTCTACACCCGCCCTTACTACAGCCTGCGCGTCGACCGGCTGATCGATCTCGTCGGCCTGTTCGTCTTCGCCGTCGTCGGCGTCACTGTCGGCCTCCTCGTCGACAGCCTGGCCAGACGGGCACTCCAGGTGACCCGCGCGCAGGTGGAAGCCGAAAGTCTCGCTCGCCTGGTGGCCGACGTGCTCGCAGCCGGGGCGATGGCATCCGCCGACCTCGTCGACGCCCTGCGCCGCACCTTCGATCTGGAGGGTGTCGCACTCCTGCGGCAGACAGACAGCGGATGGGAGTCCGAAGCGGCGGCAGGCCTCTCCCCACCGGAGACCCCCGAAGACGCACCCTTCACCGCCGCTGTGGCCGGTGGCCGGATCCTGGCGCTGGCAGGCGGCCGTCTCAGCGCCGAGGACGCCCGGCTTCTGCGGGCGTTCACCAGCCGGCTCCGCATCGACCAGGGGACGTGGCAACTGGAGCATATCGGCGGCGATCATGAGGATCAGCACGAGCACAGCCAGGACGGTGAAGCCGCTCTGTAAGTGGCGAAGCGCCCGTGGGGATGCTGAGCACGGGCTACGGCGCTGCGAGGCTGACCAGGACCAGTGCGAGCAGGAGTATGAGCGTTCCGGCGGCGATGAACCCGTAGTCCAGCAAGCGCCGTTCGCGGTTGTAGACGACGATGCTGCCTGGGTCGGCCGGGTCGTAGCTGATCAGCAGTGTGTCGCCGTCGTGCAATGGCCGTCGTCGTGTCGGCGGTACGGGACTGCCGATCTCCACCACTTGGCCGGTCTCTGTGCTGAACTGGAGCAGTGGGCGTGGCGACGGGGAATCCTCGCCACGCGCTCCGGGGTTGGGCTTGACCAGCGCCCAGGCCCTGAGGCCGGTCCGCTCGATCCTGCGGGCCTGGCGCAGGCCGGTGAGTCCGGCGAGCGCCATCACGCAACCGCCGCAGGCGGCGAAGACCGCTATGACGATCGTGTCTGCCGCGCTCACCGCGCCTTGTCTCCGCTAGGTTCGAAGCGGTAGCCCACGCGGGGCTCGGTGATCAGGTAGCGCGGATGCGCCGGGTCGGGCTCGAGTTTGTGGCGCAGGCCCGAGATGTTGATGCGCAGGTAGTTGGAGTGCTCGTCGTGCCCCGGTCCCCAGATGTCGCGCAGCAGTTGATGGCCGGTGACCAGCCGTCCCGGATAGCGCAACAGCGTGGCGAGCAGTTGCCATTCCTTGGGCGTGAGGTGGACGGTCTCGCCGCGCCCCGAGTCGCTCACCACCGTGCAGGCGGTCAGGTCGACGGCGTAGTCGCCGACGGTGACCGTCCGAGGTCCGCCACCACGGTCCGTACGCCGCAGCACGGCACGCAACCGGGCCAGCAGCTCCTCCATGGCGAACGGCTTGGCCACGTAGTCGTCGGCGCCCGCGTCCAGCGCGCCGACGACGTCGGCGGGTGCGGCGTGCTCCGACAGCGCGATGACGGGCACGGACGACCAGGACCGCAGGCCCGTGATGACGTCGGTGCTGTCGGCGTCCGGCAGGTCGAGGTCAACGATGACCGCATCCGGCGGCTTGCTGGAGGCCAGGCGCAGGGCGCTGGCTCCGTCAGATGCGGTGACGACGGCGTAGCTTTGCGCGGTCAGACTGACGTCCAGGGCGCGCAACAGCTGCGGCTCGTGGTCGACGACCAGCACGTGTCGCGTCATCTCCGTCCCTCTCCCTGCGCTGGACGACGCCCCCACGCCAGGAGTGCCGCAGCCCGGTCGGGCGAGGGGGAGCTCGCGGGACCGGACCGCGTGACGCATGGTGCGCGGTGCATGTTCATCGTTGCTGCAACGCGGCCAGATCGTGGTTGAGCCGGACGACGTTGACGCTGTCCTGACCCAGGAAACCCAGCTGGCGGCCACTGACGTGCGCCGCGACGAGCTTGCGGACCGCGGCCGGGTCCAGCCCGCGGGCCTTCGCCACCCGGTTCACCTGCTCGTAGGCGTAGGCGGGTGAGATGTCAGGGTCGAGCCCGGAGCCGGAGGCGGTGACCGCGTCGACGGGAACGCTGCTCGGCCGAACGCCGTCGAACGCGGCCACCGCGGCCCGGCGCTGGGCGATCGTCTTGATCAGCGTGGCGTTGTTGGGGCCCAGGTTGGAGGCGCCGGAGCTGGTCGGGTCGTAGCCGGCCTTCCCCGCCGCGGACGGGCGTGGCTGGAACCACTTGGGGTCGGGTGCCGGCGTGGTCTGGCCTTTGCGCAGCGGGAGGTTGAAGTTCTGGCCGATGAGGGCGGAGGCAACTGGACGTCCGCTGTCCTTGATCATGGATCCGTTGGCCTGGTGCGGGAAGAGGCCCTGGGCGATGCCGGTGACGGCCAGCGGATAGGCGATGCCCAGGATCACGGTGAACACCAGCAGCATGCGCAGCGCCGCCAGGTGGTGGCGGACCACGTGGGCGAGGGAGCCGAGCACGAGGATCGCCCTCCTTGTCGGTCAGTGCAGTCCGGGGACGAACTGGATGATCAGGTCGATGACCTTGATGCCGAGGAACGGCAGCACCAGGCCGCCGAGACCGTAGATCCAGATGTTGCGGCTGAGCAACGCCGCCGCGGAGGAGGGCCGGTAGCGGACACCGCGCAGGGCCAGCGGGATCAGCGCGATGATGATCAGCGCGTTGAAGATGATCGCCGAGGCGATTGCCGAGGTCGGGCTGTGCAGGCCCATGATGTTGAGATGGTGCAGCCCCGGGTAGACGCTCGCGAACATCGCGGGGATGATCGCGAAGTACTTCGCGATGTCGTTGGCGATGGAGAAGGTGGTCAACGAACCCCGGGTGATCAGGAGCTGTTTGCCGATCTCGACGATCTCGATGAGCTTGGTCGGGTTGGAGTCGAGGTCGACCATGTTGCCGGCTTCCTTGGCGGCCGAGGTGCCGGTGTTCATCGCCACCCCGACATCCGCCTGGGCCAGGGCGGGGGCGTCGTTGGTGCCGTCGCCGGTCATCGCGACCAGCTTGCCGCCGGCCTGCTCCCGCTTGATCAGCGCCATCTTGTCCTCGGGCGTGGCCTCGGCGAGGAAGTCGTCCACGCCCGCCTCCTCGGCGATCGCCTTGGCGGTGAGCGGGTTGTCACCGGTGATCATCACCGTGCGGATGCCCATGCGGCGCAGTTCGTCGAAGCGCTCGCGCATGCCGTGCTTGACCACGTCCTTGAGGTGGATGACACCGAGGATCCGGGCGCTCTCGACACCTGCCTGCCGCACCACCTCGCCGACGACCAGAGGCGTGCCGCCGGTGGCGGAGATGCCGTCGACCAGCGGGCCGACCTCGTCGGTGGGGTGGCCGCCGTGGTCGCGGACCCAGCGCATGACCGCGGTGGCCGCGCCCTTGCGCAGCGAGCGGTTGTCCAGCGTGCCGTTGAGGTCCACCCCCGACATCCGGGTCTGCGCGGTGAACGGGACGAACTCGGCATGTGCCAGCTCGCCTTCGGTCCTTGCGCGCAGCGCGTGACGTTCCTTGGCGAGGACCACGATCGAGCGGCCCTCGGGCGTTTCGTCGGCGATCGAGGACAACTGGGCAGCGTCCGCCAGTGTCTCCAGGTCGATGCCGCTGACCGGCAGGAACTCAGCGGCCTGCCGGTTGCCCAGGGTGATGGTGCCCGTCTTGTCCAGCAACAGGGTGTTGACGTCGCCCGCGGCCTCCACGGCGCGTCCGGACATGGCCAGCACATTGCGCTGCACCAGCCGGTCCATGCCCGCGATGCCGATCGCGGAGAGCAGCGCGCCGATCGTGGTCGGGATCAAAGCGACGACCAGTGCCACGAGGATGACGATGGACTGCTCGGCGCCGGCGAAGATGGCGAACGGCTGCAGGGTCACCACGGCGACCATGAAGATAATGGTCAGCGAGGCCAGGACGATGTTGAGCGCGATCTCGTTCGGTGTCTTCTGCCGGTCCGCGCCCTCCACCAGCGCGATCATCCGGTCGATGAAGGTCTCGCCGGGTTTCGAGGTGATCCGCACCACGATGCGGTCGGAGAGCACCTTCGTCCCGCCCGTCACGGCCGAGCGGTCACCGCCCGATTCACGGATAACCGGAGCCGACTCACCCGTGATCGCGGACTCGTCCACGCTCGCGATGCCCTCCACCACATCGCCGTCACCAGGGATGACCTCGCCGGCCTCGACCACGACCAGGTCACCGAGTCGGAGCTCGGTGCCCGCAATCTCCTCGGTGACCTCCGGTGCGCCAGGTTGCCGGGCATGGAGGACACGGCGGGCCATAGTGTCCTTCTTCGTCCGGCGCAGTGTCTCCGCCTGTGCCTTGCCGCGTCCCTCCGCCACCGCCTCCGAGAGGTTGGCGAAGGCCACGGTCAGCCAGAGCCAGCCGATGATCACCCAGGCGAAAACACTCGGGTCCTTGATCGCAGACAGGGTGGTCAGCGCCGCGCCGACCTCGACCACGAACATCACGGGGTTCTTGACCATCAGGCGCGGGTCGAGCTTGCGCAGCGCTCCGGGGACGGAGGCGAGAAGCAGCTTGGGCTCCAGCATCCCCGCGGAGATCCGAGGCGGTGCGGCCCCCGGAGGGCCCTTCGGTGCCTTGGCTTCCAAGGTGGTGGTGGGCATCAGTGCAACCCTTCGGCGAGCGGCCCCAGCGCGAGCGCGGGCAGGTAGGTGAGGCCGACGACGATGAGGATCACGGCGGACAGCAGGCCGACGAACTGCGGCCGGTGGGTGGGCAGCGTGCCCGCCGTGGTCGGCACCGGCTGCTGCTGGGCGAGCGATCCGGCCAGCGCCAGCACGAACACCATCGGCAGGAAGCGGCCCAGGAGCATCGCGAGCCCGAGCGCGGTGTTGTACCAGACGGTGTTGGCGCTCAGCCCGGCGAACGCGGAGCCGTTGTTGTTGGCGGCCGAGGTGAAGGCATAGAGCACTTCGGAGAACCCGTGCGGGCCGTGGTTGAGCATCGCCGCCCGCTCACCCGGCAAGGCCATCGCGATGCCGGTGCCGACCAGCACGATTGCCGGGGTGGTGAGGATGTACAGCGAGGCGTACTTCATCTCCCGGCCGCGCAGCTTCTTGCCCAGGTACTCGGGCGTGCGGCCGACCATGAGCCCGGCGACGAAGACCGCCACGATGGCCAGGATCAAGATCCCGTACAGACCGGACCCGGTGCCGCCGGGCGCGATCTCGCCGAGCATCATGTTGAAGATCGTCAGGCCGCCGCCGCCCGGCGTGTACGAGTCGTGGAAGGAGTTGACCGCACCGCAGGACGTCAGGGTCGTGGACACGGCGAACAGGGCCGAAGCCCAGATCCCGAAGCGCTGCTCCTTGCCCTCCATCATCCCGCCGGCCGCGTGTCCGGCCGAACTGCTCACGCTGTGCAGCTCGTTGGCGGTGAGGATGCCCACCGACACGGCCCAGATCAGCGCCATTACGGCGACGATGGCGTAGCCCTGCCGCTTGTCACGGACCATCGTGCCGAAGGTGCGCGGCAGCGAAAAGCCGATCACCAGCAGCAGGTAGATCTCCAGCCAGTTGGTGAACGGATTGGGGTTCTCGAAGGGGTGGGCGGAGTTGGCGTTGTAGAACCCGCCGCCGTTGGTGCCCAGCTCCTTGATGACCTCCTGGGAGGCGACCGGGCCGCCGGGGATGGACTGATGCTCCCCGGCGATGGTGGTGATCGACTGGAAGCCGTGGAAGTTCTCGATCGTGCCCGCGGCGACCAGAACGACCGCCATGACCAGCGAGATCGGCAGCAGTATCCGCAGCACGATCCTGGTGAGGTCCTGCCAGAAGTTGCCGACCCGGTCGGTCTTCTTGCGGGTGAACCCGCGGATCAGGGCCGCGACCACGGCGATCCCGACTGCCGCCGAGACGAAGTTCTGCACCGCCAGGCCCGCCATCTGCACCAGATGGCCCATGGCCGACTCGCCCGAGTACGCCTGCCAGTTGGTGTTGGTGACGAAGGAGGCGGCGGTGTTGAAGGACAAGTCGGGAGCCACCGGCTTCATGCCGAGGGAGAGCAGCAGATGGTTCTGCAGCCGCAGGAAGCCGTAGAGGAACAGCACCGAAACCAAGGAGAACGCCAGCACGCTGCGCAGATAGCCCGGCCACGTCTGCTCGGCGTCCGCGTGCACGCCGCCGACCCGGTAAACCAGGCGCTCCGCCCGCCAGTGACGGGGGGAGGTCAGGACATGGGCCGTGTAGTCGCCGAACGGGCGGAAGGTCAGGGCCAGCGCACCCACTAGGGCGATGATCTGCAACCAGCCCTCGAGAGTGGCGTTCATGGAGAACCTCTCCGGCTACGGACCATGAGGAACGCAGCTAGAACTTCTCGGGGAAGATCAGGCACAGGACCAGGTAGATCACCAGGCAGACGGCGACGACCAGGCCGACGATGTTGTCCAGGCTCACAGTCGGCTCACTCCCTTGGCGATCAGACCGATCAGGGCGAACGCGGCGATGGCTAGGACGATGAATCCAAGATCCGACATGTGCGACACCCTCGTAGCGACGATGGGAAGGGAATGCTCGCCTGCGACGTGACAATGTGGGCGCAGGGAAATCGGTGGAAACCGGCTCATTCAGAACAGTTCTGCGCCAATTGCTCGGCAAGTCTCATTAGCGGCTTTGTGATGCCGTCGGGCGTTTATTTGATGATTTCTTGACGCATGAACCCCTGAGGCTGACCCGCGGTCCACCGTATGGCGCTCGCCGGGTGTCCCGGGCGGGAGACGTCCTGCTGGAGCCGGTCCGCCGTCATCTGCACCTCCACGCCCTGGTACCGGTCACCGTGCATGAGTCGACGCTGAGGGAACAAGCCGTGGCGCTGGGTGCGGTGCGCCATTCCCTGGACGTTGCGGAGGAGCGGATGCAGGAAACGCCCCAGGGCTGAGCAGGCTCGGCCGTAGCGAACTCGATGGCCGGCCTGGCAGGGAGGTCCGGCCACCAGCGGCACCGTCGCTGCCCCGACGCCGTCGGCGCTGGCGCTGCTGGTCAGCCTGGCGTGCGACCCTGGTCGGCGGCTTTGCGCAGGCTCTCCTCCAGCGCGGCCATCAAGTCCACCGCCGGCTCGGGCTCGGCGGACTGCACCAGTTGGCCTCCGGATTCCTTCGCCGCCACCAGTTGCTGCAGTGCTGCGGCGTAGTCGTCGTGCAGCTCGGCGAGGTCGACGTCGGGCATCTGGGTCATCAGCAGGGAGGCGAGCTCCAGTTCTTGGCCGGTCACCGGCGTGGTCGATGCGATGTTCCCGGGTTCGCGGACTTCTTCGGGCCACAAAAGTGTCTGGACGACCAGTGTGTCCCGGCGCGGCCAGACTGCTGCCAGGCGTTCCCTGGTGCGCAGCGTCACCTTGGCCACGGCCGCGCGCTCGGCCCGGGTCAGCGCGGCCACCAGCAGTGCGTACGGCCGCTGCCCGGCCTGCCCGTGCGGGGCGGCGTAGTAGGCGCGCGAGAACAGGATCGGGTCCAGGCCGTCGACGGGGACGAATCCGAGGACGTCGATGACGTGCTTGCTGGGCAGCGGCAGGGCCTGGAGATCTCCTTCTTCGAGCACCACCGTGTGCCCGTCGGGGGTTTCGTATCCTTTCGCGATCTCCCGGTTGTCGACCTCGCGGCGCTCGGCTTGGCATACGCGCCGGTGCCGGATGCGGGAGCCGTCCGCGGCGTGCACCTCGTGCAGATCCACGCCGTGTCGTCGTGTCGCCGGGAACAGCTGCACCGGCAGGCTGACCAGGCCGAACGTGATCCAGCCTGTCCACATCGCCTGCGTCGGCACTTCCACGTCTCCAGCCTCCACCGCAGCATCCACTGGTGCACCTTCGAGCGCATCCCACGCGTTGCCGGGCAAGGAAGGCGCACATGAGGGGTACGGGGCCAGCACCTCTCGGCAACACCTGGCTGCCGTCGTTCCCGGTCAGCGCACGCGACCGAGGTGGATCACGCTGACGCGTACCTGCTGGTCGCTGATCTCGTACATCACGCGGTAGGCGCCGATGTGGATGCGCAGCAGGTCGGCGCTGCCGAACGCGCCGTCGGGGCGGGGGTTGTCGGCGAGGCGGTCGACAGCGTTGAACACCTGCCGTACCCCGTCGGGGTGGTCCTTGGCGAACCGCTCCGCCTGGGCGAGGGCCTCGGGCTCCCAGATGACCTCGTAGCTCACGCCTCAGCTCCGCCGAACACACGACGGTACGCCTCGTCGTGCGGGACGCCGGCGTCCTCGCCGCGGGCCTGGCGGGCGCGGTAGGCGGCCAGGGCGCGCAGCTCCTGCAGTTCCAGGGCGTCGGCGGGGCTGACGAGTACGGCGACGGTCTGGCCGTGGTCGGTGATGGCGACCGGTTCACGGGTGGCGCTGACCTCGCGCGCGATGGCGCCCAGGCGGGCGCGGGCTTCCACGATCGAGTAGGTCGTCTCCGTCATGCACACCACTTTACGGAAGTGTGCACCTCCCAGCCATCGAACACGCTCCGTACGCGATCCGTACGGTAAAAGTGCACGATGGGTACGGTTCATGGGATAGGCTGGTGGTCAGGAGGTGTTCCATGTCCGAGTTGTTCGACGCGGTCGACGCGCTGGTCGCATCCCGCTCTCCGCTGCCGCCCGCGGAGGAGCGCAAGCGGCTGCGTCAGGCGCACGGCCTGACGCTGGACGAAGTCGCCGCCGCGCTGAAGGTGCGCCGGGCCACGGTGTCCGGCTGGGAGTCGATCAAGAAGCCGACCGAGCCGCGCGGTCCGGAGCGCGAGGCATACGCCCGGCTGCTCAAGCAGCTCGCGGAGCTCTACCCCGCACCCACGACTGCGCCGGAGTCGACGGCCGCGCCGGTGCAGGCCACGTTCACCGGCACGCCCGCCCCGGCAGAACAGGCTCTGTCCGCAGGCCCAGCCTCCGAGGCTGCGGCCATGACTGCACACGAGAACACTCAGACCGCCCCCGCTCCCGCCGCTGCTCCGCAGGCCGCGCCGCGTCCGGCGCGCACCACCAGGAGTACGTCGACGTCGCGCCGCCCGGGCGCGAAGAAGGCGGCCCCGGCCGGCACCCCGGCAGGCGGCACCGACCCGCGCTTCGAGAACGGACCGCTCGCAGTCGTCGACGTCGAGGACGGGCAGGTGCTGGCGTACTGCCCCGGCGGCCTGGTCCTGGACGTGCCCGCCAAGAGCATCCCGGCCTTGGTGGAGTGGACACTCAAAGAGGCTCGTCTCGGGCAGCCGAAGCTGTCCGGGCCGGGCAAGGACGCCGACCCGCTGCTCGTACTCACCGAGGCCGCGCTGGAGCGTTACGGCCTCCCGGCCGCGCTCACGGATGAGGAGCGGCTCGCCGGGCGGATCCCGGAGGGCCACAAGGTCATCAAGCAGCTGGCCCGCGCCGACTGGAAGCTGACCAAGCGCGGGTTCGGGCCGTGGGCGCGGATCTACCGCCCCGCGCAAGGCTCGGAGCGGGCCTGCGTCCAGCTGTGCATCCCGTCGTGGCACGCGCTGGACACCCGGCACTGGGGCGAGGCCGGGCAGCTCCCGCCGGCCGAACTCGCCCGCGTCCTGGGTGTGTACGCGTCCCGGGTGATGACGCCGCGCGGATCGACCGCGGTGACCGGCCTGGAGCTGATGACCGCGCTGCATCCGGCGACCCGCGCCTCCGAGCCCGACGCCGACGGCAAGCGGCACTCCGAGCACAACCCCGGCTCTCGAATGACCTCTCCCGGTATCGCCGACGCTGGAAGCAAGCTCTGAACCGCCGTCTCAGTCCAAGCAAACTTCGCTCCTGAACCCGTGGGTTCGTCACGACGGCCCTTCAGAATTCGAGAACTCGCGGAGGTTCGGCATCGAGAGCTTCTACTGCCGGCCGGGCATCGAGGGCGCCCACGAGAAGGGCGGCGTCGAAGGGATGATCGGCTACTTCCGCCGCAACCACTTCGTCCCCGTCCCCGAGGTCTCCTCGCTCGCCGAGCTGAACGAGATGGTCGAGCGGTGGGACCGGCAGGACGACGCACGCCGCATCGGTGCCCGGTCCAAGACCGTCGCCGAGTGCTTCGCGCTCGAGCGGCCGCTGCTGATGCCCCTGCCCGAGGAGCCGTTCGAGACGGGCCGGCTGTTCACCCCGCGGGTCGACCGCTACGGTCAGATCCCGGTCCGCACCAATCGCTACTCGGTGCCGATCCGGCTGATCGGCAAGCGGGTGCGGGTCGTCCTGCACGCTTCTCACCTGGTGGTTTACGACCAGAACGTGGAAGTGGCCCGGCACGAGAGGCTGATCGCCAAGGGGGCCGTCCGCCTGGAGTTGGATCATTACCTGGAGGTCCTGGTCCGCAAGCCCGGCGCGTTTCCCGGCTCCACCGCCCTCGAACAGGCTCGCTCGGCGGGCAGGTTCACCCCGGTCCACGACGCCTGGTGGGCTCAGGCCCAGAAGGTCCACGGCGAGCGGGACGGCACCCGGGCCCTGATCGAGGTCCTGCTGCTGGGCCGGCACCTGCCGCATGAGCACATCGTCGCCGGCGTGGCCGCGGCCCTGCGGGCCGGGGCGATGACCGCTGACGCCGTCGCGCTGGAGGCCCGCAAGGCCGCCCAGGCCGAGACCGAACCCGCCCCGGCAGGCCAACTGTTGTCCGGCAAGCCGCCGGCGAACGTGACGTCCCTGCACGAGTGGAAGCTGTCCCATCTCCCGCCGGACACCAGGCCACTGCCGTCGGTGACCCCCTATGACCAGTTGCTCCGACGTCGTCGCGCCAGCGGCGGTGACCACCGAGAGGGAGAAGCACAGTGACCCTGCCCCGCCAGCGCGGCTTGACCGAGCAGGCCGCCGACGCCGCCATCGACACCGCCTGCCGCATGCTGCGGCTGCCGTCGATCCGCAACGAGTTCCCCGAGATCGCCGACCGGGCGATGAAGGACCAGATGACCTACCGCGGCTTCCTCGCCGAGCTGCTGATGGCCGAGTGCGACGACCGGGCCCGCCGCCGCTCGGAGAGGCGGATCAAGGCAGCCGGCTTCCCGCGGGAGAAGTCGCTGCGGACCTTCGACTTCGACGCCAACCCCAACATCGACCCGGCCACGATCCACACCCTGGCCAGCTGCGAGTGGATCAAGAAGAGTCAGCCGCTCTGCCTGATCGGCGACTCCGGCACCGGTAAGTCCCACATGCTCATCGCGCTGGGCACCGAGGCCGCTATGAAGGGCTACCGCGTCCGCTACACGCTCGCCACGAAGCTGGTGAACGAGCTGGTCGAGGCCGCCGACGAGAAGCAGCTGAACAAGACCATCGCCCGCTACGGCCGCGTTGACCTTCTCTGCATCGACGAGCTCGGCTACATGGAACTCGACCGCCACGGCGCCGAACTGCTGTTCCAGGTTCTGACCGAGCGCGAGGAGAAGAACAGCGTCGCCATCGCCTCCAACGAGTCGTTCGGAGGCTGGACCAAGACGTTCACAGACCCCCGCCTTTGCGCGGCCTCGTCGACCGCCTGACCTTCAACGGCACCATCATCGAGACCGGCACCGACTCCTACCGCCTGGCCAGTACCCGGGCGCGAGCCGAGGAGCCGGCGAAGGCCGGCTGAGCTCAGGGCGACCAGACATACGGTGTCGTCGTGGTGACTGCGTGCAGGCCAAGGCGGGTGAGGATCGGGGCGCTGTCGGCTGAGGCGTCGACGTAGACGTAGGGGACATCGCGGGCAGCAGCGAGTTGGGCTCGGTGGGCGACCATGGCCCGGTAGATGCCCTGTCCGCGCCATTCCGTGAGCGTTGAGCCGCCCCAGAGGCCGCCGAAGTCGACGCCGTCATTGAACACCAGCCAGGCGGCGCAGACGACTTCGGTGCGTGCCTCGGCGACGAGGACGATGGTGTTCTCTGGGGCGTTCTCGATCCGGGCGGCCAGGTCGTCGGCGAGCCAACTCCAGTCCTCGCCCCAGACGGTGCTCTCCATAGCGGCGATGTGCTGGAGGTCTGATCTGGCGGTGACACGGCGGAGGGTCACGCCGTCGGGCAGGACGGGGTCGGCGGCAAGGTCTGCGGACTGCCCGATGAGCACAGTCTCGCTGTCCTCGGCGACGAAGCCGGCCGCGGTGAGTCGGTCGGTGAGGTCGGCGGGGAGATCGTGAGCGCGAGTCTTCCATTCGACCGCCTCACCACGGGCAGCGTAAAAGTCACGCTGCCGCGCTATGAGCGTGTCGAGTTCTGCCCCGCACACACCGAGGTCGCGTGGGCCTGTGACGAAGCCACGGTGCCAACCGACGACACGGGTCAACGGGCCGTCCTTCTCGACGCGGGCGCTGCCGCCAGGCGGGGTGACACCACGGAGTTGGGCGTCATACGCGGTGCGGAGTTCGTCGATCAGAGTGTCCTTCACTCGAACACCGTACGGGCCGGGTCAAGTGATTAAACGCCGGTCGAAACCGCGCGAACATCAAGGGCTGCACTCTCTCACCCGGCCACCGGAGATCAGAAACAGGCACTGACCTCTGCCGCTACCTGCCTCGACGGCCAGCCGCCCTTCGGGCGGCTGGCCGTCCCCACGTTCGCATCCACGCAGTGCCGTCATTTCTCATCCACATTCCAGAGCCGGTTGATCACCAACTGCCTCCGGAAACCGTCGACAAACGCTGTCCTTGGAGATCAACGAAGCCACCTGCTCTTCTCAGGGAAGGCCCGGGGCTGAGGCTGCTCACGCCAATGTGCGCAGCACGTCCTGGTGATCAGAATCCGCTGCCTTGCCGACTGACCAGCAGTGGGACAGGTCAAACTCCGGTGAGACCGGCCCGAACACGGCCTCGTCGTCCATGCTCGCCGCCATCTCCAACAATCACCGGCATGGCGGCCGGGCCGTGCCCGGCCGAGTCCCATCCGGCGGCCGGTTTGAACTCAGCCACCGCTCTTTCGTCGAAACGAGCGCTGGCTCGCAGCCGGACCGCGCGTGCCGCGGGCCTTCGACGCATCGGTGTTCGCAGCGAGGGCGGCGGCCTTCGCCTGCATGCCGCGCTTACGCGCCAGGGCCTCCCGAAACTTGCCCTTCAAGTCATACTGGCCGTCATCGTCGGGCGCCAGGGCAGGGCTTTCGGCGCCAGCCGGCTCCGAACCTTCTTGCGACGCAGACTCTGCAGTCATGGTGATCTCCTGGGTTCGCGCAGTGGGAAGCACAGCTTGTCATGCTGGGCGCCACGAGGGGCGCCCGCGTCCGGCGTCGCCGCTGCCGGCGGCGCGTGGCTGTCACGCTTCGCCCGTCT
The DNA here is from genome assembly GCF_040643155.1 of Streptomyces sp. NPDC047453. Lineage (NCBI taxonomy): Bacteria > Bacillati > Actinomycetota > Actinomycetes > Kitasatosporales > Streptomycetaceae > Streptomyces > Streptomyces sp. NPDC047453. Next base: position 121 of record NZ_JBEYTS010000092.1, on the reverse strand, counting down.
GCCGTACCGCAGTGAGCCAGAGTGCCGGTCAGACATCCCATGCCGTTGTGGTGTCAAGTGGCGGCCGAGAGGGTCGCGTGGTGTGACCACGCGGTGGATTCGTCGTAGGGAGTGCGCGTCT